>CAJBER010000104.1 GCA_903952135.1 uncultured Algoriphagus sp.
AATTTAACCAATTGATTGATAATAAATTAACTAGATGATGTTAAACTATCAAATAATAAAAAAATCCCTCATTTTTTACCTGACTTTGAATATGTTGGGAGGCATGTTTACCATGGTGCTAGCACAAGCAATTCCTTATGCAGGAGAACGTATTGTGGTGGTTACGGATGGGAATGAACATGGTAAAGACGATTGGGCTGCTACTCCATTGACCTTGGCATTGATTGCCTCAAAAGAAATCCAAGATCAGGTGATGGTGTATGCCTTCAGCAGCCACACTTGGGGATCTAACAAAACCCATGCAGGGGCAGATGCACAGATGAGAGAAAGTGCTTTTTTGGGCTCTAGTCTGTTTGGATTCAAAAAAACCAAGTTTATTGAAGCCGTCACAGCCCCAAATTTTGCAATTATTGAAATCACCGAACTCATCAACAAGAGTTCAGCAAAAAATCCATTGACTATCCTCGCTTCTGGTCCTTTGGAGATTATTGGAACGTCGTTGAGTGAAGCTGATTCAGCCAACCTTAAATTCGTTCGTGTTATTTCGTATTCGACCTGGGACCAGGAGCATGCGAATAGCCCAACAGAAGGGGAGACGCATACAGGTTGGACCTGGGAAAAACTCCGAGAAAGTTTTCAAGACAAGCAATTGCAATTGGTTTCTTTGGTCAATGAGACGAAGGGAATTGAAAGCCTCAAGGCTCCCTTAACTTCATACGCTTGGTTGAATGATACTACTAAAAAAGAGCCTAAGCCATTTGAAAAAGGATCTTGGGCTTGGTTGTACAGCAGGCTGGAGGCCTCTAAAAATGGAAATGAAGTCAATCCCGATGATGCGCGACTTTTTTATTACCTGCTCACCGGGAATCCAAACCCATTCGTGAAGGATATTCAAGAAATGTTAGCTAATCCAAGTAAGTGGAATTAAAAAAGAGCCCTCCCGAAACATATCGGGAGGGCTCTTTTTTGAAGTTTACATCAAGGATGATTCAATTTATTTGAAAGCAGGAAGTCCTGTGATTTCGTGTCCTAGGATCAACAAGTGGATATCGTGCGTTCCTTCGTAAGTAAGTACAGATTCTAAGTTCATCATGTGGCGCATGATTGGGTACTCTCCCGTGATGCCCATGCCTCCATGAATTTGTCGAGCCTCGCGGGCGATATTCAGGGCCATTTCCACATTGTTGCGCTTGGCCATCGAGATGTGAACGGTCTTGGCAGTGCCTTCATTCATCATCTTGCCTACCTTCCAAGCCAATAGTTGAGCTTTAGTGATTTCAGTCAGCATTTCGGCTAGCTTTTTCTGGGTCAGTTGAAATCCAGCAATCGGCTTACCAAACTGAATTCGCTCTGCAGCGTATTTCCGTGCGGATTCGTAGCAGTCCATGGCTGCACCAATTGCTCCCCAGGCTATGCCAAATCGTGCTGAGTCCAAGCACATCATCGGAGCGCCCAATCCAGACTTATTAGGCAAAAGATTCTCCTTAGGCACTTTCACGTTATCAAAAACCAATTCACCAGTGCAAGAAGCACGAAGCGACCATTTGTTGTGTGTTTCTGGAGTGGTAAATCCTTCCATGCCTCGCTCTACGATCAGGCCATGAATTCTTCCTTCTTCGTTTTTGGCCCATACCACTGCAATGTCAGCTTTTGGGGAGTTGGAGATCCACATCTTAGCACCATTGAGGAGGTAGTGGTCACCCATGTCTTTGTAGTTTGTGGTCATACCACTCGGGTTGGAACCGTGGTCAGGTTCGGTCAATCCAAAGCAACCCAAAAGTTCACCAGAGGCGAGTCGAGGCAAGTACTTTTTACGCTGTTCCTCGGATCCAAACTTGTAGATGGGGTACATCACCAAAGATCCTTGCACCGAAGCGGTGGAGCGCATGCCGGAATCTCCACGCTCGATTTCTTGCATGATTAGTCCGTAAGAAATGTAATCTAGGCCACCGCAACCGTATTCTTCGGGAAGTTGAGGACCGAAAGCGCCTACTTCACCAAACTTCTTCACGATTTCGTAGGGGAAATGAGCCTTTTGAGCCCAGTCCTCGATGTACGGAGAAATTTCCTTCTTGACAAAATCGCGAATGGATGAGCGAATCAACTTTTGTTCCTCGGTCAACAAGTCGTCTAGATCCAAAAAATCTACCCCTTCAAACTGGTCTTGCTTTAGCGATTTGTGGATGGTTCCGCTCTCCATAGTTTATTTGGTTTATACGTAGGAATAATTCAATTTTGCTCTAAGAGGCAACAAAATTCTGCTGTGAAATTAAGCAGAAAGGAGCTGAAAAAACTACCTTTTTTTAAAAATTCCAATGGAAGAAACCCAAATAGACCCAAAGATTTTAGCAAAAATTGAACTGCTGCAAGAAAAGTTTAAAGCCTCTGGACAAGACATGCTTTCGTACTTGGAAGGCTTGCTCTATGCGGATTATTTGACCTACTGGGAGTACATCAATTTGGATACCCTATTGTCCTTGCAGCAACCCAAAACGAGTTTCAAGGACGAGAAAATCTTTATCATCTACCATCAGATTACGGAGTTGTACTTCAAGTTGATCCTATCTGAAATGGAGCAACTTGCCAAACAGGAACCCCTTTCAGAAGATTTTTTTAAGAGCAGGCTGGAGCGAATTCTCATGTATTTTGATCACCTGATCAGTTCCTTCGCCATGATGTGGAAAGGGATGGAAAAAGAGCAGTTTCTCAAGTTCCGAATGTCCTTGCTCCCTTCCTCAGGCTTTCAAAGTGCTCAATTTCGTGAGATTGAATTGATGGCCACGGATGTATGGCACTTGGTGACGGTAGGGAAGCGAGACCAATTTGATTCCACTTCGGATGCCATTTCCTTGTTTGAAAATCTATACTGGCAGCAAGGTGCCATTGAATTGGCCACAGGTCAAAAAACCTTGACCTTAAAAAGTTTTGAAGGAAAGTACCGGAAAGGCTTGGTGGAATTGATTGAAAACTACCGAAGCAAAAACCTTTGGAAAAGGTATGCTGACTTGGGTACTCCTTCCGAAGAGTTGCGTGAATTGATGCGTCAATTTGATTTGAAGGCGAATGTCTTTTGGCCTTTGGCGCATTACAAATCAGCTGTTCGCTACCTTCAGCGTGACCCTGTAGACATTGCAGCCACTGGAGGGACCAACTGGCAGAAGTACTTACCTCCTCGTTTTCAGAAAGTTATCTTTTTTCCCGATCTGTGGAGCCAAGAAGAGCAAGCCGAATGGGGCAAGGGCTGGGTGGTGAAGGAGATTTTTGGAGAAGAGATTCAAAAAGGGTAACTTACTTATTCTGTTGAGTACCCATTGGTCTAGGCCAATGGGTACCATTTTTTAAGAAAACCGTAAACTTCCGAACCAATGAAACGCATTCTCTTTTTCCAAATCTGCTGTTTGGTGCTCTTCAATCTCCTTCCACAAGAGGCCTTCCTTCAGCAATCCAAGTTTTCAAGAATGGCATTTGGCTCTTGCAACCGACAAGACGCTCCTCAGCCCCTTTGGAAGCCCATAGCAGCAGATCACCCAGACCTATGGGTGTGGATGGGGGACAACATTTATGGAGATTCCCGGATCATGGACACGCTGAGCGCCAAGTATGCTCTCCAAAATACCAATCACGATTACCAAGTTCTTAAAGCCAGTACCCCACTAATTGGCATTTGGGATGATCACGATTATGGAATCAACGATGGAGGTAAGAATTACGCTCAGAAAAAGGCTTCTCGAGACTTGATGTTTGATTTCTTGAATGTTCCGAAGGATGCACCCGAACGAAAGCGGGAGGGAGGTTATTCCGCGCATACCTATGGAGAAGGAGAGCATCAAGTGAAAGTGATTTTGCTAGATGGTCGCTACTTTAGAGATACGCTTATGCGAGTGAATCGCGTCTACCAAATCAATTCCACAGGACAGATTTTGGGAGATGACCAATGGAAATGGCTGGAAAAAGAATTAAAGACGAGTACCGCACGGGTTAATTTTATCGTATCTGGAATCCAATTTTTGCCCACAGAGCATGCTTACGAGAAATGGGCCAATTTTCCGCAGGAGCGGGAAAAATTATTGAACCTGATTGCCAGTTCCGGTGTGCAAAATCCTATTTTCCTGAGTGGAGACCGCCACATCGCTGAGATTATGAAGTTGGTGGATGCTCGGTTTCCAAAAGGAATTTATGAGGTGACCTCCAGCGGGCTGACTCATACCTGGTCCGGAATAGCAGAAGAGAAAAATAGCTTGCGCGTATCTGGTTTGATTGCCCAGCTTAACTATGGCTTGGCAAGTTTTGATTGGACCAAGGATGAAGTGCTGATTGAAATCAAAGGTGAAAACGGGCATATTCATGCACAACAAACCATTCCTCTTTCCAGAAAGTAATCAATTGCAAATCTTGTAAACCTCAAAAAAAAGGGGAATAAGTCAACTTATTCCCCTTTTTTGGCTCCTGTTACCAGGCTATGCCGTAATCGTCCCCATAGTTACTTGCGCCTCCCCAGAAGCTACCATGCTTCCAGTCGATCCAGATGGCGGTAAGCGGACCGGAAGTCTTATTCCAAAACTCCATGGTGTAGCCACGCTTGAGTAGATCCCGACGAACCCATTCTGGAGTATCTTCCCGAAGGGTAATGGCTCCCGGACGAATCTCGTGATCGCCAAAGCTACTTTGCATCTGGTAAGAATTGAAGTTGGGTGCTTCTACCGCTTCCTGTACGTTCATATCAAACTCAACTACATTGAGGAAGAATTGCAACAAATTTTGGTCTTGTGAATCGCCTCCTTGCACCGCAAAGGCAAGGTAGGGTTTGCCGTCTTTCAGCGCCATACTTGGAGTTAAGGTTACGCGTGGTCGTTTACCTGGCTCGGGCAAGTTGTAAGGATTGAGGTTTTCATCCAGTACAAAACTCTGCATACGTTGGGAAAGTCCTACCCCTGTATTTCCTGCAATGACGGCTGGGATCCAGCCTCCCGAAGGAGTAACTGAAACTACCCATCCTTCTGCGTCTGCGGCTTCCACCGAGGTAGTGCCACTCTGAAAATCAGCCAAAAATTTGGCATCCACCTGGCTTGAAATTTCATTCGTATTGAGCGCTGCGATTTTATCCTTGTTTTTGTTCAACAAGTGCAGGTAAGGATTGCTTTCTCCTTGGAATGGGTAGGGGTCACCTGCACCCAGCTTAGGGTTGTTGATGGGTCCAATAAGCGCTGCTCGTTCTTTGGCATATTCCTTGGAAAGGAGGCCTTTCATGGGGGATTTGACAAAAGCAGGATCACCGTAGTAGAAATCTCGATCGGCAAAGGCCAAGCTCATGGCCTGGTAGACGGTATGAATGTAGGGGGTGGAATTGTAACCCATGGATTTGAGGTCAAAATTCTCTAGGATATTCAGAGACTGCAGCAAAGCAGGCCCTTGGGTCCATTCCTGCATTTTGTATACATCGATTCCTCGGTAATTGACTTGAAGTGGTTCTTCGATTTTCACTTTCCAATTGGCCAAATCTGCCTCGGTAAACAAGCCACCTTGTTCACGAGTACCTCTGACGATTTCCTTGGCAATGTCGCCTTTGTAAAAGCGATCATAGGCTGCATAGATGGCTTCTTTTCGAGATTTCTTAGCCTTCAAGGCTGCTCGTTCCGTCTCCACTAATTTGAGCAAGGTTTGGTACAAATCTTCTTGCACAAAGATTTCCCCGGCTACAGGAGCCTCTCTGGATTCACCCAAATGGGGGAGGAACACCTTTTTGGAATAGGGCCATTCTTTGATGCGTGACTTGTTGTTTTCAATCGCATTGGCTGTTTGCGCTTCGATAGGATAGCCTTTGGCTAAGTCCATGGCAGGCTTTAGCACTTGTTCCAAACTCAGTTTGCCATATTCGGCAAGCATGGTCATGATGCCCCCAGGAGTACCGGGTGTAGTGGCTGCCAAGGGACCGAATTGAGGAGGATAGGCCATGCCTTCACCCTTGTAGAATTCCACGGTAGCCCCAGTTGGCGCTACGCCCATCGCATTGATAGCAACTACTTTTTTGGTGTTGGGATTGTAGATCAAGGCTTGCGTTTCCCCACCCCAGGAAAGTACATCCCACATGGTGGACGTGGCTGCAATCATCGCACAGGCTGCATCCACGGCATTGCCACCTTGCTGGAATATAAGTGCTCCGGCAGTTGCGCCTAGCGGTTTTCCTGTGATGGCTACCCAGTTTTTACCATGTAAAATGGGACGATTATTAGGTGTAGTTCCAGCTCCAAGGCCAGGTAGACCTTGCGCAAAACATTCCCAAGAACAAAGGAAGGCAAGAAGTAGAAGGAGTTTTTTCATAATGAATTGGCTTAGCCAGATCAGGTATTTTAAGAATTACCAAGCTCGGAAAAATGAAGCTAGCGACCAAGAAATAGTGGAGCATCGGTTAATTTTTCTTTTGACTTGAGTTTGCCTTCATTCAAATTTATCAACTCCCTGAACTTCAGCTTTTTTGATCTCAGTCCGTTTTTAGGCGATCTGTACACGCTAATTCAAGCCTTTCCTTTCTTTTCCAAATCCTGTAGGTGCCAACTTGTCCCAAATTCCCGTATATTTGAGTATTGGGCCAGACTTTGGCCCCCTTTATTTCTCAAAATCATTTCAACTTGAATTTTCTTACTTTTAATTTTGAGGCCTCTTTACAAGAAGGTCTTGATGCCATGGGTTTTGATAAACCCACTCCGATCCAGGAAAAAGCGATTCCTGTAATTTTAGCAGGCAAAGACTTGATTGCCTGTGCACAAACTGGAACAGGAAAAACAGCAGCATTCGTGTTGCCCATCCTCAATAAAATTTCAAAATCTGGAACTACTTCGCTCAATACCTTGATCTTGGCACCCACTCGGGAATTGGCCATTCAGATTGATCAACAAATACAAGGGTTTTCTTATTTCTTGGGTATCAGTTCCGTACCGATTTATGGGGGAGGAGATGGAATTGTGTGGGAGCAACAGAAAAAGGCCCTAGAAACAGGTGCTGAGATCGTAGTTGCTACTCCAGGTCGCCTGATTGCGCTCTTGGCTGGAGGAAAAATCGACTTGAACAGCCTCGAACATTTGGTGTTGGATGAGGCGGATCGCATGATGGACATGGGTTTTTCGGACGACATCTTGAAAATCGTCAACTATCTTCCGCAAAACCGTCAAACTATCCTTTTTTCGGCGACCATGCCGCCAAAAATCCGTCAGTTCAGCATGAAAATCTTGAACAAGCCGGAAGAGATCTCCATCGCCATTGGCAAAACAGCCTCTGGTGTGACGCAATCCATGTATTCGGTATACGATACGCAGAAGGAGGAACTGGTTCGTCATATTCTTTCTCAGAAAAATTACGAGGCGGTTATTGTCTTTTGTTCGACCAAGGACAAGGTAAAAGCCTTACACAAGACCTTAAGAAAGAGCTTTGACATCGAAGCTTTCCATTCTGATTTGGAGCAACTTGAGCGCGAAAAAATCATGTCGGCTTTCAAAAACAGGAAAGTTAAAATCCTTATTGGAACGGATATCATCTCAAGAGGTATCGATGTGGTAGGAATCGAGTTGGTTATCAATTACGATACTCCAGGTGACCCGGAAGATTATGTGCACCGCGTAGGCCGAACAGCAAGAGCGGATGCCAAGGGAGAGGCCATCACCTTCGTCAATCCTAAGGACCAACCCAAGTTTGTGCGTATTGAGAAGTTGATCGGAATGGCAGTCACTCAAAATCCGCTTCCTGCTCAACTAGAAAAAGGACCTGCCTACACCGGAGGAGAAGCCCCTAAGGTAAGTGTTTCCGCCCCTTCGAGTTCTTCAAATTCTTCGGATCCTGCCTTTAAAAAGAAAAAGAAGAAGAAAAAGAAACCAAGCCAGGATTCAGGATCAGCACCAAAACCATACCCTGCTGCATCTAAACCGGATGCACCATCGGTGAACGAGCCAAAAACTGAGCCTTCTGTCAACAAATATGGACAGCGGAGAAATGTGATCGATTCCGAATCACCACAATAAGCAATTTCCTCAAGTTTATTTCCTAGAGAAAGTCAGATTCGGTCTGACTTTCACTTTATAATTCTTTTCCCAATCCCTTTACTTTTTATGAATACCAAAGAACTTAACCTGTTGTTTCAAAGAGATTTATCCAAGCTAATTGAAGAGTTGAATGCCTATTCAGATGAGCGTAATCTCTGGCGTATTGACCAAGGGATTAATAATTCTGCGGGCAACTTGACACTTCACTTGATTGGCAATGTGAAGCAGTTTTTTGGATTGGACTTGTGTGGCATCGCGTTTGAGCGAGATAGAGACAGTGAATTTGTGCCAAGCAAGCTCCTGAGAGCAGATCTACTGCAAGAGTTGGAGGATCTCAAAAAGCTTTTAGAGCAAGCCTTGGTACCCATGGACCCAAAAAAACTTGGCGATCAATCCAAACATTCGTTTCTCGGTCATTCCATGACAGTTGGCTACTTTTTAATTCACCTCTATGGTCATTTTAACTACCACTTGGGTCAAATCAACTATCACCGGCGGTTGTTGGATTTGAAATAGAGTTAATAACCACTAGATTTTGCTGCTAAATTACTGATTTGTAGATAGTTGTTTAAACTAATCCCTTCTAAATCTGAACTTTTTCTTTACCCTTTGGAAATAAAAATACATGCTCAAACTGCTCGTTGCCGTGAGCAAGTGCCACAGAGCATGTCCTTGCCATATGGACATCGGATCACAGTTGACCTTTGCTACATCTAAGGCGCGGATTTGAATGGCCACAGCAAGTAGCACAAAACTCAAGACTCCCAAGACTGGAATTCGTTGTGCAGGGTATTGAAAGTAATTGATGATGCCTAGCACCAACAAAATTAAAAATAAAGAGGGAAGGAGAATGGAACTTGAAATTTGAAGTGCCAGGGGAAGGAATCCAGCGATGAGTAATAGCATTCCTACCACTAAACCAACCTGAATCTGTTTGGTGAGCTCCTTTTTGACAAGTACTTGCACCAACCCGATGCAAATTAAGCTGAGTGTAAGTCCATAGGTGGCATTCATGTCCATGCGCTGGCCCATCCAAGTCAGCGAAGAATGGAAAAAAGTAGACCCAAGACTTAAATAGATAAAGTTGGAAGCAAGGAGTAGGGACAAATAGGGAAATCTGCGCACCGTATTTGCCTCACGATTTGCAGAGGCTTTCCAGTCTTTCCATCCTAGTTGAAATACTACCATGCCATAGAAAAAGTAAATCAAATTGGAGTAGGTATTTACCGGTTGGTGAAAAAGTCGCCCGGGATGGTTAAACTCGCAGTATTCCACGGTCAAGGCAGATTTACTGACCACCATTCCTTCCCAAACGCGACTATCTAAGGAATAATCCAAGGCCAAGAATATGCCAAATAGAATACCTGTACCCAGCAATCCGTTTCTTAGAACTTGCGCGTTAGACATGATTAGGTTAGTTAAAAAAAAGCATCCCGATTGCTCAGGATGCTTTTATTACAAATTTAAGGATTCCCTTATTTTTTGATATTCTGAAATAAATCGATAGGAGTAGCTTTTACCTTTTCCTCAAAGGCTTTCCAATCTCCTTGGATGAAGGCCTCTACTTTTGCAATAGCTTCAGCAGCAGCCTCTTTGGCTTGAGTAAGCAAGCGCTCCTCGGTTGCTCCAGGTGCAGTGTAGCTTGAATTGGCATAGCTTCTTGGATCACCCAAGCGAGACATGGTTGTAGGGAATAAGTTTCTTACGATTCCTTGTCCTTCTACTTTAGGTCCAGTGAATGCTTCACGCGCTGTATCCAGTTTCTTCTTGATATCCTTAGCGGCGGTTTCAAGCGCTTTTGCATCATCGGTCTTCACGTCCTTAATCAGTGAATTTACCTTATCGATTACTTTCTGAGCTTCGTCCAATTTTTTGGTAGTAGCAGTCACTTCGGAAGAAAGTGCTTCTACTTTTTTCAAGAAAGCATCTTTGGCTTGTAGGTCAGTAAGGACAGGCTTGATGCGTGGATCTGCATGTACAGTGATGGAAGTTTCAGATTTTTCACCACCATATTCCATCACTACTTTGTAGGTACCAGGAATTGCATCTCCACCACTTGGTTCGAAGAAGCCTCTACTACGGCCTCCGCCTCCTTGTCCGCCTCCTTGACCACCACCCCAGCCGCCAGACATTTCAGCGGAAGATTTGCGATCTAGGTTCCAGATGATTCGGTTAATTCCCTTGGAAGGAAGGGTTTTCAAGGTTCTGATTTGTTCTCCTGAAGCTGTGTAAATTTTCACAGTCAAGGAATCCAACTTTTCTTTTTCGTCTTGAATCAAATAGCTCAAACGACCTCCAAACACTCGGTTTTCACCAGCATACTTGGCAGAAGCCATGAAGCGTTCACCATGTGGCTGCTGGATTTCTGCTTGATACGCATCAGGAGCAGGGAAGGCAGTGATTTTTCCAACTGGCGCTTTTCCACCATTCTTAGCAATTGCACGGAGTGGACGGATGTCATCCAACACGTAGATTGCACGTCCAAAAGTACCAATCACCAAGTCGGCTTCACGCTCTTGGATAGTCATGTCGTAGGTGGACACTGCTTTAGGATAGCCATGTTCCCACTTATTCCAGGTTTTGGCTTTGTCAAATGACACGTACAATCCGAACTCAGTACCCAAGAAAACTAGGTTTGGTTCGGTTGGATCCTGCTTAATGGATAGGGTAAAGCCCCAAACCTTAGAATCATCTGCGATACGTGTAAAGGTCTTTCCATAATCCGCGCTGTGGTAGGCATAGGCTGCAAAGTCATTGTTACGGTAGTTGTTGGCAATCACCCATACTTCACCAGCATTGTAAGTGGATGCATGTACCTGTGGAATCCAAGAAGCCTTAGGAAGACCAGTCAATTTGGATGCTACATTGGTCCAAGTCTTGCCACCGTCTTGAGTGACTTGAAGGTTACCGTCGTCAGTACCTACCCAGATTACATTCTTATCTACCGGAGATGGAGCAATCGCGATAATGGTGGTGTGATTCTCAGCACCCGTGATATCAAAGGTCAATCCACCTGTTTTTTGCTGACGCTGTTTAGTCGAATCGTTGGTCGTTAAGTCTGGTGAAATGATTTCCCAGGTTTCACCAGAATCCTTTGACTTATGCAAAAACTGAGAAGCATAGTAAACGGTATTCATGTCGTGTGGATCCTGTGCAATTGCTGCATTCCAGTTGTAGCGAAGGAATACGTCCTTGTCTGGATGCGTAGGACGAATGGTACGGTTGTGACCAGTAAGTTTATCAAATCGGCTCACGTTACCTCCTTGAGACATGGTGTAGCCATATCTTGAGTTGGCTGGGTGAGATACTACGTCAAATCCATCTCCGAAGGAAACTTCTTGCCAATAAGTATTTCTGATTCCATCGCCTCTCCAAAGGTAGGCCGGACCTGTCCAAGACCCATTATCTTGCATTCCTCCGTACACGTTGTAAGGCACTTCATTGTCCACATTGATGTGGTAAAACTGACCTACGGTGATGCCTTCGGCAAAAAACCAGGTTTTACCCATGTCTCTGGAAACATTCAATCCTCCATCGTTACCATTGATAAGTAGGGAAGGATCGTTTGGATTGATGTACCAGGCGTGGTGGTCAGGGTGCACTCCTGAGTAGGAGAGCAATTCTCTGAAGCTTTTTCCTCCATCTTCAGTGATTCCTACACGAGAATATAGCGTATAGAGTCTGTTTTCGTTTTTAGGATCGGCATGGATCTCAAAGTAGTAGAAAGGTCGGTCACCAATCTCTGCTTTGTCATTGATCATTGTAAATTTTCCTCCTCCATCTTCAGATACGTAGAGCGCATTTTTAGAGGATTCGATCAATGCATATACTTTACTGCTATTGGCTTTGGAGATGGCCAATCCCATTCTTCCAAGATTTCCTTTAGGCAATCCATTTTCCTCTGCAGATAATTTTTTCCAATTGTCTCCACCATCCTGAGTTAGATAAAGTCCAGAGCTGGCTCCTCCAGACTCAAAAAACCATGGATAACGTCTGTGTTCCCACATGTTGACAAAGATTTTGTTGGGGTTGTTTGGATCCATGATCATTTCTCCCACACCAGTCTTGTTGTCTATGTAGAGGATTTTTTTCCAGGTTTTTCCTCCATCTGTGGTCTTGTACACTCCACGATCCTCTTGGGTACCCCAAGGTGAGCCGATAGCGCCTACAAATACGGTGTTGGGATCATCCGGATGAACAATGATTCGGTGGATGGCACGGGTTTTTTCAAGTCCCATAAGCTGCCAGGTCTTGCCAGCATCCATGGATCTATATACCCCATAGCCCATGTTCAAGGAGTTTCTTGGGTTTCCTTCTCCAGTACCTACCCAAATGATGTTTGGATTTTTCTGATAAATGGAAATGGCTCCTATAGAATGTACCTTTTCATTATCAAAAATAGGCTCCCAGGTAATTCCTCCAGAAGTAGACTTCCAAAGGCCACCTGAGGCAGAACCTGCATAGATGGTAGTGGGATCATCGTGCACTGCATCGATGGCTGTAATTCTACCACTCATGGCACCGGGACCGATGCTACGGGCTTTCATGGATTTAAAAACGTCCATGTTGACCTGCTGTGCCTGCACGCTTAGTTGCAGCATAGCCAGGAAAATAAAAAGAACTAATTTTTTCATGTGACTAAGGGTGTGTTTCAATTTTTTCCAATTAAACCAATTTTACTGATTTTCAAGGTTCAATTTACTTCAAAGGAAGGGATTGTCTTAGAAGCAAGGCTATTTTTTTATGCATGGTTTGGGGAAAGCTTGCAATTTGATTTTCTTTAAGAAAAAATAAATAATGGCAAAATATAGATTCAGGTCCTTGCTAGGACTTTTCTTTTTTATGGCAATTGGCCTCAGCTTTGCACAGAATGGTCGTTTTCAACAGGCTGTTTCCTACAAGATGGAAGTGGATATGGATGTGGCTACCAACCGTTACCAAGGAAAGCAGGTACTTGCCTACACCAATAACTCCCCGGACACCTTGACTCGGGTTTTTTACCACTTGTATTACAATGCCTTCCAACCAGGAAGTATGATGGATGTGCGGTCCAGAACTATTTCCGATCCGGATCAGCGGGTGAAGGATCGAATATCCAAATTGACTCCAGAGGAAATTGGATTCCTGCATGCAACAAAGTTGACCATGAACGGAAAAGCCCTACGCTTTAAAGAGGTAGGTACTATTTTGGAGGTAGAGTTGACTGCCCCGATTTTACCCAATTCCACAGTTAAGTTTGAAATGGATTTTGAAGGGCAAGTACCCCTTCAAGTAAGGCGATCCGGAAGAGATTCTGAAGAGGGGGTTCGCTATTCCATGTCGCAATGGTATCCTAAGATGGCCAATTACGATGAGCAAGGTTGGCATGCCAATCCTTACGTAGCTAGGGAATTTTATGGGATATGGGGAGATTTTGACGTGAAAATCACGATCGACAAAACCTATACGCTAGGCGGTACCGGATACCTCCAAAACCCAAATAAAATTGGTCATGGATACCAGGATGAGGGAGTCAAGGTTCCGGAGCCTAAAGGAAAAACCTTGACTTGGCATTTTGTAGCGCCGCAGGTACATGATTTCATGTGGGCTGCAGATAATAAGTACAAACATGATAAGGTACAGATGGCAAACGGCATCACCGTACACCATTTTTACATCCCCGGTGAAAAGACCACGGAGAACTGGGAAAAGTTGAAGGAGTTTACGCCTAAGGCGATTGACTACCTATCAAAGAATTTCGGACAATACCCTTACAAGCAGTTTTCCGTTGTGCAAGGGGGTGATGGTGGAATGGAGTATGCCATGTCGACCTTGATTACTGGAGAGCGTTCCCTGTCGAGTTTGGTGGGGGTGATGGTTCATGAATTGGCTCATAGCTGGTTTCATGGGGTCTTGGCTTCCAACGAGTCCTTGTATCCTTGGATGGATGAGGGCTTTACTTCGTATGCATCAAATTTGGCGATGGCTTCTATTTTTCAAGCAAGTGCTACACCCCATCGTAGTTCCTATGGGGGATACTACCGATTGGTGAAGTCTGGACTTGAAGAGCCCATGTCGACCCATGCAGATCATTACCAAACCAACTCAGCCTATGGCGCAGCGGCATATAGTAAAGGGGCCGTTTTCTTGGCTCAATTAGGCTATGTAATTGGTGAAGAAGCCCGTGATCGAGCAATGCTTCGCTACTGGAACACCTGGAAGTTTAAGCATCCCAATGTCAACGACCTAATTCGTGTCATGGAGAAAGAAAGTGGTTTGGAGTTGGATTGGTACAAGGAGTACTTTGTGTATTCCACCAAGACGATCGATTATGGGGTCAAAGAAGTAAAGGCATCTGAAGAAGGTACTTCGATCACCTTAGAACGAGTAGGAGCGATGCCAATGCCGGTGGATGTGGTGATCACCTACAAAGATGGAACCCAAGAGTTGGTGTACCTGCCTTTGGAAATGATGCGTGGGGAGAAAAAAGCGGAGGCAAATGCTCCTAGTATTATGTTGAGTCAGGATTGGTCTTGGACACATCCTACACACACGATAAGTTTAAAAAGATCACTAGATACAATCAAATCTGTAGAGATTGATCCAAGCAAGCGTATGGCTGATGTACAGGTAGAAAATAATAAAGTGGAGTTTTAGGCTCCACTTTAAGTTAAAGTCATAAAAAAAGGTGGGTTAACCCACCTTTTTTATTTAGAATCAACCTGCGTTTTTCTTGTCCTGTACTTCAGTACGGATTGCTTGTGCTAGGTTTTTCAAATCTTGCATACCTTTTCTTACGCGGGTACCTGCAGCTTGATTTCCTTTGTCGTAGAACTTTTCGAAGTCAGCTTCCAAGCTCATTACTAGATTTTTTACGTCGCTAAATTTGCTCATAGTAAAAGTTTTTTAGGGTTGATGATAAGTTTATAAGGGTCTAATATAGGCCAAATACTTTCTATTTCAACTCAGAGGCGCTTTTTTTTACTTTTTTTTTATTCGCCGAAAGAAAGTGCCAAAGCAGAATTCTTGTAAACCCCAGAAGTGAGCTTGTCTTTTACTGCTGCAAAGGCCTTTACAGTCAAGTTTACATCGTCTAAAGTATGGACTGCTGTAGGAATTAACCTCAAGATAATCATGCCTTTAGGGATTACAGGATAGATTACTACGGAGCAGAAGATTCCAAAATTTTCTCTCAAGTCCATGGAAAGGGCAGCAGCTTCGCCTACGGTGCCATTTAAGACAACCGGGGTAACAGGAGAATTAGATTTTCCTGTACTGAATCCATTTTCATGCAATCCTTTGCGAAGTGCATGTACAATTTTCCAAAGATTTTCCTTCAACTCAGGCTTACTTCTCAGCATATCGAGTCGCTTGAGTGCTCCTTCTACCAATAGCATGGGCAAGGACTTAGCAAAGATTTGAGAACGCATGTTGTATCTCAAAAACAAAATCACATCTGCATCCCCAGCGATGAAGGCGCCTATTGAAGCCATGGATTTGGCGAAGGTAGAAAAGTACAAATCGATTTGATCTTGTACCCCTTGCTCTTCCCCAGCACCAGCACCAGTTTTACCCATGGTTCCAAAACCATGCGCGTCGTCTACTAACAATCGGAAATCAAATTTCTTTTTTAGTTCAACGATTTCTTTCAGCTTGCCCTGATCACCGGTCATTCCAAATACACCTTCAGTAATTAGAAGGATACCTCCTCCTGTTTCTTCAGCTAATTTGGTGGCACGCTGAAGTTGTTTTTCACAGCTTTCAATGTCATTGTGCGGAAACACATAGCGCTTGCCCAAATGCATACGCAAGGCATCGATGATACAAGCATGGCATTCTGAGTCGTAAACCACGACATCTTTTCTATCTAAAAGTGCATCAATGACAGACATGATGCCCTGGTATCCGTAATTGAGGAGGTAAGATTTTTCTTTGCCTACAAAAGCAGCCAACTCATCTTCCAATTGCTCGTGTAGGTCAGTTTGACCTGACATCATACGTGCACCCATCGGGTATGCAGCTCCCCATTTGGCGGCTGCATCCGCATCTGCCTTTCGGATATCAGGGTGATTGGCCAGACCCAGGTAGTTATTTAAGCTCCAAGTAAGTACTTCTTTTCCTTTGAAGTGCATTCGAGGGGCGATTTCACCTTCTAGTTTGGGAAAGGAAAAGTAGCCGTCAGCAAACTCAGAGTGCTTGCCCAATGGGCCCATATTCGTTTTTAACTTTGCAAATAGATCCAAGGTCTTAAGAATTTAGAGTGTTTGGGGAATAAGGTTCGGTTGTAAAACAGTCAAAAATAAGACTTATCTTCCTTGGATGCAAAAAACAGTTTTTATCCCTGGATTTAAGTACCAAAGCTCAAAATAAATTCCTTATTTCGCTTCAGCTCTTGCGAGCAGCCCAAGTCAAACTTTAGCGTACCTATGAAAAAAATCACCAAACTATTGGTTGCCAATCGTGGCGAAATAGCGCTTCGCATCATGCGGACTGCCCGTGAGATGGGTATCACCACGGTAGCGGTATATTCCGAAGCTGACCGACTTTCCCCGCATGTGCGCTTTGCCGATGAAGCCCGTTGCTTGGGACCTGCTCCTTCCAATCAATCCTATTTAGTAGGGGCTAAAATTCTAGCTGTCTGTAAAGAACTAGGAGTAGATGCCATTCACCCGGGGTATGGATTCTTGTCCGAAAATGCCGCTTTCGCAAAGCAGGTACAGGAAGCTGGAATTTTATTTGTGGGTCCCTCTCCAGAAGCCATCGAGGTCATGGGGTCCAAACTTGCTGCCAAACAAGCGGTAGCTGCCTATGCTATTCCCCTAGTACCCGGTACTGAGGAGGCGATTGCTGATGTGGCTGTAGCCAAAGCGAAAGCTAGAGAGATCGGTTATCCCATTTTGATAAAAGCATCTGCAGGTGGTGGGGGCAAAGGAATGCGTGTGGTGGAATCAGAGGCAGAGTTTGACGAGCAAATGAATCGTGCGGTCTCTGAAGCGATCTCCTCGTTTGGCGATGGGGCTGTTTTTATTGAAAAATACATTACTTCTCCAAGACATATTGAGATTCAAGTTCTCGGAGATCAGCAGGGTAACCTAGTTTACCTATTTGAACGGGAGTGCTCCATTCAACGTCGTCACCAGAAGGTGATTGAAGAAGCACCCTCTGCAGTCGTAAGTCCAGCCATGCGAAAGGCGATGGGAGAGGCTGCCATTGGTGTAGCCAAGGCTTGCAACTATTATGGTGCAGGTACGGTGGAATTTATTGTGGACGAGAATCTCAACTTCTATTTTCTTGAAATGAATACCCGCCTGCAGGTAGAGCATCCGGTGACGGAGATGATCACAGGCAAGGATTTGGTTCGGGAGCAAATCTGGATTGCTGAAGGAAAGCCACTTTCCTTCGCACAGGAGGATTTAACCATCCAAGGTCATGCTGTAGAGGTACGCGTCTATGCTGAAGATCCGAAAAATAATTTTTTGCCAGATATTGGCAGGTTACTGACCTACCGTCGTCCGCAAGGGCCTGGAATCCGGGTAGACGATGGATTTGAAGAAGGGATGGATATTCCGATTTACTACGATCCCATGATTGCCAAATTGATTGCGCATGGAGCTACCCGGCAGGAAGCCATTGATCGAATGATCCGTGCCATTGACGATTATCAAATTACGGGTATTCAAACGACCTTGGATTTCTGTCGATTTGCCTTGTCTCACGAGGCCTTTCAATCTGGGCAGTTTGATACCAAATTTGTAGAGCGCTATTTCAGTCCCGAGCTCCTGGAACCCCAGTTTACTGAGGAAGAAAAAATACTTCTTGCTGCCTTGGCAGTTGAGTTTTTTGAGGAGGAAGACAAGCGAGTGAATCCCAAAACTCCACTAAGTCAACCCAAGACTACCAACTGGACTAATCGCTTGACCTGATGGCTGAACTTTTACCGCTTAAGGCTTGGCGCTATAACAAAGAACTTGGCGAAAATTTAGAAAAACTGACGGCTCCACTTTTTGATGTGGTGTCGGCAAAGCAGCGTGAGCTGCTCTATCAAAATCCACTAAATAGCATTCATTTGTCCGTTCCTGAGGGAGATCAGGGCCATTTAGCCGCGCAAAACCTACTCAAGAAATGGAAATCAACTGGTGTCTTGGAGCAAGACGATGTGCCAGGAATCTATGTGTATTACCAGTATTTCCGTCTTCCTGGAGAAAAAGAAGAGCGTTGCAGAAAAGGATTCATTGCGCAAATCAAAGCCACTCCTTGGGAGGAGAATAAGATCTTGAGGCACGAGAATACCATTGTGTCCGCAGTGCATGATCGGGTGGATCTACTTCGTGCCACTGAGATTCAAGCCAGCCCCACACATGGGTTATATGAGGACCTAAATCAGGAACTTGAACCCTGGATGGATGAGGCCATGGAGCAGCCATTGTATGAATTGGAAGATTACCAAGGCGTTCGGGAGGTGCTCGCCCGAATTACAGATTCCACAATCATTGCCCAATTCTTAAAGACCTTATCAGATAAAAAAGTAATCCTGGCCGATGGGCATCATCGACTTGAAGCAGCCATTGAATACAGGAAAGAGCAGGAAGCCATTCAGGTGTCATCCCCTTGGAAGGC
>CAJBER010000105.1 GCA_903952135.1 uncultured Algoriphagus sp.
AGGTTCTACGCTTGTTGATTTCGGCTGTTAAACTCATGACTGGAGAAATTCAGGCAGCAAAGGTAGCTAAAAATGACTGAACCCCATTTTTAAAGTTTAGGTAAGGAAAGTCATAATTTCACTCTATTCTTAGGAAGCATCCAAGATCCCTTTGCTCAGGAAGGGTGGTCCTTCCTCCATGGGCCCAAGCAGCAAAATCCGGAATGTTGTACCCTTCCCAAGTTCGGACTGCTTCACAAAAATCTTTCCTCCATGGTACCCCTCCACAATTCGTTTGGACAAGGTCAATCCCAATCCCCATCCCCGCTTACGAGAAGAAAAGCCCGGAGTAAACACTTTTTTGAATTTCATTTTCTCTATCCCCATCCCTGTGTCAGTAATGTCTATGCCTACATACTTGTCGCTTTCTTGGAAAAGGGTTAGGCGAAGCAGACCTTTTCCTTTCATGGCATCCACTGCGTTTTTACACACATTTTCGATCACCCATTCAAATAGCGGCTTGTTTAAAAGTGCAGTCAAATCCTTCGAATCAGATTGAATCTCCCACTCCACTTTTGTAGAAATACGAGGCCGCAAGTAGGCTACCGCTTCCTCTACGATCTGGTAGACATTTTCAGGTTGAATCACTGGAGTACTTCCTATGCTGCTAAATCGCTCCGTGACGACACGCAGCTTGGTGACATCTTTGTCCATCTCCTGAATGATTTCCTTGTTTTCATCCCAAACAGGGGAATTTTTCAAGTAATCCATCCAAGCCATGAGGGAAGCAATCGGTGTACCCAGTTGATGCGCAGTTTCCTTGGTCAAACCTGCCCACACCCGGTTCTGTTCTGAGAGTTTGCTTTGGTTAAATACCACATACACCAGCAAGCCAAAAAGTAAAATCACCGCCAATTGAATGTAGGGATAGTATTTCAAGTTGGTCAACAGGGCTGAATTGCGGTAATAGATTCGAATATCTGCTTCTTGCACAACGATGGGCGGATAGTCTTCCTGCATCTCCTGCAACTCTTCGTTCAAAATTCGAGTGGAATCGGCTTGATTCTGGCTGTTTTTGAACGAGATATTTCGAAATTCAATGGGATTACCCTCCCCATCTACCATGATGATGGGAAATGAATAATTCTGCTGAATGATCTCTTGGTTAATAAAAGTTAGGTTTTCGGAAGTAGTCGCTGCATAGTCCAAAGCCGCTGACAAGACCCTAATT
This sequence comes from uncultured Algoriphagus sp., assembly GCA_903952135.1. Classification (GTDB taxonomy): domain Bacteria; phylum Bacteroidota; class Bacteroidia; order Cytophagales; family Cyclobacteriaceae; genus Algoriphagus. The sequence goes on from CAJBER010000105.1 coordinate 1,211, forward strand.
TGTCTATCCTCGCGCTCCCGAAGTTCCTCCACTAGTCGATGGGTATACCCAATCGATCCCAAGCCCAAGAGTAGGGATATTAAAAAAATCAGCCACTTGACTAACTTTTTATTTTGATAGAAATCGATCGAGGCCAAATCGGGCAACCTGTTGTTCATTCGAATGGGTTAGCAGTATACTAGTAACTAAAGAAAGGAAATTAAAGTATCTCTCCCGCCAAAAAAAAGAGGTTTTATTGGAAAATCAACACCTTGGAAAAAATAGTACCTCCAAGGAAGGCCAAGTTCCTAGAATCAATTACTGCTTCGAAGCCACTTCCAAAGCACCTTGTAGGATGGCTTGGTGCCATGCATCAAAATTCCAATGCGGTAAATTTTTGCCGCTAGCCAAGTGGTACCAAAAAATCCCAAGACCAGCAAGCCCATTGAAAGTCCCAATTCCCAAAAGGGAACTCCATAGCTAATCCTACCCATCATCGCGATCGGGGAAGTAAGTGGAATAATGGAAAGCCAAAAGGAGGTGCTACTGCCTGGGTCCTGAAGCACAAACACAAACAAGCCCATGTACCCTACCAATAAGGGGATGGTAATGGGGAACATAAATTGCTGGGCATCCGAAGGAGCATCCACAGCTGCTCCCACTGCTGCAAATAAGGCTCCATACAACAAATACCCTCCCAAAAAGTAAAATACAAATGCTGCCACCAGAGTCACAAAATCGATTCCATGGATGACTTGAAGAATTTCTCCCAACTGCCCTGAATCAGGAGAAGTAGCCATCAACTCTGGATTGGCCATTTCCATAGCCTGCTGCTGGGGCATCTGCATCCCCAAAACCCCCATCACCACCGTAGAAAGTGTGCTGACCAGGAGTACCCAGATGAGAAACTGTGTTAAACCTACTGCACCAATTCCCACGATTTTTCCCATCATGAGTTGAAAGGGTTTCAAGGAAGAAACCAAAATCTCCACAATACGAGTGGATTTTTCCTCAATGACACCCTGCATGATCTGGTTGCCATAAATGAATATAAACAGGTAAATCAAGATCCCTGATAAAAACCCTATGGCGTAATTGACAGTGGCATCCGTTATTTTTTCTTCCCCTGCATCCCCTAGAGTAAGGGATTGAATCTTCACATCTGTCCTTATTTCCTTCAGCACAATGGGATCTATTCCTTTGGCATACAAGCGCTGG
>CAJBER010000106.1 GCA_903952135.1 uncultured Algoriphagus sp.
ACCAACAACTGAACTGGATTAACTGGGTCATTTGTAAAAATGTAGATATTCCGCTGATCATTTCCCTTTCTTCCAACTGGATCAAAAACTAGGTTTAGCTCCATCTTTTCCCCTGGCAAAAGAACGGTTTTTGGATATTCGGTAGTCAAACAAGAACAATTCGCTTGAACCTTTCGAATCTCCAAGTTCTCTTTTCCCAAATTAGTAAGCATTATAGTTCTACGCTGAACTGCATTTGTATCAATTTCACCCAAGTCTAGTATCTTTTGATCCAGAAATAGTTGAGGAACTTTTCCAAGTTCACTTTTCGAAATTGGAGCAAAATAGTCAAACAAATCAGCTAGGATTTCCAACTCCAATTTTCCTTCGTCCCCATTATTCCAATTGATCCAAATTTTGTCAGATACTGCACCTAATTCAGGTCGAAGCTTAGCTTCGTAGGTTACTTTAAGCAATCCTCTTTCCTTTGGTCTGACATAGTCCTGAACTTGTTCAACTTGAATGAAACTAGGGCCATTTGCGTTAAGCGACTTCTTATCCAGTATTTGGGTGCCATAATTGAAAAATTCAACAAATTTTGCTTTTGGCTCATTATCGAACACATCTCCCATGTTCACTTTTTTCATTCGAAAACCTAAAAATCCCAATTTAACTGGATAATTACGTTCCAAATTTGCAGGATAGGGTATTGCTATACCTTCAATAAATAATGAATCTTTCACTTGACCTTGATTACCTCTAACCAGCACCAATTTGGAAAAGAACCCTGAAGCGGAACTGGGATCAAAATCAACTGAAATTTTTCCGGATTCCCCAATTCCTAAAGAATCCTTGGAATAGGATACCGTAGTACAACCGCAATCGGTAGCTACCTCCTGTATGGCAAAGTAGCTTCCTTGACTGAGCGTGTATTCGAAAGTAACGGACTGAATTCCTTGCTCCTCCAAGACCGTACCCAAATCAATTCGATTTACCTTCCATACCAATTTGGCTACCGCTTGCTGCTGGGCAAAACCTTGCAATCCCAACAATAGCCATGAAAAAAGAAATAAAAATAGCCTATTCATGTCTGCAAGTAACAAAAAAATATGGCAGTTATGTAGCCTGATTTAGTTAATTTGCGTCAAAATTGACCCAATGGCAAGAGTATTAACAGGAATTCAAAGCTCAGGTAGGCCCCACCTAGGAAATATTTTAGGAGCAATAGTTCCTGCTATTCAGTTGATTGAACAAAACAGTAAAGAAGAATCTTTCATCTTCATTGCGGATTTTCATTCACTTACAAGCCAAAAAGATGGCGCCATACGCAAGCAAAACACACTTGCAGTAGCCGCAGCCTGGCTGGCCTTTGGTTTGGATATCGAGAAAACCGTTTTTTACAGACAATCCAGAATTCCTGAAGTAGCTGAATTGAATTGGTACCTCAACTGCTTCGCTCCTTTCCCCATGCTTGCCAATGCACATAGCTTCAAGGACAAATCTTCTCGATTGGCGGATGTGAATGCAGGATTATTCACCTACCCTGTGCTGATGGCTGCGGATATTTTATTGTATTCTGCAGACCTTGTGCCCGTTGGAAAGGACCAACTGCAGCATTTGGAAATGGCTAGAGACCTAGCGAGTACCTTCAACCATGTGATGGAAGAAGATATCCTGACGCTCCCTGAGGCGAGAATTGCTACCGATGTGATGACTATTCCCGGTACAGATGGTCAGAAAATGAGCAAATCCTACCAAAACATCTTGGATGTATTTTTACCTGAAAAGGAACTCAAGAAAAACGTGAATGCCATCATCACTGATAGCACTCCCTTGGAAGAACCCAAAGATCCAGATACCTGCACCGTGTTCAAATTGTATAGTTTGATGGCTACACCTGCCCAAACGCAGGCCTTGCGTGCACAGTACCTCGGTGGTAACTTTGGCTATGGCCATGCCAAGAAAGAATTCTTGGACCTCCTATTGACCAAATTCGAGAAAGAGCGGGAACGATTTGACTTTTTTATGAACCATCCCGAGGAAATCGAAGCACGACTTCTTGCCGGTGAAGCAAAAGCCCGTCAAGTAGCGCTCCCGCTACTCAATCGAGTGCGTGCGAAATTAGGATTCCTGTAAACAGGAGTATCAGCGAACTTCTCGAAAGTATTCCCGATCAAATATCCTCGAATAGATCCATTGGGGCACTTTGTCGTGGTAAGGCATCAAGTCCTGCAAGACTTTTTTCTGTGTTTGGTGCGCTTGCATGACTTGAAGAGTTCTGGAAAAATAAGGCTGGGTTCCAATGGAGAAATCCGGCGCAGGGAGACCTTTTCCAGGTTCCTTTGGGTAATTTTTCTGAAATCCTGCGGATAACTTTAGCGCAACTTCAATCTGCTTTTTACTTAAGGTTACTTGAAATAGCTGCTGTGGTGCAAAATCTGATTTGCCTCGGTTGGCAAGAAATACCTGCTCTACCGCTTCACCAGTGAGGCGATGATCCGAATGTCCGTACAAGCCCACCTTGGAATCATAAGAAAGGAGCACATCGGAGGTTTGGTTCTGAATCAGCGCATGGACCACCTTCATCAGGCTATCCAAACCCAGTTCATCCATCCCGCCATCGGCATAGTCAAACTGAATCAGACTATCTACGCCTAGAATCTGAGCGCTTTGCTGCATTTCACCCGTGCGCAAGCGAGCCAATTCTTGCTCAGTGGGAATATTGGCAGCATTCCCTTTTTCCCCTCTAGTAAAGCATACCAAGGTGACCTGATGCCCTGCGGCCTTGAGTCCCATGACCGTTCCAGCAACAGTTACCTCATCGTCTGGATGAGGAAAAATAGCCAAAATTCGTTTTGGGGGGCTGGAAGGAATCAGTTCTTCTCGCTTCGCCACATCGGAATCATGCAGCATACTCCTACCCCAACCAATGAGGATCAGCGGGGAGCAAACCAGCAGGATGAGTAGAAAAACTAAAATGCCTTTCCCTACCTTCTTCATTCGGAACGCTTCAACGTGCTCAGGTAACTGACTAGATCCCGGATTTCACGCTTCGATAACAAGGTGCCCATCGGAGGCATGCTCGAAGTGCCTAAGGCGGTAGAAGCAATATCCTTTTTGGCAATTTCCTTCACTTCCGAACCTACCTGTACTCGCATGCTGTCTTTTTTATCTTCTAGGAGCAAGCCAGTGACTTTATCACCAGCCACCATCGTGAGGGTAACCGTTCCGAATCCAGGAGCCAATCGCTTGCTTGGCTCCACCAAGGCGATCAATAGATCTTGCTTGGAGAGGGTCTTGCCTATGTTATCCAAGGCAGGGCCAGCATTTCCGCCCATGTCGTCGTAGGCATGGCAGCGGATACATTGGGCGGTTTGGTTCTGGAAGAAGATGTTACGCCCCCTTTCCGCATTCCCTTCAGCAAGGGCACCTGCAAATTTTTTCCAAGTTTCCCCACCTGCTTTTTGATCCAATATGGCCTCGTATTGGGTTTTGAGGTTGGCCGAACCGGTAGCAAGTACTGCCTCCTCCAATTCAATCCAAGTTCCTTCTGGGAGTTTGCCTAACTTAAAGTCTTCCAAAATAGGAGTCCATTCCTTGAAATCCTTGCTGCCTGGTAAACTACCCAAGGTAAGCAAAGCGGTCTGCTGCTCTGCAAGAGTTCTTTTCTTCAAAATCTCCATCAGTAGCGGTATTTTTTGGTCATTGGGAAGGGAAGTCTGCGCAATCAAGCCTAGTCCCGCTACCCGTACCGCTTCGGATACGTCCCGCATGGCATAACTGATGGCATCACTGAGGTTGGGTGCGGACATGGCCACTAAGGCCTGAAGTGCTTCTACCTTGACCTCTTGAGCAGGATCAGTTTTTAACTTGCCAAACAAAAAGTCCGCCATCTCCGTCATGCCCAACTTGCCCATGGCCTTGATGGATTCTTTTCTCAATTCTACTGAAGAACTTTTCGCTTGAGTTTCCAACGTTGCTGCTACTTTGCGCTTAACCATCGCAGCATCACGGCTTACTTCACCTCTATATCTTCCATCCACACGGTCCAAAACAGATGGTTTTGCCCAAGTTCCTAGCGCAGCTAATGACTCTTGTTTAAGTGCTTGTGAGATCCCCGGTTTGGCAAGGAATGCAAGTACTGCATTCAGATTTTCTTCTTTGCCTAGACGATGATTGGCACTGATTACTCTTCGAATCAAAGGTTCATTCGAAAAAGAGGTGGTTGGTAGGATAGATGCCAAAGCTGGTAATGCCGCAGGTATTGAAAAATCATCGTGAATGGCACGCGCTACCTCAGTAACAATGGCCTCTTCCTTATCTCCCAAAAACTTGGCAAGCTCAGCTGATTCCAGACGTCTTAGAGCAATGACTGCCCCCATTCGTACGGCTTTGGAGGGATGTGTGGAAAGAGCCGCCAAAGGAGCCACTTGCCCGATTTGAGACAAGGCATAGGAAGCTCCATGACGCAAAAAGGCATCCTCGTCGCTGTTTGAAGCCAGCAATTGAATCAAGGGTTGGATTGCCACCGCATCCTTGGCTCTACCTAATGCTTCTGCACTGAAGAATCGTACCCGTGCATTTGCATGGGTCAAATTGGCAATCAGCTCCTTGCTGGCCTCTTTGTATCGAATGTCTCCCAACCATTTGGCTGCCTGTGCTTGAATCTCAGGATCGCTATCTTTTAGCAGGGCCACGAGTGGCTTGGCGTAGGATCTGTCCTCCAATCGTGCCATCTGGCTCAATCCCAAAATACCATGGATGCGCGCAAGTTGATTGCTTTTGTCTGTGATCACCTGCTGGAACTGGGCAGCTCCTTTTTGGCCACGCTTCACCAACTCAAATTGTGCTTTGCGACGGATACGCATGTCCTCAAAGTATAATTTTGACTTCAGGTCAGCTTCTGATAATTTCTTGTAATCGGCTTTGATTTCCGCTGCGGTTTGCTGCTGCAAAGCCCAGCCTTTGGCTGTTTCATCAGTCATTTTCCAGATGCGACCATAGCCTTTATCGTTCCAGCCATTGACCCAATCCGCCATGTACATGGCCCCGTCAGGACCAAAATCTATACCTGTGGGCAGAAAGTTCCCAACCACTTTTTCGGTTTTAGTAAGTTCGAATGCCGCTCCTTTAGGTTGTAATTGGAAAGCATGCAAACCAGAACCGGCAGCATTTCCTACAAACTCTACCACAAAAAAGTGATCCTTCCAGCGTTCTCCTAGACCAGCGCCTGGGTTAAATACCATGCCTGTTGGTCCGCTGACATAATTCATCAAAGCCGGAGTAATAAAGGTAGCCTGTCCCTCCCAGCGAGGCAGATACATTTTCTCATCCATCCAAACCTTGTAGGTGTTGTTGTTGGGATCACGGTACTTGCCAAATTGCCAGTTGATTCTCCATCCTGTATCGGAACCACGCGTGATGTACACCAAGCGTTCCTTTTCACCCGCATGATCCCCATCGTTGTCTACAGAGATGAGATTGGTGTGCTGATCAAAAACAAACTCATGCGTATTTCGAAGGCCCGATGCAAAAATCTCAAAGTCAGAACCATCCGGGTTGGAGCGTGCAATCACTCCGGAATTCGAATGGTTGTACTCCGTACCATCATCCCCTTTTCCATTAAATCCAATATCTCCAATGCCCCAATAGATACGTCCATCAGGACCCATTTCGACGCCAGACATCCCATGCGCACCAAAGCCAATGTGAATGCCAT
>CAJBER010000107.1 GCA_903952135.1 uncultured Algoriphagus sp.
CCCAGTCTCCTCTACCTCTCCAAACTCGTCGTTTAGCGCGGTTCCAAAATTTTTCATGCTTGGGGACAGGGTCATGTACGCATTGATCAGGGGAGGAATGTTCTCTCCCAATGCCCGGATCTTCCCATTCAGGACCTTATAACCCTCCTTGTAATCCAGCCTTTCGAAGGGATTGGGTTGGGAAAGGATGTCCGTTTCATAGCTCAACCTTAACTTCTCCTTAGGCTTCACTAAACCTTGATTGTCAGGAAAATAATGGTTCATAAAATAGAGCAATAAATCACGCCCTTCCCGATTGTAATGCGGGTACATGGTTACCTTTCCAAACAAGTACTTGACATTGGGATGAAGGAGTACAAAGGCACCCAAACCATCCCAAAGGTTGTCCAGACTAAACATTCCCTTGCGGTTGTCCAAACTAGGCTGGTAACTGGGCTGTACAAAAGATCTCCCCAATTCAATGGTGTAGGGCAGGTAGTCTTGGATAAATTCTGTAGAAAAGTCAAACAAGTGCTTGGTAGAAAGCTGAATTTCACCATCAGGACCTAAGGCATTCGTGCAACAAATGAGGCGATACCCTGCCACAATCTGTTCGTCCTCCTCGTTCCAAGTGATGAGCTGCTCGTAGCATGTTTCGCTCGTATCATTCTCATCCAAGTCCAATTCCATGCCCGTACCTCCTCCTGCTGCTCGAAAAGTCAATTCCCGAAGTCTACCGATCTCACGCACCACATTAGGCGAATTGTGGTAATTGACCACGTAAACTATGTTATCGCCATTGTTGGTGTAGCGAAGGAAACGCTCTGGGGTAAGTTCGGCCTTCAGAAGTTCACGATCCACGGCGGGAATAATCGCTTTCACCTCAGACATTCGATTTTCCAAGTTCATACACTTTTGATTTCATGTGGTCTGCCCACTCTGGATCGGATTTGCTGCCGTCAAAATAGGTATAGGGTAACGGCTTTCCAAGTGTGATGTGAATTTTGCCTTTGCGCTGCTTGTACATTTCATCCACCAACCAGAACATTTCCAGGTTAACCTTCAGACCAATTTTTTTTCTAAAGTTGCTCAGATTGTAAAAAAAGGAAGAATTTCTCCCTGAAATATGGGTGGGGATAACTGGCAATTGGTATTGTTTTGCCTTGGCTATAAAGCTTTTCTTCCAGAGTAAATCCTTTATTCCCTCCTCCTGCTTTCGCGAAACCAGACCTGCGGGAAAAATCAACACCACATGGCCTTGAGAATACACTTCCTCGATCCGCTGATTAGCAGCCGTAGAATTTTTCCCAAACTTATTGACGGGTACAAAAAGAGGTTCGAAATTATTGAAGGTCATCAGCAGATCATTTACTAAAATACGCACATCTGGTCGAATTTTCCCGATGGCCTGCACAAAGGCGATCCCATCCATACCACCAAGCGGATGGTTGGAAGCCAAAATCACTCCTCCAGTTTTTGGGATATTTTCTGCCCCACTCACGGTAACATCCATCTCAAATTCCTGAATCAGGGCGTTGGCAAAATCCCAACCTTTTTTGGAAAGATGCTTATTCAGCACCGAATTGAGCCATTCTTCGTGCGTCACCCGCTTCACATAGCGAAGCAAAAATCCAGGCATCCACTTCAAGATACTTGGATTTTTTAAAGCAATCGCTTTTTCAATATCTATAAATTTTTGAGACATGGCCCAACTCAGAACAAGGGTTAATTTCTTCCTGCGAGCCCACAAAAGGGCTAACTATTCAAAAATAGAAAAAAATCTAGCATGCAAACCCCGAACAAGCCCCTGGTTTTCTAGTTTCCTGAAAACCAAGTACCTTGATTTGGAATTGAACTCCTAAAAAATGAACCTAGTTCTTACAGGAAGTACATCCGGAATCGGATGGGAAACCCTCCTCGCCCTTCTCCCCAAGTTTGATCGGGTATTTCTACCTGTCAGAAACCTGGCCAAGGCCGAAAAGTTGATTCAGCACCTTCCCCAAAAGGAGAAAATAGTGCTTATCTACCTAGACCTAAGCAACCTAGCCTCGGTCAAAGCAGGCGCAACAGTCCTCCTGAGCCAGGTGGATGCAATACAGGTACTCATCAACAATGCTGGTGGAATGTACCCTGCGGGGAAACGAACTGCTGAAGGGCTGGATCTCAGTTTCAGCAGCAACCATCTCGGACAGTTTCTTTTGTTCCAAGAACTGCTACCTGCCCTGATCAAAGGC
>CAJBER010000108.1 GCA_903952135.1 uncultured Algoriphagus sp.
ATCCAGAGTTCATCTTGAAAGGATATTGCCTGAAAATGGTGGATTTCCATCGGAGCATCTGCCACCTTAACCCAAGTGTTGGTTTGGGGATCAAATTCCTCTACTGGTCGTACTCCTCGCCCCCCTACAGCATACAGTTTGTCTCCAACCGCCACAAAAGAACTTTCGTGCCGAGCAGTGGCTTCGGTTTTGGTAGATACAGCAGTCCAAAGGTCCTGCGCTTCCGCTTGAAGGGAGCCCAATAAAAGAAAAACTAATAGGTATCGTAGCATGGAAATGGAATTGAATGAGTAGTCAAGTTAAGAAAAGATTTTAGAGTAAGAATAAACGACCAACCCAACCTGACAGCTAATCTAAATTAACCTATGCTGGTTCGAATACTTACTTTCCGAAATCTAGAATTCCTCGGATGACATTGATTTCCCCCATTTCCTTTTTCAAACTTTCCCCATCCTCCTTTGCTATTTTTTCTCGGAATGCACTCAGGTTAGCGATGTATCCATCCAAAGCAGCAAGGACATTGTCTTTGTTTTCAAGAAAAATGGGTGCCCACATGTCCGGACTAGACTTTGCTAAACGAACGGTTGAAGAAAAACCCGAACCCGCCATGTCAAAGATGTTTTTTTCATCTTCCATTTTTTGAAGAACGGTTTTGCCTAGCATAAAGGAAGTCAAGTGGGAGAGGTGGGACACGAATGCGAGGTGGCGGTCGTGTTCTGCTGGATCCATAAACCGAAGCTTCAAGTTTAGGGCATCAAAGAGTTGATAGGCTTTTTCCTTGAGATGTAAATCCGTCTTTTCCAGCTCACAGAGTATCATCACCTTTCGATCCAATAGCCCGGCATCTGCTGCCTTGGGACCAGAATATTCCGTACCTGCTATGGGGTGTGCAGCTAGGTATTGAGATCGCTTGGGGTGTGCAGCTACCAAACTGCATAGCTTGGCCTTGGTGGATCCTAAGTCAAAAACTAGGGTGTCGGGACCAATTTGTGCCAAGGTTTGGACCAATAAATCTCCTAAGGTATCTGCAGGAGTAGCCAAAATCACTAAATCTGTATCTGCATCCGGAATGGACTTGGCCACGCTAATGATTCCTAAGTCCAGTGCATCTTGGAGGTGTTGCGGATTAGCATCCTGACCGGACAACTGCAGTTCCGGAAATTTTTGTCTGGCGGCAAGGGCAAAGGATCCTCCCAAGAGTCCCAATCCTACAAGGTGTATTTTTTTCATATTAGTGGCTAGGTTTGATGCGGTTGATGGCTTCTAGGATTTTGAATTCTTGGAGGCAAAGGGAAATGCGGACATAGTCGTTTCCTTCCGATCCAAATATTTTTCCTGGGGTAATGAAGATGTTTTTTTCGTAAAGCAACTGGTCAACCAATGCTTCTGCTGAAGAGCCTGAAGGTACGCGGCACCAAACAAATAAGCCTGCAGCTTCCCGATCATAGGTCAATCCCAAGTGGTCGGCAAGGGTCCAAACTAGCTTTCTTCGACTGGCATAAATCTCATTCTGTCTTTCAAACCAGGTTTTTCCAAGTAAAAGTGCAGCAGTAGCTCCCTTCTGAAGACCCAGAAACATGCCGGAGTCCATATTGGATTTGACTTTGAGTGCTGCATTCACCCATTCTGCTTTTCCACAGAGCATTCCCACGCGCCAGCCGGGGATATTGAAGGTTTTGGAGAGGGAGTTGAGTTCCAAACCCACTTCCTTTCCGCCAGGTAGCGCCAGCAAGCTTTTAGGATTCGGGTTTAGGATGTGGCTGTAAGGGTTGTCATGGATAAGTAGGATGTCATGCCGCTGCGCAAAAGCAATGAGCTCTGCCAACACTACCTCGGAGCCAGGAGCACCCGTAGGCATGTGTGGGTAATTGATCCACATCAATTTGACTCGACTCAAGTCCAAAAGCTCGAGCTCCTCCAAATTAGGTCGACCCTGCTTGCTCAAATCCAAGCTGTAGTAAATGGGACTTGCCCCAAGCAATTGGGTGACGGCCGTGTAAGTGGGATAGCCTGGGTTAGGAATTAAAACCTGATCTCCAGGATTCAAAAAAGCCATGCTTAGGTGAAAGATTCCTTCCTTGGAGCCCATCAAAGGGAGGATTTCTCGGTTTGGATCCAACTGCACTCCAAATTCACTCGCATAATAGTGGGCCATAGCCGTCCGCAATTCGGGAATGCCTTGGTAGCCTTGGTAACCATGCGTTTGTTCGTTTTCAGCGGTACTCTTCAAGGCATCGATGACGCTGCGATC
>CAJBER010000109.1 GCA_903952135.1 uncultured Algoriphagus sp.
CGCGGACTATTGGCAAGCACTACATCAAATCGTTCTACTTGGCCCTTGGTAAACAGGTTCATGCATGGATCTGGCGTGTAATCCATGTAATTCTGGATCATGTTGTTGTTGCCACAAGAAAAACGGGTTGGGTTGGCATTGCAAATGGTATTGTTGGGATTGTCCTGATTGGGTGTATCGAGTACGAAATCATCTACTTCGCAGCCTCCATCGCCCCAAATGTGACGCAAGCCAAGGTAGTGGCCTACTTCGTGCGTAGCAGTTCTTCCATTGGTATTGGCAGCTGTGCCAGTACCAGTTCCAAAAAAGAGGTAGTCTACAGTGACCCCATCACGAATTGATGCCGATGGTGCGAAATTAAGTCCGGGTAGGTTGGAGGTGGGAAAGGTTGCATAGCCTAAGTAAGGATCCACTAAAGGCACTACCCACATATTCAAGTATTCTTCAGGATTCCATTGGGAGGTCTGACCGATTAAAGTTGCGTCTTCTGGCCCATAAATGGTTTTAGGTCCCTGCTTCCGTACAATTCCATTGGTAGGAAGACCAGATGGGTCCTGTTTGGCGAGCACAAATTCAATATTTGCATCTGCTGCTACTGGAAGAAATTCCGCTGGGGTGAGGATGGCATCAGCATTTTTTCTTCGAAAATCTTCATTAAGTACCCGAATTTGCTGAAGAATCTGCGCATCCGAGATATTGGCTTCAACGCCCACAGCGGTCCCGTTATGCAGGACATGGACTACCACTGGAATTACGCGCGGTTCAGCCTGAACCTTCATAATCTGCGGCTTGCTATTTTTCTCAACGATTTTTTTGTTGATCCAATCTTCAAAAAAAGGCTTGGAGCCAAATACTCCTAATTCTCTTTCTTGTTGGATTTCAAGAAATGTATGTCCACATTTTTCATTGTGACCAGCACCTTGGTGGCTCTGTCCCCCACCTTGAAATTCCTGAAGGGTAATTCCTTGACCAAAAGCGGTAAGGGTAAACATGAAAAATAGTCCTGTTAGGAACTTTGGGAGCCAAAATAGTTGGTATTGGTTTTTCATAGGGCGTATGGTCAAGCCACGGTTAAATTTACTGCTTCCACCCGCTTGATTTCAGGGATGGCTCTCAAAATTGCTTCTTCCACTCCAGCTTTTAGAGTCATGGAAGACATGGGGCAAGAACCACAGTTTCCGAGCATTTCGATTTTCAATACAAAATCTTCAGTAAGCTCAACGACGCGTACATTTCCACCATCTGCTTCCAGATAGGGGCGAATGGTATCCAAAGCAAATTCAATTTTCTCTCTCAATACTGCTTCCATGAGCGTTGCTTAAAGTTTAATTTCTACTAGTTCTGTTTTGTCCAAGGAGGAGTTCCGTATCGCAATCTGACGGGCCACCTCTTCGGCGAGTTTTAGGTAAGCATCTTGGGTGGGTCCAGTTTTCAATACGGCTGGATACCCAGAATCTCCACTTTCGCGGATACTTTGAACGATTGGAATCTCTCCAAGGAAAGGAACCTCATATTTTTCAGCCAACTTCTTGCCTCCATCCTTGCCAAACAAATAATACTTGTTGTCCGGCAATTCTGCAGGTGAAAAATAAGCCATATTTTCTACAACACCTAAGATGGGGACATTAATTTGAGCTTGTCTAAACATGCTCAATCCCTTGGTCGCATCCGCAAGCGCTACTTTTTGTGGTGTGGTCACGATGACCGCGCCTGTTACAGGTACTGTCTGCACCAGCGTCAAGTGGATATCTGAGGTTCCTGGAGGCAGGTCAATCAATAAATAATCCAGCTCTCCCCATTCCACATCGGCAATAAATTGACGTAAGGCAGAACTAGCCATAGGGCCTCTCCAAACCACTGCACTGTCCGTAGGAGTCAAAAAACCAATGGACATCATCTTCACTCCATATTGGGTAATGGGAACAATAATGTTCTTGTCTCCTTCCTTTTTAACCGCCGGTTGCTCGCCTTCCACATTAAACATGGTAGGGATGGATGGCCCTGAAATATCCGCATCAATCAAGCCTACTTTGGCCCCCAATTCGGCTAGGGCTACGGCGAGATTGACTGAAGTGGTAGATTTACCCACGCCACCCTTGCCAGAAGCAATCGCAATGATATTTTTTACTTGGGGTAAAACGGGTGCTGCATCACGAACGGTGGTCACTTGGGCAGTCATAAAAATATCCCAACTGTAATCCTTGCCAAAATCTGCTTCCAGCACCTCCAGACAGTTGTTTTTGATCACTTCCTTTAAGGGGCAAGCAGGAGTGGTGAGAACCACTGTGAAGCGCACTTTTTTGCCATCTATTTCAATCCCTTGGATCATCCCTAAGGAGACCAAATCCCGCTTGATGTCTGGATCTTGGACTTTGGAAAGGGATTTTTTCAACAATTCTGGAGTCAATTGCATGGCTTTTGTAAATTTTTTGCAAGTTAGGTCAAGAATGCGTCTTAGAAAAACCTAGACTCGTATTTTAAGACCCATTACCTTTCAATTTTCTTCTCCTATTCTTGGCTACAATTTCCCTCAGGAGTCCTTACCTTTGTTTACTTCATCCAGCCCATGTCCATCAGTAAACTGACCACCGACAAAGTAAAAGAGCGCGTTGACATCGTCGAGGTGATCGGGGATTACGTGCCCTTGAAAAAGAAGGGGCAAAACATGTGGGCCTGCTGTCCTTTTCATGGTGAAAAAACACCTTCTTTTTCTCTTTCGCCTGCCAAGCAAATCTACAAGTGCTTTGGCTGCGGAAAAGCGGGAGATCCCATCCAATTTGTGATGGACATCGAAGGAATCGGATTTCAAGAAGCCATTCAGCAGCTCGCTGGGAAGTATGGGATAGAGGTAGAGGAAGAAGCAAATCTTAGCCCTGAACAAAACTTGGAGCAAAGTGAGCGAGAGAGTTTGTTTATCGCAGTCAACTTTGCCAAAGACTTTTTTGTCAAAAACTTAGATACCGAAGAAGGTAAGTCCATTGGGCTGAGCTATTTCAAAGAGCGGGGATTTACCCCTCAAATTATCCAAAAATTTGACCTAGGCTATGCCATGGATGGCTGGGACCATTTCTTGAAAGCTGCCAAATCAGCGGGTTATCAAGAAGAAATTCTCTTGAAAGCCGGATTAATTTTGCAGAAAGAAGGAGAGCCGGAACGCTTGTATGATCGATTCCGTAATCGGGTGACCTTCACGATTCACAATGTGAGCGGCAAGCCAATCGGGTTTGGTGCGAGAATTCTAACCAAGGATAAAAATCAACCCAAATACATCAACTCTCCAGAAACCCCCATTTACCACAAAAGTGATGTGCTGTATGGGATGTTTCAGGCAAAGAAAGCCATTCGCGACCAGGACAATTGTTACTTGGTGGAAGGCTATACGGATGTAGTTTCCTTGCACCTTTCGGGCATTGAAAACGTAGTTGCTTCGTCAGGCACTTCCTTGACGGACGGGCAGATCAAGATGATCCGGAGGTTTACCAACCAAGTGACCGTCCTCTACGATGGAGATTCCGCCGGCATCAAGGCCTCCCTTCGCGGGATAGATTTGTTGTTGGAAGGTGGTTTGAATGTCAAAGCGGTAGTTTTTCCCGATGGGGAAGACCCAGATAGCTATTCTAGAAAAGTAGGTTCGCAAGCCTTTCAAGATTACCTGAAAGCAAATAGTCGGGATTTCATTGGGTTTAAGATCGGCTTATACCAAGATGAAATCGAAAAGGATCCTATCCGCAAGGCAGGAATCATCCGTGAAGTAGTGCAAAGTATCGGGAAAATTCCTGATCCGATCATTCGTTCTGTGTATGCCAAGGAGGCTTCTGGTCTCTTGGGTATAGAAGAAGAAATCCTGCATGCCGAACTCAATAAAATCCTGATCAAAACGCAGAAGGATCAGTTTGAGCGAGCCAAAGAGGAAAAAGCCGTTGAAGAAAGTATTGAAGACCTGCTGATGCTTCCCGTGGAGGCTGGGGCGGAGGACCATCTTTTGGCGCAAGAACGTGAGACCATGCGACTTTTGCTCAATTATGGAGGTCAAAAATTAGATGAGCAGGAACTTCATTTTAGTCAGTACATCCTAACAGAAATAGCTGAGGTTAGTTTCCAAACTCCCGTTTACCAGAAAATGCTTCATCTGTATCGAGAAAGTGTAGGTTTGGGAACTATCCCTTCCGACCAACTATTTCTAAATCATGGGGATGCGGAGATTCGGCAAGAAGCCATTGCCTTGATCACGCAGCGTCATGAGGTATCGACGCATTGGAAAGATAAATTTCAAATTTTCATTCAACTGGAATCCGATGATTTGGCAAATACTGCATTCAAGTCCATTTTGAGATTAAAGCGTCGCCTTCTCCAGAAATTGATGGAAGAGGCAATGGCCAATATAAAGGAGGCGGAACAACAGCAATTGGAGGAGGGTAAGATGCGTGAATTGCTTGAATTGTACCTAGAACTAAAGAATTTTAAACTTAAAATAGACAAGGAACTGGGCATAGTCATTGGTTAATTCCAAACTTTCTTTGGCTGCTTCCGGTTTTGTTTTTAAAGAGGCTACATTTGTATCCTAAACCATCTGCTTAACACCCCGACTCGTGGAAAATTATACGCTTGACCCCATTGAAGATGCCATTGAAGCCATTAAAAACGGCGAAGTGATCATTGTCGTGGACGATGAGGACCGTGAAAATGAAGGCGATTTTGTATGCGCTGCCGAAAAGGTCACGCCTGAGATCATCAACTTTATGGCCACTCATGGACGAGGACTGATCTGCGCTCCTTTGATTGAGGATCGTTGCGAGAAGCTGGGACTGGACTTGATGGTGGGAAGCAATACAGCCGTATTTGAGACGCCATTTACGGTATCAGTAGACTTGATTGGCCATGGTTGTACCACGGGTATTTCCGCCTCAGATCGCGCCAAGACTATCCAAGCTTTGGTGGACGATAGCATTCATTCCAATGAATTGGGCAAGCCAGGACATATTTTCCCATTGAAAGCAAAGCGTGGAGGAGTGCTCAGAAGAGCGGGTCATACCGAAGCTGCGATAGATTTTTCACGATTGGCAGGATTACAGCCTGCGGGCGTGCTTGTTGAAATCATGAACGAAGATGGGACCATGGCTCGATTGGATGACTTGGTGAAAGTGCGTGAGCGGTTTCAACTCAAACTCGTTTCCATTAAGGATTTGATCGCCTACCGCCTCAAAAATGAATCCTTGATTACCCGGGAAATTGGGGTAGATATGCCTACCGCTTGGGGAAATTTTGATTTGCTTGCCTACAGACAAACCAACACCCAGGAGATTCATTTGGCTTTGATCAAAGGAACTTGGGAGAAGGACGAGCCTGTCTTGGTACGCGTACATTCCTCTTGCGCTACGGGAGATATATTTGGTTCCTGCAGATGTGACTGCGGACCCCAACTGCATGCAGCCATGGAATTGGTGGAGCAGGAAGGCAAAGGAGTGGTCTTGTACATGAATCAGGAGGGAAGAGGCATCGGCTTGATCAACAAGTTGAAGGCCTACAAACTTCAAGAGGAGGGCATGGATACCGTACAGGCCAATTTGGCACTAGGTCTCCCCATGGATGGTCGAGATTACGGAGTTGGTGCACAGATCCTTCGGGATTTGGGAGTGTCCAAGATTCGATTGATTTCCAACAATCCTCAGAAGCGAGTAGGATTGCTCGGGTATGGGCTTGAGATTGTAGATCAAGTTCCGATCGAGATACAGCCCAACCCACACAATGAAAAATACCTGCAAACCAAGCGGGATAAAATGGGACATACGATTCTAAAATAAGAAATAGGGGTTTCCGCTGCAGCAAAGTTTTTAGAAACTTGAAGCCAGCAACTCCGTTTGTATACCTGATGCGAAACTTGAAACTATACCTACTCTTGATTTTTCTGTGTTTAGGCAGCCTGAGCTGGGCGCAAACCAGAAATCAATTCCCTTCCCAGATTTGGCACAAAGGCACCTTGGTTTTGGCGGATGGGAGTACAACGACTGGATTGGTGAAATACGATCTGGAAACCAACCTGGTGCAGTTGCAGGCTGAGACTGTAATTACTTTTACTGCCTCCAATGTGACGAGCTTTGAAATTTACGATGAGACATACGCGGGCATTCGAAAGTTTTATAGCCTTCCTTATGCCTTGAATGGGGATTACGAAACGCCCATCTTTTTTGAGGTATTGACCCAAGGAGAGTACATTGCCTTGCTTTGTCGAGAATACATTGCCACAGACAATCGAGGGATGAACAATTGGTCAGGCATGGGGATGAATCCTTTTTGGGGACCACAGACTGCAACAGGCTATCGTTTGGCCTTTACCTATTATTTTTTGAAAAATGGCCGATTGGAACGATACAGTGGCAAGAAAAAAGAATTGTTTGACCTGCTCACGGGTTACGACGAAGAAATGCAGCTGTACATGCGAAAGAATCGCCTCGAACACGATCAGCGTGGGGATCTGCTGCGGATCACGGCCTATTACAACGAATTAAAAAACAACTAATCATGGCAAGACCCTTGATTCTCGTCTCCAATGACGATGGCATTACCTCCAAAGGAATTCGTGTATTGGTGTCTGTCATGAAGAAATTGGGTGACGTAGTAGTGGTCGCCCCAGATAGCCCCCAATCGGGCATGGGACATGCGATTACCATCGGGCAAACGCTACGGCTCTATGAAGAGGATATTTTTGAGGATGTACTGGCTTACAAGTCCAGCGGAACTCCAGCGGACTGCGTCAAACTAGCCAAGCACCATGTCCTCAAAGACCGAAAGCCGGACCTAGTAGTCAGCGGGATCAATCACGGATCCAATACCTCCATTTCTGTTTTGTATTCTGGAACCATGTCTGCTGCGATTGAAGGAGCCTTGGAAGGGTTGCCTTCGATTGGTTTTAGCCTCTGTGATTTTTCCTCAAAGGCAGATTTTTCCCATGTGGAAGAATGGGTGGAAAAAATTGCGCGTCAAGTGTTGGAACATGGAATTCCGAAAGGTATCGCCTTGAACGTGAATTTTCCTCCCAAGCGAAATGAAGATATCCGAGGGATAAAGATTTGTAGACAAGCGGATGCCAAGTGGCAGGAGGAATTTGTGGAGCGCTTTGACCCGACCGGTAGGAAATACTTCTGGTTGGCAGGTAATTTTGTCAATTTCGACAAGGGGGAGGACAACGACGAGTGGGCGATCGCCAACAATTACGTGTCCATCGTGCCTTGTCAATACGACCTCACAGCTCACCATGCCATTTCCCACATCAACAAGGAATGGGATTGGTCTAAACTCGGGGATTGAATGTAGATTCTGACTTGCGAGTTAGTGTATAAAAAAATCCGGTAGGAGAATTCTCCTACCGGATTTTTGATTTTATATCGGGATATTAATCGTGAGTGGCTCTTTTGTCCGTAATCAACAGATTGCATAGCCCAGCAACAATGAGTAGGGTTCCGGCAAGTAGCATGGTATTGATGACCGCTTCACCAAAGATGATTTTGCCAACCAATATTTTTCACAAGCGAATGCGAAAGATTTAGATGTCGCAGAGCTTGAGCGATTACCAAAGGCGATTCGAACTAG
>CAJBER010000110.1 GCA_903952135.1 uncultured Algoriphagus sp.
ACTCTTTCCCTACACGACGCTCTTCCGATCTCGCTTGAAGGCAACTTTAAATTGATTGTAGGTACCTCCGTAGATAAAGGAGCTACTGATGAAGTTGTCTCCTGCTTGCAACAGATTGTTTAAGGCTATAAACTGGGCGGCTTGTCCCGATGCAGTAGCCAAGGCGGCCACCCCTCCTTCTAAAGCCGCTACCCTTTTTTCAAACACATCGGTAGTAGGATTCATGATTCGGGTATAAATATTCCCGAATTCCTTCAAGCCGAATAGGTTGGCGGCATGGTCCGTGTTTTTAAAAACGTAGGAAGTCGTTTGGTGAATAGGTACTGCTCGAGAGCCAGTGACAGCATCAGGTTCTTGACCCGCATGCAATTGGAGAGTTTCAAAGTGTAAGGTAGTAGACATCGTTTTTTTTATTAGTCTACAATTTTAGTAGATTATTAATTAATTACAAACCAATCGGTAAATATTTTGTTAATTGAAATCTTTAAACCCCTTCAATATCAAAAAATGAGGGATTTGACTAAGGAAATGGGAGAAAAAAAGACTAAAAATTCTGGAAACAGAATTGCTCTTGGAGCGTGTTTTGGGCTGGTTTTTGGTTCCGCTTTGGGAATGGTATTTGGAGACATTTCCACCGGTGTAGCTACTGGTGCTGGATTTGGGTTATCAATTGGTGTAGGTATTGGAGCAATTTTCGACTTCGCAAAAAATAGGACATAAACCAAAGAGATACCCGACCTCACGATCCGATGGACAAAGAAAAGACCGATTCGCCGCCGTGTATCGGGTTTACCTTACAAGGTCACATAACTGATTCCTATATTGAAGTACTGCGCAGGGCCGAGTGAAATGAGCATCTCCAACGACCAAGAAGTTTATAATTTGGCAAGAAAAAAATAGAGGTGTCAACTGAAAAAAGCGGTTCGATCACAACATTTTAGTTCTCTTAAGCGCTTACAAAAACTGGAGCTTGGTCGTTAGGCTCAATTCAATTTCTCCGTCAAAAGTTTCAGTTGATTGGGAAAGAGCAAAGCCTTTACTTCCTTTGACACTAGGATTTGGTCTCCTAGCTTGAGTTTGACCTTTTGTCTTACCTTGATTTTTCCGAATGAGATGTCGTGGTTACTTATCTGGATAGACAGGTAGGAATTAGGTGCTAATTTTTGTACCCAGTAGCTGTTGCCACAGGTTGAAGAGGTATTTTCTTTTACCTTAACCCAATTTTTATTCAAGTAGAACTCACTTTCAATCGGATAGATTGTCGCATCCATTCTGGGGATTTCAATGGTCGAATCGGTTAAGTTGAAGAGATAAGCTTGGATGTATCTATTTCCGTTTGACTGAATCACTTGGTACTTGTTGGGAATATGAAAGATGATTCCTGATTTTTTTTTGAGCGATTTGTAGAGTTTGGAGTTGACATCCACCAGATCGTCGTACTGCACCCAACCATTGGCCTCGTCCGATACTTGGCCCAATTTAAGTGTACCCAAGTACCACTCTTTCTCTGTAATCTCACCTCGCTCCAATTGGCGCCGCAAGGAGTCAGCCTGACCCCAAGCGGTGCCAGTAGTCAGTAAAAAAAATAGGATCAATTGCAGTTGTTTCATGGGATAATGGTGACCGATTGAATGCTTTCGGAAATTTGGGAGAGCAACTCCTCGGTTAAACATTAACTATAAGGTAGTGCAAAAAAATCAACTCTCAACCAGGATTAACTTTTTTAAAATTTTCAAATACTTTTCCATGGCCTCAATATCCAAATTTAGTTTTTCATACATATTTGGCTGATTAACTCCCAAAACTCATTTGATATAAAGTATACTGTCCAAATTATCCAAAAGGTTGTATTTTTCAACTAAAGCTACTTCGGAAGGTTTTGCAAGTTTGGAATTAATATAATAGAACTGAATAATTCCTCCAAAATTGTCTGTTTG
>CAJBER010000111.1 GCA_903952135.1 uncultured Algoriphagus sp.
ATTATTATCCTAGATACCCCATTTCTAAATCTGCCGCCAAAATATTCATACCCACCATAAGCACTTGATGAAACTAAATTTATTGCCATATCACTGGGTTCAGGAGGCCCTTTGCCACCATATCCAATAACAACTGCTCCATTTAATTTATTTAATTGCGTTATAAAAGTAGAGATATTGTTAGTCCTCATTTTCTCCCAGGCGGTAATCCATTGATCACTTGGATTACCTTTGTTAATGAATCTCTGTGAAGAGGGTAATGAGGAATAATTTTTATTTGAATAATAATTTGAAAGGGTTCCACTTTCATATTCATCAATGGTAATTAACCCCAATCTGTAATTATTATTTGATTCTTTTTCAATAGTGTTGGCAATCGAGTTTATTGAATTTTTTATACCTTCAATTTGTTTATCCATACTATTTGAATAGTCTACTAAGAACAAAACGTCCATACCTGAAATGCAGGCTTGAGGCTCTCCTGGTACTTCTTTAGGCGGCGTTATATTTGCACTGTCTAATTCCATATGCCGGCGGTTTAGACTATCTAATTCTTTATGCCTCCGATTTAGGCTGTCAATCTGTTTTTCAAGATCTTCAATTCTTTCGGCGCAATCATCCAATTTTTCAGTGTTTCTTTCGCAACATTGCAAAAGCCATAGTAACAAGAACAAAAGAAGTAAGAAGAGCAATAACCATAGCAGCCACCGTAGACAGCCTCTGCCAAAAAAGAAGTTTCTGATCCAATTCCATAGTCGCATATACCAGGGTAATTCAACAATTGGAGGGATGATGGGGGCATATTGAGCAGTAAAGACGGTATCACCATCAGCTTGGAAATTACTTGGATCCCTATCCCAACCAGTAAACTGGTACCCCTCCTTTGGTTCTACACTTGGAATTTCATTTTCGGAGATGGATTGCCCTAGCGGCTTTTGGAATTCACTATTCCCTGGAATATGCCCATGTTCTCCCGGATTGAATTGGATGTTGTGAAAGCTTTGACTTGGCTCACTAACTTCTATGACTTCTTCTGGTATTTCTTGCGGTGTTTCCTCGATTACAGGGGGGCCTTGTACAGCTCCTTTGTTTTTTATTTTGAATAAATTTTTTGAAACTGTTCCCGATGACTCCCGGTAATTCTCCTTCATTTGCATTCCCCAGGTACCAAGTACTACCCGTTGATCGTAGCAAAAAATAAAATCATCATTAATATACCTAAGGGCGCCCTCTAGGGCTTCCGCTTCGCTAGTTTGATTTTCCCTCTTTAACTCACCAATTACTTTTTGGTATTGTGCTAGGGTATCATTTTTTATTTGTTCGTAGAAGTCCCTTTCCTCCCCTTGCAATTCTGAGATTCTTCTGGGTGTCTCTTGGTATGGCTTGGAATACCAAGTGATGGTTTCTCCTTCATCGTCGGGTTCTGCTAAA
The DNA here is from genome assembly GCA_903952135.1 of uncultured Algoriphagus sp. Taxonomy (GTDB): domain Bacteria; phylum Bacteroidota; class Bacteroidia; order Cytophagales; family Cyclobacteriaceae; genus Algoriphagus. The sequence goes on from CAJBER010000111.1 coordinate 1,432, forward strand.
AAACTGGAATATTTCTCACTAACCTTCTTTGTGACCACACTTTCAATGTCTGGGTACCGATCAAATAAGGTGCGATTTCCAAAACCTTGAATAGATTTAAAGTATTTTTTCTCGCTACTACATAACTGCTCTTTACCTAATATTCTTGTCATGACGATACGCTTTCTGAGTTTTTACTACTAAAAGAATCACACAAACCCGCTATTTTTTAAACTTAGCCTCGGTTACAGCCAAAAGGAATCATGGCAAATATTACTCGGTAAATACCAGTCTACAGTTCAAAGCACTATTTCCTAATCTTCAGGTCTTAATCGTATTTGTGACTAGTACAAAAACCAATGATCAAATTAGGGTGAATTAGTAGTTTTTTTTCAAGTTCATGCCTATGGGGATTCTCAATAAATCATGATTCTAATCAATAAATCTAATTCTTTATACAACGCACAGACGATCCATAACCTCTTTGCCCTTTATAAAGAGTAGCTTCAGAATTATCAATTAATAAAAGATTAGAATCTGTTCCATTTATTGTACTCGTCCAATATACACCACTGGATTGTAAAATAAGTTGCCCATTTTCAAAATCCCGAATTGCAGCAGTTGGTAATTTAAGTGGGGAAGTGAGTGCACCAGCAGCATTTTTATTACCCCAAGTCTGAATTTCAGCATTCAACTCACTTGAAGTGGGCAATCGGTATCCAGAGGGGCAAGGGTTATTTGTACCAGAAGCACCTTGCCATAAGCTTGAAAATTGAGGGCTCCGCCAATCGTTGGGTGCATTTGGAGCTATAATGAATGCTGAAGTTGAGGGGGTACTCGTGGAACTGAGCGTTGTGGTGGTAGTGGAATTCCTACATTGATGCCCATCACTTCTTCTACCCCACTGGTACAAGTCACCAAAAGAAGCCGCTTCGGTAGAGCTGGCCGCTGCTTTTGTAGCCCCTAAGTTTCTATCCATCCACGTTCGGCCAGTTAGGGTGGTTACTTCAAAAATTGCCGATTGAATATTCGAACAATACGTACCAGGAGGGTAAGTAGCCGTTACTGCAGCAGTTACAGTTCTTGTGAGGACACAGATCTGCCCTCCAATATTTAGTACAAAACTAGCTGTACCACTTCCTGAAGGATTTCCTGTGATGGTATAGTTCAACGAGCCAGTGCTATTCGAAAATGTGCCTGCAGCTAGTGTGGCGGTCAAACCAAGTACACCGGTCGAACTCACCGATTGACCTGAATGACTACCCCCATTACCTCCAGAATAAGGGACCGAGCTACTTACCCCTGCAGCCGATGTTCCCTGCGTTAAGGTGCCTGTGTTTGTTGCAGAACCACAGACCAACTGGTTGATACTTCCAGCAACAACGAGTTGGTTTACCACTCGAGTTAGTGTGCAGGTCTTCCCGCCAATGTTTAGTGAAAAACTAGCCGTGCCAAAACCCGATGGAGTTCCTGTAATGGTATAGGTCAATGAGCCAGAACCATTCGTGAACGCTCCTGCAGGCAATGTGGCTACCAAACCTCCTACGCCAGTTGAACTCACTGATTGACTAGCATAGGGCCCCCCATTTCCACCAGTATAGTTATAAATACTGCTGACTCCAGAGGCGGTTGTTCCCTGTGTTAAGACCCCAGTATTGGCTGGACTACAATTCAAAGTAGTAATATTCCCTACAAGTTGGCTGACCGCTCGAGTCAGTGTACAGGTCTGACCCCCGATATTTAGTGCAAAACTAGCCGTGCCAAAACCCGAAGGAGTTCCTGTAATGGTATAGTTCAACAAGCCAGTGCTATTCGTAAACGCTCCTGGAGCCAACGTGGCAACCAAACCTTGTACGCCAGTCGAATTCACCGATTGACCTGAATGGCTACCCTCATTGCCTCCACTGTAAGGAACATAGCTACTTACCCCTGCGGCCATTGTTCCCTGCGTTAAGGTGCCCGTGTTTGTCGCAGAACCGCAATTCAACTGGCTGATGCTTCCTGATCTCTGGTTCACCACTCGTGTCAGTTTACAAGTTTGCCCACCAATATTAAGTGCAAAATCTGCATTACCTACTGCAGATGGGATACCCTGAATGGTATAGGTCAAGGTTCCATTGCCATTTGCAAAATTTCCCGCGGCAAGTGTAGCAGTCAAGCCGGTGACTCCTGTAGAAGTAATTATTTGTCCAACATGGGCACTGCCATTTCCTCCCGTATAGGGGATGATTGAAGTCACGTTGGAGGCAATAGCTACAGCAGTTCCTACAGTTAGATCTCCATTGTTTGTGGCTGCTCCACAATTCAGCCCTAAAATTGACCCCAAAGGATTCACCGCGCGAGTGATGGTACACGTTTGACCCCCAATAGAAATTGCGAAACTTGCTGTACCTACGCCCGAAGGAGTTCCAGCAATGGTAAAGGTTAAATTACCTGATCCAGGTAAAAAATTGCCAGGCAATAAGGTTGCCGTCAGCCCTGTTACTCCGGTAGAAGTGACAGATTGGCCCACATAACTCCCTCCCGCAACAGTTGTATAAGGAATTGCGCTGCTTACTCCAATTGCAGGTAGCGTAGCCACCAAATTCCCACTATTCAAGGCAGAAGCACAGGCCAAGTTTGATATTTGTTGTTGTACAAACTTGGCTTTTACATTCTTTGGATTATCAACTGTGATGTTTTGAGGAACATTTTTGCCAGTCAAATCTCCCGACCAACTATCAAATAACCAACCTTGCTTGGGGATAGGAGTCAATTCAACAATGGTTCCATGTGGGTACTCTCGGCCCGATGGAGTAAAAACGATCCTTTCCCCAACAGTACCTTCTCCCTCCGTAGTTAGGTTGAGAGGATAATTTCGCTTTACAAATACCGCTACAACTGACTTATTTGTAGACATAGTTAGGTTAAATGGGATAGCATTCCCATTCGCATCTCCTTCCCAATTTTTAAATACCCAGTGCTGGTTAGGCTCTGGAGTTAAGGTAATTACCTGGTCTGTTTTATAATTAGCTGCTGAAGGGGATACATTGATTCTCCCTGCTCCCGATGGAAGCACAGTGGTGGAAAGAGTCTTGGGAACCTGTGGATCAAATGGATTTGCAAATTCCCGCTCCTGACAAGAATGTAAAAAGAAAACCAGGGACCCAATAAAATAGACTAAACCTTTCTTTGAAAAAGAAGAAAAATTAGAGTTTAACTTAATGTTATTGTTAAAATCAGTCATAAAGAGTAAGTAAATAATTCTAAAATAAGAACTGAATTCCGATAAATAAGCCGCCTAACCCAAACACGATAGGGGCTAGCTGATCTGCAGATTCTACTTGTTTCCTTAAAGAAGCTGCTTCAGTGGAGGTATTTGCTTTTTGATAGGCAGCATAATTTTTGTTCGCCGATTGCATTAGGTATAACCCAGTTCCAATAGCCCCAAATCCTAGACCCAAAGAGATCTTTTTTGCCGTTTTTTCCCCCAGATCATTATTTTCCAGAGTGAAGAATTCAACAGGAATGACAACATTTTCCTTATCGACTAAAAGAGAATCAGAAAAAGGCTTGAGGCTTCTTTTTTCTACCATTATGGTTCTTGTACCAAATGCTACTTCTTTGATAACTCCATTTACAATTGGAGATTGAACACCATCAATAAACACTCTGGCGCCATCCAACTTAGGTAAAGGCGGCAAAGTGATTGAACTTAATTTTGGATCCATCTCAAAATTTAAAATTTTAAGACTATCGCCTTCAGTTAAATCAAAAGCTACTGTCTTATCATGAAAAAATTTCCTAGTCATGGTCAGATTGTAGGTCCCCAAAGAAAGCGTCCCGAAAAATGGATTTATAATGGGCTCCCCATTTAATAGAAGTGCGGCATCAATAGGCTTAGTTTTTATCTCCAACTCTTTAACAATTGGATCAAGTTTAAAATCAAGGGAATAAACCTCCCCTTTTTTCAAGTAAAGTGTGGTATCAATTTTATAAAAACCTTCTTTTTCTAAATGAATTCGAACCGAATCGGCCAACAAGTTTTTAGTTTCAAATCGAGTTTCTTTTTCTGACAAAATAATTTTCCCTTGAGGAATTGATTCAATAAGTATCGAAGCCTCAGAAGGATCTGAATTGATCACCAAAACGGGGTTTGCATTCGGGTCTTTTTCCTTTTCAAATACATTATAACTAATTATTCGGGGTCCTTCTGAGGGATTTTCAATGATTATTGTTTCTTGTTGAAAATCAGAAAAATTAATATTTACTTCGTTGGTTGTGTTCAAGCGAAAAAACAACTCCCAATTTCTAGTGTCATTATCATACCTTGGTTCTTTACCTCTAATCCATCCTTTTGTAGATTTAATTTTTAAACCTGCACCAAAATCGGGAGCATACAATAAAACAAGTAACAAAGAATCTTGACCAACTCCTTCAAAATCTCCTTGAAGCAACTGAGACTCATCTTTTGTGACTTCAAATATCTTTTTTGATTGAGCAAAGGCTGCTAATGGCAAAAAGAAAATCAGAATAAGAAATTTAATTTTCATAAAATCTTTAAAATAAAAATTACTCTAAATTCATTTTATCGTAAAACGATAATTGCGCCTACTGATTCTTTACAAATCGCTAAAATTTGAGTTGGCTGAAACAAAAAGAAAGAATGATTAATAAGGCGCTTTTTTGTTTGATTAATGTTTTTAAAAAGCCTTTGTAATATCTCTCCAATAATTGGCACTATTTGGTCGTGTATTGCTCTAAATTAAGTGAAATATACAATAAAACTGTAATAGGCTGTTTTTTGATCTGATTTCTTTTTTGGTTTATAAATTATCCACCGAAATTTGATTAATAAATGAATTTAGGACCCCCCACATCAATCATTAAATAACTAAAGTCTTATTGACTATCTAAAATCTAATATCCATCTTTAACTTCTAACGGATAATTGGTTCGAAAAACGGGATACTTACAACACATGCCACACTAAATAAAAAATGTCCAATCCTAGCCCTTCCAAAGCCTTTCACATCGCCCTCTGGGTGGCGCAAGTAGCCCTTGCCCTCGCCTTTGGGATGATCGGAGTGACCAAATTGACTACCTCAGATGCTGACATTATTCAACAGTCGGGCGAAATTGTTGAAAAATATGGGGTAGGCCTGATTCGATTTATTGGAATTGCGGAGCTCTTAGGGGCATTTGGACTGATTTTGCCTGCTGCGCTCCGCATCCTTCCTGTACTCACTCCGCTGGCGGCTCTAGGCCTAGCCATCATCATGGGCTTGGCCACAGCCTTGCATGCCTCCAAAGGAGAGCCTATCGTGACCCAAGTGATCTTTCTTCTGCTTACCCTGTTTGTGGTTTGGGGAAGATTCAGCAAGGCTCCGATTTCAGCTCGCTAACATTCCTTTTTATCAATCCATTTTTGCTGCCGGCCGCTTTTCGGTTCCAGGCTGCTTGGTGAGGTCGTCTCCTAACGTCTTTCGGTACTGCTCAGCTAATGCGCTCAGCGCGGCTACTACTCCTGGATTTTGGGAAGCCAAGTCAAACGTTTCCCCAGGATCTGTAGACAGATCATACAGGGCGAGTGGGACCTCCATGGATTTGTAGACTCCTGGGAACCCCTCATTGCCCCGCTGGGTATTCAGGTAGGTTTGAGAGAGGTGAGGAAAAACCAATTTCCACTTCCCCTGCCGGATGGCCTTGAGGCTATTTGCATCGTAATAATAGACAAAGTGGTCTCGCGGATTGGCATCAGTCACCTGCTTTAACAAGGGTAAGATATTCACCCCATCGATTTTTTGACCAGGCAAAGGTGCATCCAATAGTGCCGCCATGGTGGGGAAGATGTCCATCGTAGCTGCGAGGTTGTTGGAAACCGTTCCTGCAGGAATCAGTCCTGGAAAACTCATGATGCAGGGAACTCGAACCCCACCTTCCCAAGCCGAACCCTTGCCTTCCCGAAGGCCTCCGCTGCTGCCGGCATGGTTGCCAAAGGTCAGCCAGGGACCATTGTCACTCGTAAAGATGACCAACGTATTTTGGGTCAACCCATTTTTTTCGAGTGTGGCCATCAGTTCTCCAATTGAATCATCCAATTCAAGCATCAGATCCCCAAACAGCCCTTCCCCACTTTTATTTTTGTAGGGTTCGGACACCGCGATGGGCACGTGGGGCATGGAGTGGGCCAGATACAAAAAGAAGGGGCTCTCCTTGTGCTGCTCAATAAATTGGACCGCCCGCTGGGTGTACAGCTGTGTAAGTTGGGCCTGGTCCTCCAGCGTTCGGATGGGCTTCACGGGTTCATTGCCTTCGAGCAAAAAGAGCGGAGGATACTTGAATTTGCGGTCTGCGGTATCTGTCACCGGCTTGCCATCGTAGCCCATGGGCCACATGTCGTTGGAGTAGGGAAGGCCAAAATAGGAATCAAATCCATAAGAAGTGGGAAGGTAGGGTGCCTTGGCACCGAGGTGCCATTTGCCAATCATGCCTGTTTGGTAGCCTTTCTTTTTTGCCAAGGTGGCAAGTGTTTCTTCCTCGGGATTCAGGGCCGTGGTGGACCAGGGCATGAGTGCACCAGAGATATTGAGCCGGTTGGGGTAGCAGCCTGTCAGTAGGGCCGCTCTAGAGGCGCTGCACACGGCCTGTGCTGCGTAGAAATTGGTGAAGCGCATGCCTGAAGCGGCAAGTGCATTGAGGTGTGGGGTCTGCTGAGGGTAGCCTCCATAGACTTCCAAGTCCCCATAGCCCATGTCATCCATAAAGATCAGCACCACGTTGGGGAGCTTGGCTTGGGGAAAATTCCCCTGTGCTTGGGCGCTGAAACAAAGAAAGGAAAGTAGGAGGAAGAATGGATTTTTCATGGCTTGAAATAAAAGGGGGATTTTGGTCAACGGTCGTCGGACCACCGCAATTTCTACTGTAGACCAGAATTTGCGGTGGACTGTGCTCCGAGCCGTTGACCAGTTGTTAGACTATATTAATCCACTGCTAGGATTGCGGACAATCCTGTCAAGTAATTTCGGTTTCTATCGAATGATTTTCACTTCCTGAATTTTTGTAGGAAGCCAAACCTGCATTTCATTTTGCCCTCGATTTGCCCAGGTATAATAAGGAATAGCAGTTATTTTCTTGGTTTCAGCTTGCAGAGTTGTTCCATCTTCCGAGCCTGTCATCACCCTCATTTCTGCCTGCACAGCCATTACTTTTTCATCCAAAACCTGGTGTTGAAAAACAGTAAATGTGGCATTTTCTGGAATCAAGATATTCCATGCTTTTCCGTTGTTGTCCGCTCCTTCCACACAATAAACCAAAGGTCCTCGTTGAATTGCGATCCGGTCTTCATTTGCAGTGACCTCCTGGCGGGCAACTAACTTCCGCACTTCCATTGGCAAGGTAAATTGGATTTGATCTCCCTTTTCCCAGGCTCTAGTGATCGTCAAATAGCCATTTTCTTCAGTATAGGGAACTGCTTTACCATTGAGTAAAAGCGTGAAACTTTCTTTGCTTTTACTAGCAAAACTGTACAGTCCTCCCGGAACAGGCTCATCCTTTGCCCAACCCGGTAATCTCAATTTCAAGGAATAAGTGGTTTTCTGCGCAGGATTTAGGGTCAAGTGGATGACTCCGTCAAGCGGATAATTGGTGGTCATTTCTACTGGAACCTCCACCTTACCCATCTGGAATTTGGTCTTGCTTCCGATGAAAAGATTCACCCAAATGGCGTCTTCAGATTTTGCATAGATGTAATCGCCGACCGAGGCCACCAATCGGGAAATATTGGAAGGACAACAGGCCGTGCCAAACCAATCTCTCCGGTAATGCTGACCAGAGGAGGCCAATGGATTTCCATAAAAAAACCGATTCCCTTCCAGGCTAAGCCCATCCAATGCAGCATTGTACAAGGATCTTTCCAATACATCAATGTACTTGGAATCGCCTTCCAACGCATTCATTCGCTGATTCCAAAAAACCATCCCAACTGAAGCACAGGTTTCGCTGTATGCATTTTCATTGGGGAGGTCATAATCCACCGAAAAACCTTCATTGCTTCCAGAAGATCCTATCCCTCCAGTCACATACATATTCCGGTACACGACATCCTCCCAAACCGTCTTCATTGCATTCATGTAGCCCACATCATTTTTGGCAGCAGCCACATCGGCAGCTCCCGTATAGAGATACATCGCTCGTACCGCATGGCCCGTAATTTCCTTCTGCTCCTTTACCGGGACATCATCCTGCGCATATTTAGGTCCCCAATGTGGATTGTCCCAGATTCCCCCTTTGCCGTGGCCATGTCCTCGCTGCTCCAGAAACCAATCGGATAGTTCCAAGTATTTTTTATCGCCAGTTGTCTTGTACAATTTGACCAAAGCAAGCTCAATTTCCTCGTGACCAGACACCCAAGGCCGATTCTGTTTCCGGAAAGTGTCGTCAATATGATCCGCCATCTTGATGGCCACATCGAGTAATTTCCGCTTCCCCGTAGTTTGAAAATAGGCCACGCCAGCTTCCATCAAATGCCCGGCGCAGTAATCCTCATGCTTCTCCATATCCGTCCAGCGATTTTCAAGTCCGGTAAGCGAATAAAAAGAATTGATGTATCCATCTGCCTCCTGTGCAGCTGCAATTTTAGCAATCCATTCGTCCGCTTTTTGTTCCATAGCTTTATCCGAATGGTTTTTCAGCGAATAGGCGATTGCCTCCAGGGCTTTGTACACATCACTGTCATCGTAATAAATACCTTCGTGCTTTTCGTTTTGATGGCGCGCCACTTTTTCATAATTCCGGATGCGGCCGGTGGCTATTTCAGTTTGATAAATCATAACTGGGACAGCTGTAGTTGCAATTTTTTCAAGCTTTGGTTTCCAAAAATTATCAGTGATGGTCACCTGCGAAAAATTCACCGGATTCAATTTGGTAATCCCGGATTGTGCCAATGCAGGAAAGGATACTGCCGCAAGTAGGATTGAAAGTGTGGATCGTGTTAGCATGGGGCGATCATTGATGAAGAAAAGAAGGAAAAGATTTTCATGGCTTGGAGCTCTAGGGAGTAAAAGTTAGCAAGAAAAAGGGGGAGTAAAAAGCTGTTTTTTTCGGCCAAAGCCAAAGCCCGCGATCCCTGTCAGGGTCTAATCCTTCTCAAACCAATACCCCTGGCTACTGCTGGTCACCTGCATCATCAGCACTGTAGGGGTTAGCGAAGGAGCTATGGGGTCAACTTACCGCTGCTACACTATTATTTTGGAAAGAGGCCTTAATTTGATAATTTGAATCGCCATAAAATTCAATCTCGGCCTTCTTTTAAGCTTTCAAGGAGTTTAGGGACTGCCAATTCTTTCCAAGTTGATGAAAAAGTACAGCCTTATTTTTCTGCTTTCATTCGGGGTATTTTGGGGGTCCTTTGGACAAGCCAAAGAAGAATTCAATGTGCTCTTGATCCATGTAGATGATTTGGGATGGGCAGATATTGGGGTTTTGGGAAGTGATTTTTACGAAACCCCTTTTATCGATCGCTTGGCTTCTGAAGGTATGCTTTTTAGACAGTCCTATGCTGCTGCAGCGATTTGCTCCCCCTCCCGAGCAGCCTTGATGACAGGCAAGTACCCCGCTCGAATGGGGATCACCGATTGGATCTATGCGCGATTCCAAGGAGTAGGTACCACTGGTCTGCCAGGGGAATATGCAGAAAACCCGGATCAGCCCCTTCGCACACCAAAAAATCAAGGTTTTCTACCCTTGGTAGAGCTTACCCTAGCGGAGCGCATGAAAGCGCAGGGATACACGACCTTCCACGTAGGCAAATGGCATCTGGGTGGAGCGGAAAACTATCCCGAAAAACAGGGATTTGACCTCAACTTTGGAGGCAATGACCTGGGTCAGCCCCCTAGCTACTTTGATCCCTACGAGCCCGCTACTCCCACGCCTTTTTATGCCTTTGATCGGGTGACACCCAGGGATTCCGGCGAGTATTTGACAGACCGAGAAGGGGATGAGATTGTGAATTTTCTCCAACATCAAGAGCATAAGTTTTTCATCCATTGGGCTCCCTATGCCGTGCATACGCCTCTTATGGCTCCGCAAGCCTTAGTCGAAAAGTACAAGCAAAAACCCGGGGGAAAACAGAAAAATCCCGTTTACGCTGCGATGGTTGAGAATTTGGATCAAAACGTAGGGAAGGTGCTCGCCGAGTTGGACCGCTTGAAGTTGACCGAAAAGACCTTGGTGATTTTCACCTCTGACAATGGGGGCTTGATGGGTAATCCCACAAACCCCATCACGAATAACGAGCCCTTACGCTCCCAAAAAGGTTACCCTTACGAAGGAGGAATTCGGGTGCCTACCGTGGTGAAGTGGCCGGGAAAAGTTGCTGCAGGGAAGCAGTCGGAGCTTCCCATCGTGACGCTGGATTGGGCTCCAACGATCTTGGACTACATGGGATTAAATACGGAAGAAACAGGTTTCGATGGGCAAAGCTTGGCGGGTGTCTTGGCAGGAGGTGACTTAGAATCAAGAGACTTGTTTTGGCATTTTCCCCACTACAGGGGAGCGGATGTGGTTCCTTATTCCATCATTCGCTCAGGGGAGTACAAGTTGATCCATTACTTTGGTATGCAGCCGGATGAACTCTTTTCCTTGGCAAATGATCCCTATGAGACGACCAATCTCGCCGATCAACTACCAGACCTAGTTGCAAAACTCAAATCATCCCTCCAAGCCTGGTGGCTGGAAACCGGGGCCAGAATGCCCCAGAAAAAGTAGAATTAATCCCCACCAATTTTGGTTGGGATTAGTGAGAAACAGCTATGAAAAAAGGAGTCTTAAGTTGTCTGATTTTTACGGGAATTGCCTTCGCTGCACTTGCTCAGGGGAATGGAATGGGTTCAAAGGAGCGCCCAAACATCATTTACATTCTTGCAGACGACCTAGGCTATGGGGAACTCGGAGTGTATGGACAGCAGAAAATTGAAACCCCAAATATTGATGCCTTGGCTAAGAGTGGAATGATTTTTACCCAGCATTATTCAGGTGCGCCCGTTTGCGCACCAGCCAGGTACATGTTGCTCACCGGCACCCATGCAGGGCATGCCTACATCAGAGGAAATGATGAGTGGAGCGAGCGCGGGGATGTGTGGAATTACCGAGCCACCCTGCTGGATTCTACTTTGGAAGGGCAACGACCCATCCCCTCATCGACTGTTTTACTTCCCAAAAAACTAAAAGAAGTGGGCTATCGCACAGGCATAGTGGGGAAATGGGGATTGGGAGCCCCCCATACGGATGCCATTCCTACTAAAATGGGCTTTGACTTTTTCTTTGGCTACAATTGCCAGCGCCAAGCACATACCTATTACCCCGTACATCTCTACCACAATGAGCACAGGGTCTATCTCGAAAATGACACGATCGCACCCTCTACCAAACTTGCGCTAGGGGCAGACATACAGGATCCGGAGAGTTACAAAAATTACTCCTTAAAGACCTATGCGCCCGATGTGATGTTTGACCAACTCTTGTCCTTTATCGGGGATGAACAAGGGAAGGGAAGCCCCTTTTTCCTATATTGGGCTACCCCTTTGCCGCACAATCCCATTCAAGCACCCCAGCGCTGGGTAGATTATTATAAGGCTAAGTTTGGGGAAGAAGCCCCTTATTTGGGAGACAAGGGCTATTTTCCCCACCAAAATCCTCGAGCTGGCTATGCGGCCATGATTTCTTATTTAGACGAGAACGTAGGCAAACTGGTGGCTTACCTCAAAGAAAAAGGCCTCGATAAAAATACACTAATCCTATTTAGTTCGGACAATGGAGTGACCTTTACCGGGGGGACGGACGGAGCATTTTTTGAAAGTTCAGGGATTTTTGGAGAGGCCCAAGGTCGATCCAAGGGCTATGTGTATGAAGGCGGAATTCGCGTCCCTTTCATTGCCAATTGGCCGACAAAAATAAAGTCGGGTTCGCAATCTGAACACCTATCTGCGCAATACGATGTCATGGCAACCCTCAGTGAGTTGACAGGATTTGAACTCGAATCGGGGAACGATGGCATCAGTTTTATGCCTACGCTATTGGGTCAAGACAAGCAGGAGCAACATGAATTTTTGCTCTGGGTATTCCCTGAATATGGAGGGCAAGTAGCGATTCGTTTTGGGGACTGGAAGGTAGTACGCCAGCATTTGAAGGATAAGCAAAGCCCAACCTTGGAGCTTTACAATCTGCGAACGGATCCTCAAGAATTAGTGAATGTGGCAGCTCAGCATCCAGAATTGCTGAGACAGGCAGCAAAAATATTTGAGGAGCAACATGAAACTGCCTTCCTCCAAAATTTCCGAATTCCACTTGTGGAAAAAGGACTGTATTGAATCTACACCTTTTCTAAGGATTTGTGGGCAAAACAGCACAGATCCTTTCCAAAAGGGAGAATTACTTAAATCAGAAACAGCCATTTTCTTCTAATCCAAAAGAAGGAAAATGGCTCCATTCTAAATTCTTCACCCAAGCATGAATTCATACCTGAACTATTTATCCAAAGGAATTAAGCTTTTCCTTCTGCTGCTTTTCTCCATTCCGGCTTTCTCCCAGCAGCCGGCTTCTCCACTGGAGGCTTCCTTTCAAACTTATCGAAAGATGAAGGCAGAGACTCCCTACAAGTTGGATTGGATCGCTCTCGGCCCCACAGCTAACTCCGCCCGCGCCGATGTGGTGCAGGTGGATGCCCAAAATCCAAGTACCATGTACGTTGGCTTTGGTTCGGGAGGATTGTGGAAGACCACCAACAATGGCCTAACCTGGAAATCCATCTTTGAAGAAAAGTCTTCCATAGGAATTGGGGATGTGGAATTGGCGCCCTCCAACTCGAATATTATTTACCTGGGAACAGGCGAAAACCTAAAAAAGCCACGAAACTTCACCCTTCCTGGCACGGGGATGTTCCGCTCGGACGATGCAGGGGCTACCTGGAAGTCCATCGGCTTGGAAGATTCCTGGTCCATTGCAGAAGTTGAAATTCACCCGACCAATCCGGATATCGCATTTGCTTGCGTCCTCGGCCACCTCTGGTCGAAGAATACAAATCGGGGCTTGTACCGCACGACGAATGGGGGAAAAACCTGGGAACAAGTGCTCCACATAGATGAGAATACCGGGGCCAACGAAATCGTCATTTCACCCACCAACCCTCAAATCATGTATGCCTCCCTTTGGGAAATGAACCCAGGTATATCTGGCCAAAATAGTGGCATCTACAGAAGCGTGGATGGGGGCTCCACCTGGATTAAAAGTACGCAAGGCTTGCCTGCGGGCCCTAAAGTGGGTAGAATCGGCTTGACGGTCTCCGCTACGAATCCGAAAAAAGCCTATGCTTTGGTAGACAATCTAAATTACCCACAAGGGCAGTCGGCTGAACTCTACAAAACTGTCGATGGAGGACTGAGTTGGGCCAAAACGCATTCCGGTTCCTTCCCCTTATTTACCACCATCGGCTGGTACTTCACGGATGTGTATGTGAATCCCAAAAACGACGAAGAAGTATTCGGTTTGGGCATCCGCCTTGCGCATAGCCTAGATGGAGGCAAGACCTTTAAGTTTATCGGTGGGGAAGTGACCCGCATCAACCCAAGCTTGGCGCAAGGACTCCATCTGGATCAAACGGAATTATGGATTAACCCCAACAATCCCAATCACCTGGCGCTAGGGAATGACGGTGGCTTTTACGTGAGCTACGACAAGGGATTAACCTGGATGCATTACAATGCGATGCCAACGGGTGAGTTTTACGACATCAGCATTGACCAAGCCGACTACACCATTTATGGGGGTACGCAGGATGATGCTACCGTATCTGGCCCGCCCAAAGAGCTAAATACCCGCTTTCCAGATCCCTGGAAGTACGTGTGGATTGATGCTTGGGATGGCGGCGATGGCTGCGTCACAGCCATTGATCCCGTGGATAAGCACATCATTTACTACAGCCGACAACACGGCGATGCAATGCGATTGGACAAATCCACCGATGTGGCGGTCTCCATTAAGCCCAATCTCCCCAAGGAGATCAAGGATACGTTGGTATTCAATTACATGACCCCCTACTTTTTGTCAAAATACGATCACAAAACCCTGTATCAGGGAGGGAATTACTTGATGAAAAGCACAGACCGGGGAGATAACTGGCAGGCCATCAGTCCCAATCTGGCCCTTTCTTCGGTGACCGAAAAGAAATCAATTGCTGCGGGAACGGTTGTGGAATCTCCAATGGCCAAAGGACTGCTGTATGTGGGGACCGATCATGGGGCTTTTTGGGTTTCAAAAAACGATGGCGCCACCTGGGAGGAGCATTCCACAGGCATCGCCTCCAACTACATTCGAAGCATTTCACCCTCCAATCACAAGATCGAACGGGTGTACATGGCCATGACGGGGATCAATTACGATGATCTGCATAGCTATCTCTATGTTTCGGAGGATTACGGAAAAAATTGGAAAAGCATTGCTGCTGGTCTTCCAGATGAGCCGGTGAATGTGATCAAGGAAGATCCTACAAATGAGAACTTGCTGTATGCCGGTACCATGCGGGGGGTATTTATTTCCCTCGATCGAGGAGCGAGTTGGGACTACCTGGGGGTAAATATGCCTGCTGCAGCAGTAGCCGACCTTGAGATTCACGAAGGAACTCAGGATTTGATCGTGGCTACCCATGGGAGGGGGATCTACAAAACAAACCTCAAGCTTCTCCAAAAGCATCTCACCCAAAAATTACCAAACGACAAAGAGTACTTAGCCGAAATTGAGCAGGTAAGCAGACCCTGGTTCAATTCCTCGCATGGCAATCCGGATTACCGTACCCTTGAGAAAGTTGCCTTTACCTTCTGGTTGAAGGAGACCAAGGAGGTAACCCTTTCGGTTCGCGATAGCGCATCTAAGGAAGTATGGAGTACGGTACTTGACGGTTCAGCAGGGTACAATCAATTCCGCTGGGATTTGATTCTAACCAAGCAGGAGAGTGATTCTCCCTATTTTGTGCACTACGATAAATTTATTGATTCCGGCACCTACACGCTATGGCTAACATCCAAGAATGGAACCATGAATCAAAAATTTAAGGTGGTGGATGGGATCTCTCCCTACATCGAAAACTAGGCTTCCCTTTTTCTTAAAGCCGCTACCAACATGGTGGCTGAGGTATACAAAATAACGCCAAGTACCACCCATTGCAGGGTTTGCAAGGGCAGGGTCTTTACGATAAAGGCTGCGATCAGTACTGCAATGGAACCAGGAATCGCCATGGCTAGAGCGGCCTTTCTGTTGTAGGAACCTGTCTTAATAAACTTCACCGAAGCCGGTGGCATCAGAAAAGCACAGGAGCCCATCATGATGGGAAAAGCAACCGTAGGTGACATCCCCAAGGCAAAAATCAAGGCCATACAAGGGGCGTATAGGCCAACCCCTGCTGTCATGATGGCGCCCAAAAAGAAATTAACCACCACGGCAAAGACGAGTTTGTAACCCGTCAAGCCGATGGCATCGCCACCTCCTTCGATCCAGTTCATCATCCGGGCCAGCATAAATCCTGCCGTGACCACCAAGGCAATTCCCATGGTGAACCTGATTTTCTTTTCCGATAGTTTCGACACAATACCAGCGCCAATCACCGCTCCAACAGCTGCGGAAACCAGCATTGATATCAAGGTGAGCGGATCGACTTCGATGATGGTGATAAAAATAAAGGCCTGCAGCAAAACTGGTATCGTATTGGCGACATTCATCGTGCCGGGAATCAGCTTGTCTTCCGTTTGCCGGGTAAATTTCAATAGGGCTGTTTGCGGAGCAAAGGCCCCAATGCCCAGCACGTCAAAGAAATTTACGACAAAGCCAATCACCGAGGTTTTGAGCCAACTTGAATTTTCAAATTTGGCGCGGTTAGCTAGGAGGTCTTTGATAAATACAAAGCTGAACCAGATGGCCAATGCAATTAAGGAAACCCAAATAAAAATCAGCATAGAAGAAAAGGAATTAGTAGCGGATGATTCAGTGTAAAGAGGGGATTAACACACCTTAAAAAAGGTCTTGGCGGCTTCTTGTTCCTGTTGATTCAACATCGCCTCAATCTTCTTCGCGGTTTTGGTAATTGCCAAGCCCCCCAGCCCGGTGCAGCGTAAGGTATTCGGGATGGCGTCTCCTACCTTTTTCATAGTTTCCACCACTTCATCCAAGGGGATCAAATGGTTGTAGTCCGACAAAGCCATGTTTGCACAGGAGATCGCATTGGTGGCGGCCATCACATTTCGATTCAGACAGGGAGCCTCTACGCGATCGGCAATCATGTCACAAATCATGCCCAGCGAAGACTGCAAGGCCATGGAGGCTGCTCCTAGGGATTGATCCAGTGTTCCCTTTTTCAATTCCACAATACCGGCAGCTGCCATGCCTGAGCCCGATCCGCATTCGGCCATGCAGCCTCCAACTTCCGCAGCGAAGGTGGCATGCGCAGCAATAAATACCCCGATGATGCCGGCTGCCAGCATCGCTTTCACCGTTTCATCTTCATGCAAGGAAAGTCCCCTGCTAATGCCAATAAGAGCACCGGGGAGGGCTCCACAGGAGCCAGCGGTTGGGGCTGCTACCACCACGCCCATCGAACTTTTGACCTCCATCATGGCAGAGGTATAGAGGATCACTTGATTTAGAATATCGCCTTCCACCAGCTTTTTGTTGGCTAGCTGCTTCTGAAATCCAAGTGATTGGGGACCTAAAATTCGGTCTGCATACTTCGTTCCCTTCAATCCAAGATCGATGGAGTTTTGCATGATTTGCACAATGCTCCGCATCTTTTCAAAAACCTCCGCTCTCGAAATATTCCCACGCATGCTTTCATAGTCCACGGCGAGCTCCCAGAGGGCGTGGTTTTTGTCCTGGTTGAACGCTAGCATTTCCTCGCAGGTAATGAAGGGCACTTCTAGGCCTTTTCGCGACATGACTGGAAGGACTGGCTTGATCTTTTTAATGAACAGCACCTCCTCCATTTGGAGGAGTTCCGCGCAGATTTCGTCATTCAAAAAGGCATTTGCCTTGATTTCGATAAAGGTGGATTTGCCCTGACGCACCGCAACTTCATCGCAGGGCATGGACTTCTCAATAAATTCTGGGAGGTTACCTGCTGTCTTTACATAGACCAGCGTCTGGTAAAAATCCCCCGCCATAGAGACCTGGGCGCCATCAATTTCAAGAATTTCAATCATGCCCCCGCCAGTAGAAATGGCAGTTAACTCTCGGGACTCTTTTTTATTGGAGAGCGTGAGCTTGTAGGTATTCGGGTGGGTAGCCCCGATGGGATGGATATCGATTTTAATTTGGATGCCTGCTTCTTCAATGGCTCGCAGGTAATCTGGGAGACGCTCTTCGTAGGCTTCCCAACCCAAAAATCCCCCAAACAATCCCATGTCAGAACCTTGCCCCTTGTGTGTAGTGGCGAGGGAGCCGTTGGGGTCAAACTCCACATACACCTCTTGGATATCCCCATCCATCAAGTCGCGGCACATCCGTCCAATTCGAATGGATGCAGCACAATGCGAACTCGAAGGGCCTCGCATGACCGGGCCGATTACATCATTAAATATGCTTGGGTAGGTTTTCATGTTGGGTTAACTATTAATTCCTGAGAGTGTAGTAAGACTTAAATATAAGCGTTTAGTAAAGGGCTGCTATTTAGCGATAGGATAAAAATAGAGTTTTAACCTTCATATCCTGCACTTGTAAGAATTTTATCTGAATTTAGGTGCCTAAGAAAAGCCACTTCAACTAGTCTTAGCCTAAAAACAAGCTATCATGAAAAACTCCCTGCGATTTATCCTATTATTTTTTGCAATCCTGCAGACGACTAGCCTTGCAGCACAGGAGCGCTATACCGTGAAGCCAGGGGATCCCAATGGCATTAGCAAATGGTACATGGGGCGCCAAATTGCCCAAGTCATGAGCCACTTTGGAATTGACTGGCTTGAACGACAAGAAAGGGAGCAGGAAGAAAACACGACGCAGCTATTAAAAAACCTTGCCGTACAACCCGGAACTGTCATTGCAGATATTGGCGCTGGAAGTGGCTACCATAGTACCTTACTATCCAAAATGGTGGGTAATGGGAAAGTGTATGCCGTAGATGTGGAACGGGAGATGTTTGCCTACTTGAATGAACGAATCAAACGGGAAGGGAAAAAGAATATCATTCCTGTATTGAGTACAGAAAAGACAGTTTCATTGCCTGCAAACAGCATGGACATGATGCTACTGGTGGATGTATACCATGAATTTTCTTTTCCTTACGAGATGGCGCTATCCATGTTGGAAGTGCTCAAGCCTGGGGGCAAGCTGGTTTTGGTCGAGTTCAGAGCTGAAGACCCGAATGTACCAATCAAAACCATCCACAAGATGAGTCAGCAACAGGCGGTAAAAGAGTTTAAGGCTGCCGGCTTTTCATTTGAAAAAAACATCAGCAACCTGCCCTGGCAACATTGCCTGATTTTCAGGAAACCGAAAAATTAAATCGAGGCGAATTTTTTTTCTTGATTCTAGATGGATAAATGGCAACCTAAGTCCGACAAGGTTAAAACCTTTTTCCCTGGTAAATCTTTAAAATTTCGTTGTCGGTAAGTGCCCTGCTCCAAAATCCTATGTCATCAAGTTTTCCATTGAATCCGCCATAAATTCCTCCTGGAGCTGGGCCGTCCCCAGCGCCACCAATCAAAAATTGAATTTGATTAGTATAAGATAAAGTTGCGGTTTTAGAATCAACCAATTGCCCATTGAGGTACATTTTCATGGTTGTGCCATCGTAGGTCAAGGCGGCATGATACCATTGATTGGTAGAAATGGATCTGTCTTGAGAAAATAAAGAATACCTTGTAGCGGCAGGAGGGGGAGGGGTCCATTGACTTCCTTCCAAAATGGAATTGTTTGTGTGCTTTAAGCTGAGACTATACGCTGGCCCATAGGTGTAATCTCCTGGACTGTGGAAAACAATTGCTTGGTAATTGTAAGTGACTCCCCCTGTGGATGGATAAAACTGTGAGGTGTTAAACCAGGCTGATATGGAGTAG
Organism: uncultured Algoriphagus sp.; assembly: GCA_903952135.1. Classification (GTDB taxonomy): domain Bacteria; phylum Bacteroidota; class Bacteroidia; order Cytophagales; family Cyclobacteriaceae; genus Algoriphagus. The sequence goes on from CAJBER010000111.1 coordinate 20,481, forward strand.
TTTGCGGTTGCAAAAGGTGCGGTATTGACAGCCTTCAAATAATGGGTCACATTGGTTTGTGTATTTGAAAAACTGTAGGCCGCATTCGAATTTCCTGATCGATCGGTAGTACTTGTAATGCCGAAAGATTGTAATACGTTATTATTCCCGCTTTCATCGTTTACATTTCCATTAAATGGATACCAAGCCACTAAACCATTTTGAGGAACTGGAGATGTGGTTAGATTTTGCAACTCAGTTATTTGCGCTTGTAAAAGGTCTACATATTGTTTTGTAACGGCATCTTGAGCCTCTGTTGGGTTGGCCAAATTTTTTATTTGTAAACTATTGGCACTATTATTAATCGCTAAAACAGCTTCTAAATTAGGTGTAGCTGCTTGACTTGTCAAACCGATTGGACCTTGCGGGCCCGTAGCACCTGTATCTCCCCTTGGACCTGCTGCTCCTGTAGCGCCCGTTGGTCCCTGTATACCTTGAGGACCCGTAGCCCCAGTGGGACCAACCAAAGATACTCCTGATGGCCATGCTCCGTTCGTCTTAGGTCCAAATAGCGTATTGGTTGCTGTATTGATGTAAAAATCTCCATCCACTCCAGTGCCTGAAACTGGGTTGGAAGTTCCATTTCTTACCGTCTTTCCATCAGCTCCAGTTACTCCAGCTACTCCAGTTGCGCCTGTTGCTCCCTGTATACCTTGAGCACCCGTAGCTCCAGTGGGGCCAACCAAAGATACTCCTGATGGCCATGCTCCGTTCGCCTTAGGTCCAAATAGCGTATTGGTTGCTATATTGATGTAAAAATCTCCATTGGCACCTGTGCCTGAAACTGGGTTAGAAGTTCCATTGCTTACCGTCTTCCCATCTGCACCAGCTACTCCAGTAGCACCCGTAGCGCCTGGTGCTCCCTGTATACCTTGAAGGCCAGTAGCACCCGTATCCCCTTTATCTCCCTTTGGGCCAGGTGTGCCGTTGGCAGCATACAAGGCATAGGGTACACTATTCAAGGCAAAAACACCAGGAGTACTGTAGTTGACCCCTCCTGTAGGATCGGTCTCTGTTTGGATCAGGTAGGGCCCATTGGCCCAATTAATGCTCGCA
>CAJBER010000112.1 GCA_903952135.1 uncultured Algoriphagus sp.
AGGTACCATCATGGGCATCAAAGGAGCTCATCCAGACAAGCGACTAGGCGTGATTTGGATTGATGCCCATGCCGATCTCCATACGCCCTACACCACGCCTTCCGGAAATATGCACGGCATGCCTTTGGCCATGGCGACCCACTTGGACAACCTGGAATGTCAGCTCAATCTGCCCTCTCCAGAAACACGTGCTTATTGGGATCGAATTAAAAAAATAGGGGGCGATTCCCCAAAAATCGATCCGAAGGACATTGTCTATATTTCTGTTCGCGATACGGAGCAACCGGAAGACTTCTTGATAAAGAAGTATGGCATCACCAATTTTACGACTGATACAGTGCGTAAACTTGGAGTTCTTGAAGTTGCCAAGCAAGCCTTGGAGCTTTTGAAGGACTGCGATCAACTGTATATTTCCTTTGATGTGGACAGCATGGATCCGTCCATCTCTTTGGGCACTGGTACCCCAGTACCGAATGGACTAACTGTAGAAGAAGCTATTCAATTGAATGCCGAACTGATCAAGGACAAACGTGTCTGCTGCTGGGAGATTGTAGAAGTAAACCCTACGCTAGACAGTGAAAATACGATGGCTGAGATTGCCTTCGAGGTACTAGAGATTACAACCAAGTCTTTGGTCAATCACTTTTAGGACAACCAAAAGGATAAATGAAGTCCATAACACCTAAACTTTCAGTCCCTTTTTCATTTAAAATGGCTTCCGGTGCCGCATTTTACAAGAAGCCGTCTTAAATTCGCCCCACCAAGTGATTGCATAAACTGAATCAATCCATTGATTTGGATTCATTGTCGCTTTCTCTGGGTAAATCGCAAAACCATGAATTTTCAAGATTCCATACTTCAAGGCATCCAAGATGCTTTCACTTCCTGCTTCCAAACGACTGTTCCCTTGGAACAACTCAGTTTGGCACCTACCAAAAAAGAGTTTGAGGGAAGCTACACTTTCGTGGTATTTCCTTTTTTGAAGCAATCTCAATTGAGTCCTGAAGCAACAGCCACCCAACTGGGTAACTACCTGAAAACAAATGTGGCCGCAGTGAAAGATTTCAATGTGGTCAAAGGATTTTTAAATCTGGTAGTCGCTCAGGAGGAGTGGATTAGTTTATTCAGACAAGTATATTCTTCCAAAAGCTTTGGTCAACTTCCAGGCAATGGCCAAAAGGTCATGGTAGAGTATTCCTCTCCCAATACCAACAAACCCTTGCACCTCGGTCACCTGAGAAATAATTTCCTAGGGTATTCAGTTGCAGAACTTTTGAAAGCAGCCGGCTACGAGGTAATCAAGGCCAACCTGGTCAATGACCGGGGCATTCACATTTGCAAGTCCATGGTTGCTTACCAGCACTTTGGAAAAGGAGAAACACCATCCTCCTCCGGACTGAAAGGGGATCACCTGGCAGGTAAATACTACGTCCTTTTTGACACGCATTACAAAGCCCAGCAAAAAAGTTTGATCGAAGCAGGCCAATCCGAGGAGGAAGCCAAGAAAAATGCTCCGCTCCTACTGGAGGCACAAGAAATGCTTCGCAAATGGGAAGACCAGGATTCGGATGTGATCGCCCTCTGGAATCAAATGAACGGATGGGTGTATGCAGGATTCAATGCCACCTACCAACGCATGGGAGTGGATTTTGATGTGACCTATTACGAATCCAATACCTACTTGCTTGGCAAAGACATTGTGGAAGAAGGACTCGCAAAAGGTGTGTTTTTCAAAAAAGAAAATGGATCGGTTTGGGTAGACCTGACAGATGAGGGATTGGATGAAAAACTAGTACTAAGAGGCGATGGCACCTCGGTATACATCACCCAAGATATGGGTACCGCAGATTTAAAATACCAGGATTACCAAATCAATAAATCGGTGTATGTGGTTGGTAATGAACAAGATTACCACTTTGACGTCTTGTTTAAAATCATGCGCAAATTAGGTCGTTCCTACGGTCCTGGCTTGTACCACCTCTCCTATGGAATGGTGGACCTGCCCACAGGCAAGATGAAGTCACGGGAAGGTACAGTAGTGGATGCGGATGAATTGATGGAAGAAATGGTTGAGACTGCTGCTCAGCACACCAAAGAGCTTGGAAAGATTGAAGGATTCACAGAAGCGCAAGCGACCGAATTGTATGAAATCCTAGGAATGGGAGCTCTTAAGTACTTCTTGCTAAAGGTCGATCCGAAAAAACGCATGCTATTCAACCCACAGGAATCTATCGAATTCCAAGGGAATACAGGACCATTTATTCAATATTCTCATGCTCGCATCGCGGCCATTTTAAGAAAAGCCGAACAAATTGGAGTGGAACTTTCAGCCGAGAGTTTTGCTGGACTCAGCGAACTTGCAGAGACAGAAGCTGCCCTGATTCAGTTGTTGAACGATTTTGAGCGAAAAATTAAGCAAGCAGCAGAGGATTACTCCCCTGCCATTCTTGCGCAATACCTCTTTGACTTGGCTAAAGAGTACAACCGATTCTATGCAGAATTTCCCATTTTCCACGAGAAAGACTTACAACTCCAATCCTTTAGAGTAGCGCTTTCTTTGCAAACAGCTAAAACAATCAAAAGAGGAATGAGTTTGATAGGTATACAAGTTCCCGAAAGAATGTAATTATGAAAACAGTCCTAATCTCCCTTAGCGTAGCCTTATTGGCATGCGGCACGACCTTAGATCGACCTGCCGATGACGCGAGTTTCCACCCTACTTACGACCAAACCATGGAAAGTTCCTTTTACGATTTCAAGATGAAAGATATCAATGGTCAAGAAGTTGACTTTGCCTCTTTCAAAGGAAAGAAATTGCTTTTGGTGAATGTCGCATCCAAGTGTGGCTACACCAAGCAATACGCACAGCTCCAAGAGTTGTATGCCCAGCATGGTGACGATATTCTGATTCTTGGCTTCCCAGCCAACAATTTTGGTGGTCAGGAACCAGGTACCAATGAAGAAATCAAAGAATTCTGTTCCACTGAATTCGGGGTCACTTTCCCCATGTTTGAAAAGATTTCAGTGAAAGGTTTTGATAAGCACCCACTTTACAGATGGCTTTCCGACGCCAGCCTGAATGGTTGGAATAATCAGGAGCCTAGCTGGAATTTCTGCAAGTACTTCATCAATGAAAAAGGCGAGTTGGTTAAATTTTTCCCTTCTTCCGTGAAGCCTATGGACGAGGAAATTTTAAGTCTAATCGCTCCCTGATTAACAGTTTCCTTTGAAAAGAGAAATCCAATCAAAAAAAGAAGCCTGGCTGCATGCAGTCAGGCTTCGTACCTTACCCCTAGCCCTGGCGAGCATTTTTGCTGGTTCTTTTTTGGCTAAATGGCAAAATGCCTTTCGTTGGGAGGTATTGGTTTTGGCTTCATTGACTACGGTGTTTCTCCAAATTTTATCCAACCTGTCTAACGATTACGGAGACAGCGTTCATGGTGCTGATTCTTCAGCACGAAAAGGCCCTATTCGAGCAGTTCAATCCGGGTTGATTTCCCTTCCAGAAATGAAGCGGGCCATGTTCCTTTTCGGAGGGCTTTCCTTGGGTACTGGCCTTCTCCTCATCTACATTGCACTGCCCAATTGGTCCTATTTTTTAGGTTTCCTTGCCTTAGGTCTCCTTGCCATCTGGGCAGCCATCCGTTACACTTCAGGATCGAATCCTTATGGATACGCTGGATTAGGTGATATTTCGGTGTTTATTTTCTTTGGACTAGTGGGTGTTTCAGGCACTTACTTCTTGTATAGCTTACAAGCAGAGCCCATGGTCTTTTTAATTGCAGTAGGTTTGGGCTGCTTCAGTACGGCCGTGCTGAACATCAATAATATTCGAGACATCGACTCAGATCAACTTGCTGGCAAGCGCTCAATTCCCGTACGAATCGGAAGATCGAAAGCCATAGCCTATCACTGGACTTTGATTGCAGTGGCCTACCTAGGATTGTTTGGGTTTGCTTGGCTAGACCAATCCTACAATTCGCTACTGGCCTGCCTCACATTTCCCTGGATGTATTTCATTGGAAGAGGGATACAGAATGCAACTACAGCTGCCGAAACAGATCCCTACCTCAAGCAAATGGCGCTCAGCACCTTGGTTTGGACTTTACTTTTTGGAATTGGCTTGATTATTTAGGAAAAGCTGACAAAAGTCCTGTTTTGGCGGAAGGTTACCCACTACCTTGATTCCCTAAACGCTAAAACTCATGATCCATATCCTCATTCCCTACGATTTTTCGAAGATGGCTACCCATGCCCTTGACTTTGTCACCCAGCTCAGTTCTCCATATACCAATCTTCATCTCACCTTGATTCATGTGATCGAATATCCATTAAATACAAGTGTAGGTACTTTAGGAGGTGGAATGGATCCGCTATCGGATTACCAAAATCAAGTGTACTTCAGAGATTTTGTCGAACAAAAAAAGGTGAAACTGGAACGGATTAAAGACAAACTGTCGTCTCCGAGTTACAGCATAGACACCCGAGTCGCAGTTGGAGTAATTTTTCGAGAAATTTCACAGGTAATTGAAGAGCTAAAGCCTGATTTACTTGTGATGGGTTCATCCGGCACTTCAGGATGGGAAGAATTCTGGATTGGAAGTACTACCGAAAAAATTGTTCGCACAGCCACATGTCCCGTACTTACCATCAAAGGCGAAACGGATCCCCAATCACTGAAAAAAATTGTGTTTGCATCCAATTTCAAGGAGATGGACGTGGGCGTAGCCGCTCGAATCAAAACCATGCAGCTACTTTTTAATTCCGAGTTTTATTTCGTGAGTATCAATACCCCAGGGGACTTTATGACTAATAGAGAAGCGGATGCCACCCTTGAGAAATTTATTGCTAAGTTCAAATTTGAAAATATTCATACCCAGATTTACAATTCCGTATCCGAAGAATCTGGAATTCTTGAGTTTGCTGACGATATTGGAGCTGATTTAATTGCAATGACCACCCATGGTAGAACAGGAATCCTGCATCTACTCACAGGTAGCATCGCTGAAGATGTGGTAAATCACTCAAAACGACCTGTTTGGACGTTAAAGACCCCATCTTCGAAAGCTTAAAACCAAGACATCTTTCAAATTTCATGAGTAAAAAAACTAACGATTGGAAAAAAAGAGACGGCATCGTTTTCTCTACGGCTGATTCCTTCGACTATAATTTTGGAGATGAGGAGGCGCAGGATACCCTTCCACCTTCCCAACAGAAATTACGGGTCCTCCTGGATAAAAAATCAAGAGCGGGAAAACAAGTGACCCTAATCGAAGGCTTTGTAGGCACTGAGGAGGATTTGAAAGAATTAGGTAAACTCCTCAAAAACAAATGTGGAGTCGGTGGATCGACCAAAGATGGAGAAATATTGATCCAAGGAGATCATCGGGACAAGGTGCTGCAGGTATTGACACAGGCAGGATATGGCGCAAAAAAAGTGGGGGGATAAATGACTCCCTACTGGATTTTTCAGCTTCGCCTCTATCCCTGGATTCCATTTCTAGTTTACCAAGCAAAACAAGTACGGAAATCCAGCCCAAAGCTTCCCTCCCAATCCTCCCTACTTACTTTGGGCCAAGGTGAAAATCATATCCTACTTCTCGGGGAATCAACAGTAGCTGGAGTGGGCGCTAGCGCACCAGCACATACGCTTGCAGGTAATTTTTACCGCCTGCTAGGTGAATCCTTTCAAATTGAAACCATTGGCAAAAAAGGATTGCGCGTGAAAGACGCGCTTTCCCTTTACCTCCAACATCGAAAAACGCAAGTACAAAAATCTCAAGGGGCCATTCTTTTCTTGGGAGCCAATGATTGTTTTCTTTTGACAAGCCCCGATGCATTCAAAAAGGAGGTTGAGGCCTTAATTCTTCAAATCCAGATAAACACCTCCGCACAATGGATTTACCTGGCAGCCATCCCTCCAGTACATCTATTCCCAGCCTTTTCGAAAAAAATGCAATCCTTCCTTCAGGTGCAACGGAATTATTTGCAAGCAGAACTAGAAAAAATCGCTTCAAACCATCCAAAAGTGATTTACCAGGAAATTCCTATGGACCTTCAGCCCGAATTCTTTTCTGCCGACGGTGTACATCCTTCGGATTTGGGGTATCAAAAAATTGCCGAATTGGCTTTTGAAAAGCTGAACCCAAAAACGGAAAAAGTTAGCCTTAGCCCTGCTTAGGTCCTTCAATATCTTCCACCAATTCTGCATACCAAGCTTCTCCGTACTTGCGGACAAGGGCATCTTTTAGAAAAGCATACAAGGGAACTTGTAGACTTTTTCCAAGTTGGCAAGCAGGATCACAGATGTGCCAGCGATCGTAGTTCAAGGCATCGTATTGATCGTATTTGGTTACGCGTATGGGATATAGGTGACAGGAAATAGGCTTTTTCCAGGAAATTTTTCCGTCCAAATAGGCTTGTTCGATTCCACACTTCAAGATCCCTCGCTCATCATACAGCGCATAAGCACACTCCCGATTGTCACCAAGCGTAGGTGTCCCCTTATCCCCATCCTTGTCAATCACCCAGGTTCCTTGGGCTTCGATCACTTTTCTCCCCTCTTCCGTGATGTAGTCTTTCACTAGTGGATAGATCTCTTCCAAGATCTTAGTTTCATCGTCCTCCAAAGGAGCACCCGCATCCCCTTCTACACAACAGGCGCCTTTACAAGCTTCTAAGTCACAAACAAAAAAGTTTTCTTTGATGTCATCAGACAGGACTACGTTACCTACTAAAATCATGGGGGAGTATTTTTTTTCAAAGATAGGTAGAATAGCGACTAGGGAAAACGGTAGGTGGAGACAAAAAAGAACCGCTCCTCTCGAAGCGGCTCAACCCAGCACTATGATGAAAAGCGTTTAAGCCTTCTGATATACAACAGGTTATCTGAAAAAAGGTTTTCAAAAAACATAAAATTTAAAAGAATCTTTGAATTGAAGTAGGAGAACATCCCGATTCCCCAAAATTGACGTAATTTGCAGGGTGCAAGTCGTCTTGCCGCTCCGATTTATCGGGGAGGAAAGTCCGGGCAACAAAGAGCGCCATACTTCCTAACGGGAAGGGCTTTGATTGGTGATGGTCAAAGTACAGCTAGTGCCACAGAAAACAAACCACCTTTGGAAATGGCCAAGACTTGTCTTGTGCACCTACCAGAGGAAAGGGTGAAAAGGTGGGGTAAGAGCCCACCGCCTCCGCAGTGATGGGGAGGGCAGGGCAAACCTTATGGGTTGAAAGATCAAAATAGACCTCGGGCAAAGAGCTGCTCGTTCGATTTCTTTTCTTCGGAAAGGAATTCCGAGGTGGGTAGATCGAT
>CAJBER010000113.1 GCA_903952135.1 uncultured Algoriphagus sp.
CAGTCGATTTAAAAGCTCTCGAAAGGAATGGAGTTCTGTATTGCTGTTTGGAGAATAGATCCAGTACCAGGCCAATCCCGCTGCAGTAAGGGAATAGATCCCTGCTAGTATTCCTGAAAGCCCACTCAAGGATAGGAAGCGCGTGCTGCGCTCCATCATGGATTTGATTTCTGCTAATTCTTCTTCTGGTTTTCTCATTTTTAAAAGTACTTTGAAATACAAAGTAAATATGCAAATCTTTAGTATCCAACTAGGAGGGAAAAAAACAAGTAGAAAGGAATAATGCGAGGGCTATTTTCTTGTTAAGAATTGATCAGCGTAATTTTTCATTTAAGATCTGCGTAAAAAAAAAGAGCCTAAAAAAAAGAAGCCCGGTTAGGGGCTTCTTCTTGATTCAATCCATTAAGGATTATTGGAATAGCTGCGGAGCAAATTGGCTCAAGTACACGCGCCAGTTTCTCCAGGTATGTCCACCCTCACTTTCTACGTAGGTGTGTGGCATCTTCATCCCCTTCAATTTTTCCAAGTACTCCTGGTTTGCCTTGTAGAGGAAGTCTGTTTTGCCGATTGCGATCCAGTACAATTTGTACCCGTTGTCCTGTTGGGTCTTCAAAGTTTGGTCGAAATTACTGTAAACGCGCCCAGTGGCATCTTCGCGAGGCATGATGGCGGCGGAGAACAAACCGATGTAATCAAAGGTGTTGGGGTAGTAGCGGGAGATGTGCATCGTGTGAAAACCGCCCATGGAAAGCCCTGCGACAGCGCGTTGCTTCTTTTCTGCCTTCACCCGATAGTTGCTCTCCACAAAACGAATGATATCTTCAAAAGCGCCTTCATAGGTACCATCCATCGTTTTTGGGATCATAAACTGAGGCTTGTAGAAGTTTTTGCTTCCCTCCCCAGGCGCGCCATCTTGGATGACGTTGCCATTGGGCATCACCACGAGCATGGGTTTGGCCTTGCCTGCTGCAATCAAGTTGTCCAGAATCTGTGCCGTACGACCCAAGTTGATCCAGGCCTCCTCATCTCCTCCAGCACCATGCAAAAGGTAGAGTACAGGGTAACTTTCCTTGGAAGTTTCGTATCCTGGAGGGGTGTAGATGGTGATGCGTCGATCCATGCCTAGACCTGGAGAATCGTACCAGCGTCTACTGACCGTTCCGTGAGGAATGTCATTGGTCTTATAAAGGTCACCTTGCCCGCCACCGATCAAAAAGAAGTTGGTGGCCGTACCCACATCTCGAATCAGAAAGGGATTGCTCGGATCGGTAGCAGTGAATCCATCCACCACAAAGGAGTAGGCGTAAAGTTCCGGGTTGAGGACGCTGGTTTTATAGGACCATACTCCGTTGGCATCTTTGGTAAGGGCTACCTTTCCTGGACCGTCCATTTGGCCCATGGGGGTATCCATTTTTACCGGAGGGAGAAAATCTCCAGTCACTTGAACCGCCTGTGCATTGGGGGCAAAGATTCGGAAGGTGACCGAATTGTCTTCATGAACTTCCGGAGACTGTAAATTTTGTGCTTGGAACAGGGCTTCTTGTGCAGAAGCAGCAAATCCGAGGAAAAGGCTACTCATCAGCAGGGTGATAAATTTTTTCATAATGGGTTTGTGTTTGAGCTTGGGTTCAAGTTAACCAATGCTAGAGTATGTACAAGGGGAATTTCTTTGAGTGGAGGTCAGCGTAACTTAAATCTTGGGTTTTTCCATTTCAAAAGATTAACTCTAATTGAACTTTTTTTCTTGTATTTAAGTATATACCTTTAGTGGTACCAAACTAGATTCCATTATAAAATGAAGCTACTATCCCTAAAACTAGACGAACCCATTTATAAAGAAACAGAGGAGATTTTGAAAGAAAAGGGCATTCCAAGAAATCGTTACATCAACGAAGCCTTGGATTTTTACAATCGTTACCACAAACGAAAAAAAATTGCCAAGGCATTTGCTAAAGCAAGTGCACTAGTACGAGAGTCTTCCATGGAAATCAATGCTGAATTTGATCAATTAATTGATGAAGAGGCAATTTGATATTTGGCTCGTTAATCTAAATCCTGCTAGAGGTACTGAACCTGGAAAAATCAGGCCTGTTGTGGTCGTCCAAACTAATTTTTTAAATCAATTGAATCATCCATCAACTTTGATTTGTCCAATTACTTCTCAACTCATAGCCGAAAAAAATGTGTTGCGCGTGAGATTGATAGGAGGGAAAAACACAGGCTTAGACCAAGACTCAGAAATATTGATTGATCAACTTAGAGCTGTTGATAATTTACGCTTTTTAGAGAAGCTTGGTTCCTTAGAAAAAGAAGATGCCGTTGAACTGAAAGAAAAACTGGGTTTAGTACTTGATCTTTCTTAATTGTTTTAGTTGCCAATTTTTGATTTTTCACACTAATTGGAATATCACAACATTTATTTCCTCACTTCAGGCTTCCCCAAAAAACTTCATTTGTCAATCCCCACTGTCCACGGTATCTTTGCAGTTCAAGCAAAATTTGAAGCCGTGGCAACTAAAACCGTCAATGTAGGTTTGGTCCAACTATCCTGCTCTGGAAATGTGACCGAAAACATGCAAAAAACAACTGCAGGCATACGCGAAGCCGCCCAAAAAGGCGCGCAGGTAGTCGTTCTGCAGGAACTCTTTCGCTCCCTCTACTTCTGTGATGTGGAGGAGTACGACAACTTCCTACTTGCCGAGGCGATTCCTGGCCCATCAACAGAAACCTTAGCTGCCCTTGCCAAAGAATTGGGCGTAGTGATCGTCGCTTCACTTTTTGAAAAACGCGCGGAAGGCTTGTACCACAACACCACCGCCGTCCTCGATGCCGACGGAACCTACCTTGGCAAGTACCGAAAAATGCACATTCCGGACGATCCAGGTTACTACGAGAAATTTTACTTTACCCCAGGAGACCTGGGATACAAAGTATTTGCCACCCGATTCGGAAAAATTGGGGTGCTGATTTGTTGGGACCAGTGGTATCCAGAAGCAGCGCGCATCACTACCCTCATGGGCGCAGATTTCCTAGTTTACCCCACGGCCATTGGCTGGGCCAAGGCTCAAGATGCAGCCACCAACGAGGAGCAATACGGTGCTTGGCAGACTATCCAGCGCTCCCATGCTGTGGCCAACGGCATTCCAGTGGTATCTGTCAATCGAACCGGAGTGGAGGGAGAAATGCAATTTTGGGGTGGTTCCTTCGTGGCCAATCCTTTTGGTCGCGTAACCTATCAAGCCCCACATCTGACGGAAGAAGTCCATGTAGAAGCCTTGGATTTGAGTGGTTCGGATCGCTACCGAACCCACTGGCCATTTTTGCGGGATCGTCGAATCGATTCCTATGCGCCGATTACCAAGCGTTTTCTTGACGAAGAATAGGCCATGCAGCAACGTGTAGATTTGTCTAAAGGAGGATTAGTGACTCCGGCGGAACTTGGGTACTATTTTCCTGCTGAGTTTGCGACGCAAAAAGCCATGTGGCTGAGTTGGCCTCATAAAGAAGAGAGTTGGCCTGGAAAAATCCAGACCATTTACTCCCCCTATGCCCAATTCATCAAAGAAGTAGCCTTAGGGCAAGAAGTCCACATCAACGTAGCCGATGTGGCCATGCAAGCATTTGCTACCCAACAGTTGGAACTGGCAGGAGTACGCATGGATCGGATTTTCTTTCACTTTTTCCCGACCAACGATGCCTGGTGCCGTGACCATGGTCCTGCTTTCTTGATCAATCCTTCCGCTGCCATCCCAAAGGTGCTCGTGAAGTGGAACTACAATGCTTGGGGTGAAAAATACCCTCCGCATGACCTAGACAATCAGATACCAATTCACATCGCTGAAGCCTTGGGTATTCCCTACTTTACACCTGGAATCGTGATGGAAGGTGGCTCGGTAGAATTCAATGGAAAGGGCACCTTGCTTACCTCCACCGCCTGTTTGTTGAACCCCAATCGCAATCCGCACCTGAATCAAGCACAAATTGAAAAATACCTCTGCGATTATTACGGGGTGCAACACATCCTTTGGGTAGGGGATGGCATCCTGGGAGATGATACCGACGGTCATATCGACGACATCACCCGTTTTGTGAATGCAGATACGGTAGTGACGGTAGTGGAGGAGAATAAGGCGGATGGGAATTACGAGATCTTGCAGGAAAATCTTCACCTACTCCAACAAATGCGCTTGGAAGGTGGGAAGCAGTTGAACGTGGTCGAACTACCCATGCCTGGCCCAGTCATTTGGGAGGAGCAGCGACTTCCAGCTTCCTATGCCAATTTTTATATTGCCAATGAAGTGGTGGTGGTGCCAACCTTTCGCGACAAAAACGACCAGCGCGCCTTGGACATCTTATCCGGCTGTTTCCCAACTCGCCGGGTAGTGGGCATAGACAGTACCGACATCATTTGGGGATTAGGTTCCTTTCACTGCTTGAGCCAGCAGGAACCAGCGGTGTAAGGATCTAGACCCAGATTCAGCTTAAATCCTGCGATTTCAGGCAGTATTTTTCATTTTTCTGTCGGTTAGTAAAACAAACGGCCATCATTTTGATTTTATAGAAAACGAATTTGTATGAAACAGTCTCTTTTCTTTCTCTTGGTCTTGGCGATAGCTTCTTCTTGTGGGGTATTGCGAACGGCTAGAACCAAAAACATCACCTATATGGAGGCAACAGCTACGCTTCCACAAAAGAGCTTGAATGTCTTTGCTCCGAGGAAGGCGAAAAATGCACCTGTCTTGATTTTTATCCATGGAGGAAGCTGGCACAGCGGTAGAAAAGAGATCTATGATTTTATGGGCAATCGTCTCGCTGCAAAAGGGGTGGTGTCGGTCATTATCGATTACCCATTAGCACCTGCTTACCAACTCCCAGCCATGGAAAAAGCCAGTGCACTGGCCGTTCAATGGGTGAAAAACAACATTACTTCCTATGGAGGAGATCCTGCAAACATATATGTATCGGGACACTCAGCGGGTGGGCATCTGGCTGCTTTGGTCGCGATTAAGGAAGAGCCTTGGAAGGAACTGGGTATGACCAACCCCTTGAAAGGGGCTATTTTGAATGATCCTGCTGGCTTGGATTGGTATTGGTTTCTGACCGAACTCAAAGAAAAATACAACAAGGAAGACAACTACGATGCCTTCACGGCAGATCCAGCAGTTTGGAAAACCTATTCACCGATTTATTTCTTGGATGAAAAAGAGATTCCGATGTTGGTCCTTGAAGGGGAGCGTACCTATCCAGGGATTAAGTTGACGGTCGAGCGTTTCCGTAAGGCTGCTGAAGAAAAAGGGTTGAAGCTAGACTATTCCTTTTATCCCAAAACCAAGCACATTCCCATGGTAACCCAGTTTTACTTTCCATGGAGCAAGGGGTACAAGGATGTATTGAAGTTTATGGAAGTTGGTCAATAAAACTGGTCTTCAGGTAGGAATAAATCAAATAAGAATGCTCGAGCATTCTTATTTGAATTTAACTCAGATTTGTTTGAGAAGCTTTTTGCAGTAGCTGTTAATTAGTCAGCTTTAACTCCACTCTTCTGTTTTTAGCTCTTCCTTTATCCGTATCGTTTGGAGCTACAGGTTTTGTTTTTCCAAATCCCTTTGTATTCAGCTGGCTTGGATTACAGCCTTCTTTGATCAAGAACTCCTTTACCGCATTTGCACGTTGTTCGGACAGAGTTAGGTTGGCAGCATCTTCCCCAACGTTGTCTGTATGTCCTTCGATAACCACCTTCAAGTTATTTACCTGAATAATTTTTGCAATTCTTTTGAGTTCAGGGATAGAATTGGAGAGAACTGTATATTTCCCGGTTTCAAAGAATAGATTGTTGATAGGAACAGTTATTCCATCATCAATCATTTGTTGGAAGGTAACGAGGTCAATGTTTGAATCAATAGCGATGGGTTTAGAGTTATTTTTTAGATCAATGTTGTTTGAAATAGGGAAGTAGCCGTCTTTATCCACGTAGTACCCATAAATTTTACCAAGAGGCAGCACAATGTAAAAGCTACCATCTGTGGGATCACTTTTCGATTGACCTACACTTTTCCCTGTTTGCAGGTCCTCCCATCGTATTTCAGCAGTCACCGGTTGGTTGTTTCTATCAAGTAAACTTCCGGAAATGGTTGCTACAAAATCGGGACGTAAGTGTTTGGGGAGATTAAGCCAGAAGAGATCGTAATCACCTTGTGGTTCGTTTTTTGCAAAATAAGCCTTGTCTCCATCCGTGGATATTTTATATCCAG
>CAJBER010000114.1 GCA_903952135.1 uncultured Algoriphagus sp.
CCAAACTGAGTTACCGAGGGCCTATCCTCATTACGCACTGGGGCATCAGTGGGCCTGCAGTGCTCAAGCTTTCGGCTTTTGGTGCGGATTGGTTGTACGAACAGCAATACAAGGCGCGAGCGATCATCCAATGGAATGCGGACTTGGGTGAGCAAGCCTACACAGAGCAGCTTAGCAACTATGCACAACTTCATCCCAATCGGAAAGTCTATTCCCATCCGCTTTTTGGGGTACCTGCACGACTTTGGGAGCATTTCTGCCTTCAGGCCGAAATTTCAGAGGAGCAGCTTTTTGGACAGCTTCCCAAGAAGTTGCAGAATAAGTTGGTGCAGTGCTTATTCTGCTACCCAGTCTCCATGCAGGGGAAGACTACCTTCAAAGAGGAGTTTGTGACTGCGGGGGGAGTGGCCTTGGATGAGATCAACCCAGAAACCATGGAAAGCAGACTTCATCCAGGCGTCTATTTTGCAGGGGAAGTGCTCAATTTGGATGGAATCACCGGAGGATTCAACTTTCAAGCGGCTTGGACCACAGGATTCCTTGCAGGAAAGTCTGCAAAAGGAGATTAGCAGGAAAAAGGGGAATAAAAAAAAGGCAATACGCATTGCCTTCTTTTTCAAATTTAATCCCCTTTAACTCTATGAGTACATTAATGAATTGAAAATTAGTAGTTTGTATCAACTTGAAGGTTACCTAAAAATGAAGTTGAGTTGAAGTTTTTACACCTATTCCCATGCCAATAATTTCCTCATCCTATACCCAGGCCCCGCTTTTTTACCTGAATGGTCACTTTGAAACGATCATTCCCAGTATTTGGAGAAAGATTGAGGGTGTCAGCTATGAACGAGAAAAAATCGATACTCCAGATGGGGATTTTTTGAATTTGGACTGGTCACGTGTCGAAGGAGAGCGGCTTTTAATCGTCTCTCATGGCTTGGAAGGAGATTCTCAGCGGCATTATGCTCGAGCCTTGGTCAAATTGTTTAATCAACAGGGCATCGATGTGTTGGTGTGGAACAACCGTTCCTGTGGGGGTGAACTCAATTTACAGCCGGTGCTGTACCATCATGGCTCCAGTCAGGATTTGGATACTGTCGTGCAGCATGTACTTTCTTCAACCCGCTATTCCGAACTTTTCTTGGCAGGGATCAGCATGGGTGGGGCGCAAACACTCAATTACTTGGGTAAGAAAGGGGAGAATGTATCCTCCATCCTGAAAAAAGCTGCAGTGTATTCCACTCCAGTGCATTTGCCCTCCAGTGCAGCCACCTTACGGCGTCCGATCAATCGATTCTACAACCAGAAGTTTCTGGGGAAATTGAAAAAGAAAATGGAGGCGAAAGGAAAGCAGTATCCGGGTTTGATCGATTTGGAACGTCTGCCTGATGTCCGCGATTTTGATGAATTTGATACCCATTACACTGCCAAACTGCATGGTTTTGCGGATGCAGCTGACTTTTACGAGCAGGCGAGTCCTCATACTCACTTGAAAGGCATCCAAGTACCAACCTTAATATTGAATGCCATCAATGATCCCTTGCTGGGGAAAGAGTGTTATCCCACTGAATTTGCTCAATCGAGCACCAAAATCTTTTTGGAAATGCCCAAACGAGGAGGGCATACCGGATTTACAATTCTCGGTTCAGAGTTTAACTACGCAGAGAAGCGATTACTTGAGTTTTTGACTCAAGTTTAAAAATATGCCCTTAGGCAGAATTTTTCTTGTAAATACCGATTAGAATCGCTTGAGGACCATTTCAGACACCGTACCTCCAATGGAGAGGGAACTGGTAGCAGCAGGAGAGGGCGCGTTGAGTACGTTGATGGCAAATTCCGATTCACGAATCGCAAAGTCATCCAACAACCCACCAGTGCGGTCACAAGCCTGAGCACGGACTCCAGCGCCACCTTCCACCAAGTCTGATTCCTGAATATCAGGAATCAGTTCCTGTAAAGCCTTGGTAAATGCAGATTTGGAAAAGGAGCGATACAGTTCACCTAAACCTGTTTTCCAGTACTTCCCAGCTACTTTTTGAAAACCTGGCCAGGTTAAGGTTTCGGCAAATTCGGCAAAATTCACTTGAGTATTCTTGTACCCCTCACGTTTGAATGCGAGTACGGCATTGGGTCCTGCTTCTACGCCCCCTTTTTTCATGCGGGTAAAGTGTACACCAAGGAAAGGGAAATTAGGATCAGGAACAGGGTAGATCAAGTTTTTGACCAGATATTCTCGATCTTCCTTCAGTTTGAAGTATTCCCCACGGAAAGGAATGATTTTGACATCGTCAATGGATTTATCGTTCATTCGGGCCACCTTATCCGAATACAGACCAGCACAGTTGACTACCAACTTGGTTTGAAAAACTCCATTTGATGTTTCAATGTAATTGATAGAATCCTTTTGATTGATTTCCAATACTTTATGATCAAGGAAAACACCTCCTCCTTGTTGCATGATTTTGCGTCCATAGGCCAACGCAACCTGTAGGTAATCCACAATTCCAGTTTGGGGAACATGGATCGCCCCAACGCCTGTACAATAAGGTTCGTATTCTTTTAGTTCTTCGAGGGTGATTTTTCGAGTTCCAGTCAGGCCATTTTGTAAGCCTCTTTCCAAAAGCATAGTTAAGAGAGGACGTTGGGATTCTCGGGTAGCCACCACTACTTTTCCTGTGATTTCGTAGGGGATTTTTTCCTCCTTGCAAAAGTTGACGAGTTCATGATATCCCTTGATGCAATTGATGGCCTTCAAGGAGCCCGGCTTGTAGTACAAGCCAGAGTGGATTACTCCCGAGTTATTGGCCGTTTGGTGCATGGCCAATTGGCTTTCTTTCTCTAAAATGGCAATCTTTAAGTCAGGACGGGCACTGATTAACTTGTACCCGGTAGCCAATCCTACAATACCACCACCTACAATAACAACATCGTATACCATTTGCTAAAAATTTGAAACAAATATAGGTTTTGAGGGCATAGCTGATGCGCTTGAGTTTACTTTTTGAACATGCCGAATTAAAAATCAGTCTTAAACTCATCCTGACCAAGGTTGGGAAGAAAAAATACCGACTCGAAAATATCTACTAACTTTGCGTCCACAATTAGTGGATTCGTGTACCGACTCATGCTTCGATTTTTATTTCTAGGGCTCTTTCTTCTGACCGCTTCTGTTTCCTTTGGGCAATACACCCTCAAAGGAAAGGTAACCGATGCGGAAACAGGAGACCCGATTGCCTTTGCAAGTGTATTTTTAAAGGGGAAAACCTCAGGAACCACCACGGATTTTGAAGGAAACTACCTGTTGAAGGTTAATTCGATTGGGGATAGCTTAAGCGTCAGTTACCTGGGTTACACTACCCAAACCAAAGTTTTGGAAAAAACTGCGGAGCAAATGCTCAATTTTCAACTCTGGCCAGTGGCGTTTGAATTGGGTACTTTTGTATTTGAAGCGGGAGAAAACCCTGCCTTTGAAGTGATTCGGCAGGCAGTAGCCAAACGGGATACCTACGACAAACGTAAACTAGGAGCCTACCAAACGAAAAACTACACCAAAATCGAGCTGGATATCGATAACCTTTCCGAGGAATTTAACCAGAGAAAGTCCGTACGCTCGGTGACTGCGGTATTGGACAGCATTAGACAATTGACCAATGAGGAAGGGGAGAAGATTTTGCCTGTATTTTTTTCGGAGACTGTTTCTTCCTTCTACTACCGCAACAATCCTGAGTTACGAAAAGAAGTCATCGAAAAGACCAAGGTGACAGGAGTAGGGATCACAGACGGTTCCACTACTTCACAAATTACGGGGTCTGTTTTTCAGGAGTATAACTTCTACAGTAATTGGTTACAGATCCTCAACAAGGACTTTATTTCCCCCATTGCAGATGGATGGAAGACCTATTACGACTACGATTTACTAGAAGATGTGTTGGTCGGGCAGGATAGCTGCTACAAACTCCAGGTGTATCCCCGCCGTGAGCAAGATCTCGCCTTCACGGGCACGATTTGGATCAAAAAGTCAGATTATTCCCTCAAGCAGGTCGATTTGACCATTCCCAAAGCGGCCAATTTGAACTTTGTGGAGCGAATCAAAATCCAGCAAGAATTGGTGGCTACCACTGCAGGAGCCTTGATGCCTTCCAAGACTCGTGTTTTGCTTAAAATTGGCCAGCTGACGGGTAATTCAGCAGGGCTATTGGCTAAGTTTTATACTGCTACAGACAGCATTGTGGTCAACCAGCCCTTGGAAACCTCCTTTTTTGACCAGGCGGTGGTGCTGAAACCCGATTTTGGTCAAGTCTCAACTGATTACTGGAAAAATAGGCGGCCTGATCCTTTGAGCGAGGAGGAGTTGGCAGTCTTGCAGATGGTGGATACGCTCAAAAAAATTCCAATTATCCGTTTTTATTCGGAATCACTTAAGTTTTTTGCTACTGGGTATTTACCGGTGAAGAAATTGGATTTAGGTCCCTGGACCGAGTTTGGAAATTACAACAATGTAGAAGGGCTTCGTTTTGGATTTGGCATGCGGACCAACTATTCCTTTTCCAATCGCTTTCTAGTGGAAGGATACGGAGCCTATGGGACGAAAGATCAACGTTGGAAATACAAATTTGCCTCGACCTTGATTCTTTCTAGAAGCCATTGGACCACACTGGGAGTCCGAGTAGGTCGTGAACTGGATCAGGTAGGGTTGGAGATGGAAAACCTGGAAGGAAATTCAATCTTCCTAGCAGCGAGTAGATTTGGAACCCTACGTAGGCCTTTTGTTTCGACCAACCAGCGGATTACCTTCCAGCGGGAATTCTTCAAGGGCTTCCTGGTCACCTCAAGTTTGAATAAGAGTCAATTTGATCCGCTTTTTGATTTTTATTACTATGAACAGGGTTCTAAGGTCTTAAAAACCAGTTTCCAAGCCACTGAAATTCGGGCAGGTATCCGCTATGGTCGGGATGAAATCATCCTAATCAATGACAATACCCGTGCCTCCCTAGGATCGATCAAATGGCCCATTGTGGAATTGAATTACACGAAAGGTATTCCTAGCTTAGGATCATCCTTAGATTACACCAAACTCAATTTCTACGTATATCACCGCATCAATTTGGGGCTTTTGGGAGTAGGTCGCTACGAAATAGATGCTGGGAAAATCTGGGGAGAGGTACCTTATCCTTTATTGAAGAACCATTTGGGGAATGAAACTTTGTTTTACACCACGGCAGCTTTCAATACGATGAATTTCAACGAGTTTGCTTCTGATCGATTTGTTAGTCTTCGCTACCGACAATCCTTTGAAGGTTTTTTATTCAATTCCATTCCTTTGGTGAAGAAATTGAAGTGGAGAATGGTGGGCAATGCGAACGTGTTGATGGGGTCAGTGCGAGACCAAAATCTCTTCAATTTACCACAAACGGCTCCTGATGGCAGGATTTTAGATTCCTTTGGTCGATTGGATCCCAAGGTTCCTTACATAGAGTTGGGCTATGGAATTGAAAACATCTTTCGTTTTTTCCGGGTGGATTTCTTTCACCGTATGACATATTTGGATATGCCAGAAGCTAGACCTTTCCATATCAAAGTCAGTGCTCAGGTAATTTTATAAGATTCTTTCCTCCTTTATACCTCAATTTTTTCCATAAGGACGCGCTTTTGTGCATATTTGCACCTTAATCCACAGCCTGTTTGTATAGGCAGTAAAAAAAATACGATGACCAAACAAATTCAGATTACCCTCCCTGATGGATCAGTGAGGAATTACGATCAAGGCATTACCGGACTACAGATTGCTGCAAGTATCAGCGAGGGTTTGGCTCGGAATGTACTTGCAGCCAAGATTAACGGACAGGTTTGGGATGCCACCCGCCCCATTACCGAAGATTCAAGTTTGCAGTTGCTTACCTGGAACGATACCGAGGGCAAGAGTACCTTTTGGCACTCCTCAGCGCACTTGATGGCAGAGGCATTGGAAGCCTTGTATCCAGGGGTGAAGTTGGGCATAGGTCCATCGATTGAAACCGGATTTTATTACGATGTAGACTTTGGGGACCACAAGCTGGACGGGGAGGAGCTAGAGAAAATTGAAAACAAAATGCTTGAGTTGGGAAGACTCAAGTCAGACTATATCCGCAAGGAAATCTCCAAGAAAGATGCAGTAGGCTATTTTCAACAAAAGGGCGATGAATACAAATTAGACCTTTTGGAGGGCTTGGAAGACGGCACGATTACCTTTTACGAGCAGGGGAATTTTACAGACCTCTGCCGAGGACCACACATTCCGAATACTGGATTTATCAAAGCGGTGAAGCTCACCAACATCGCTGGGGCCTATTGGAGAGGGGATGAGAAGCGCAAGATGCTCACCCGTATCTATGGGGTGACCTTCCCGAAGGCTCAGGAGTTGAAAGATTACTTGACGCTTTTGGAAGAGGCTAAAAAGCGCGATCACCGTAAACTGGGTCGTGAATTGGAATTGTTTACCTTCTCTGAAAAGGTGGGCATGGGGCTGCCTCTTTGGTTGCCTAAGGGCACCTTATTACGTGAGCGCTTGGTGGGTTTCATGAAAAAAGCCCAGGATAAATCGGGCTACCAGCAGGTCACCACGCCGCATATCGGGCACAAAGCACTTTACGAAACCTCAGGACACTACGAAAAGTACGGCAAAGACTCATTTCAGCCCATTACTACGCCACATGAAGGCGAGTCCTTTTTGTTGAAGCCGATGAATTGCCCGCACCACTGCGAGATCTACAAATACAAGCCACGTTCTTACAAGGATTTGCCAATTCGCTATGCGGAGTTTGGCACCGTTTACCGTTACGAGCAAAGCGGGGAGTTGCATGGGTTGACTCGTGTTCGTGGGTTTACTCAGGATGATGCGCACATCTTCTGCCGTCCTGATCAGGTGAAGGAGGAATTTATCAAGGTAATTGACTTGGTCTTGTACGTATTCAAGGCCTTGGGATTCAGTGAATATACTGCGCAGATTTCCTTGCGTGACCCAGAAAACAAGCAGAAGTACATCGGTTCGGATGAGGCCTGGGACAAAGCAGAAGCGGCCATCATTGAGGCTTCCGCAGAAAAAGGATTGGAAACCGTCACTGAGTTGGGCGAAGCCGCCTTTTATGGCCCAAAACTCGACTTTATGGTGAAGGATGCATTGGGTAGAAAATGGCAGTTGGGTACCATCCAGGTCGATTACCAACTACCGGATCGATTCCAATTGGAGTACATCGGTTCGGACAACCAAAAACACCGGCCTGTAATGATCCACAGAGCACCATTTGGTTCTCTAGAGCGCTTTGTAGCAGTACTTATTGAGCACTGTGCTGGAGATTTCCCTTTGTGGCTTGCTCCGGAGCAAATCAACATTCTACCTATTTCCGAAAAATTTATTTCCTATGCGGAAGAATTGAAGGGTGTTTTGGATGAGGCTGGAATTACGGGGACAATTGACAACCGGGATGAGAAGATTGGGCGGAAGATTCGTGATTCCGAAGTGAAAAAAGTGCCTTTCATGCTGATAGTGGGGGAGAAAGAGCAGGAAGAAGGAAAGGTGGCTGTTCGAAAACATGGGGAAGGAGACTTGGGAGTATTCAGTCCAGCCGAGTTTATTAGTTATTTTCAAGGGATTATTTCTCAATCATTGGCCAAAGAATAGGCTAGAAATGGGATTCTATTTTTAGAATTCGAAATAATTCCGATATTTGCAGG
>CAJBER010000115.1 GCA_903952135.1 uncultured Algoriphagus sp.
CACGAGGATCTGCAATACGATTACAGCATTAGATTGGATGAACTTTTAGGGAAGTAGCCTTGAAATCTCCATTTATTTTAACCTATTTGACTTAGAATCACGATTAACATAACCCATGAAAAAAGCCTTTCGATTACTTTCTTTCTTGATGACTTTCCTAATTGGATTCACTGCTTTTGCGCAGGAGATCAAATGGGACAAAAAAGGAGATACCTATTATTCGGTCGTAAAAAATGAGATTTTCCGACACTCCTTGCCCAATACGGTCGGAGAGAAGTTGATTTCTACGGCTCAACTTAGCCCAAAAGGGCAAGCACTCCTTTCCATTACCGACTTTGCATTTTCTGCTGATGAACAGAAAGTATTGGTCTACACCAATACCAAGGCAGTGTGGCGTCTCCAAACTCAGGGAGATTACTGGGTGTATGAACTTGCAACTGGGAAATTAACTCAAGTAGGAGAGGAGCTTCCCGAAAGTTCCTTACGCTTCGCTAAATTCAGCCCAGATGCTTCTAAAGTGGCTTTTGTGAGTGAATTTAACTTGTATGTTCAAGACTTGACTTCTGGTCAAATTACTTCCTTAACCACCGATGGCACCCGCAAGCTGATCAACGGAACTTTCGATTGGGCCTATGAGGAAGAGTTTGGATGTCGCGATGGCTTCCAATGGAGCCCTGACGGGAAGCGTATTTCGTTTTGGCAAATCGATGCCAACAAGATTCGTGATTATTACATGATCAATACCACGGATTCCATTTATTCCCAGATCATCCCTATAGAGTACCCCAAAGTGGGAGAGTCACCATCACCGGCAAAAATTGGAGTGGTCGAATTGAGTACCAAACAGACTACCTGGCTCAATATTCCAGGAGATCCACAGCAACATTACTTGCCTCGTATGGAGTGGAATTCACCTGAGCTCCTGCTGGTGCAGCAACTCAACCGCAAGCAAAACCATAGCAAAATCTTAGGAGTCAACGTAACGACTAATGTGGCGAATCTCATTTTCGAGGAACAGGATGACACCTGGATCGATGTATTGTCCAGCTGGGAAAATACCTACGGACTCACTTATAGACACGAGTTTAAATGGATCAATGCAGGCAAGGAATTCCTATGGTTTAGCGAAAAAGACGGTTGGAGACACTTGTATCGAATCGGGCTAGATGGAAAAGTAACTCCAGTGACAACTGGGGCTTATGATGTCATCAACCTATTGCAAGTAGATGAAAAGGCAAACCGAATCTATTTCCATGCTTCCCCAGATAATGCGACTCAAAAGTACCTCTACATGATTAGTTTAGATGGAAAAGGGAAGCCAAAGCGCGTCACCCCTCTAGAATTGGAAGGTACGCATAGCTATGTAGTCTCACCGAGTGGCGGATATGCCATGCATCAGTTTTCCAACAGTTATACCCGGCCTGCTAGCGAATGGATCAGCCTTCCCAAGCACCAGCCATTGGATGCCAGTCAAAGCATCGCATCCAAATTGCCTGCTAACCAGGGTCCAAAAACAGTGGAATTCTTTAAAATCAACACAACCGACGGCACAGAGATGGACGGATGGATGGTGAAACCCAAGAATTTTGATCCCACAAAGAAGTACCCTGTCTTATTTATGGTGTATACCGAACCTTGGGGTGCCAATGTAAAAGATACGTATGGAGTAGGGCGCAATCGCAACTATGAAGGTGATATGGCAGCCGATGGGTATATCTACATTTCCATTGACAATCGGGGCACTCCTGCACCCAAAGGCCGGGCTTGGCGTAAAAGTATTTACCGAAAAATTGGGCGTTTAAACATCTCTGACCAAGCAGAAGCGGCCAAGCAGATCAGTCAATGGCCTTTTGTAGATCCTACCCGAATGGCTGTTTGGGGCCATAGTGGGGGAGGTTCCGCTACGTTAAACCTACTTTTCCAATACCCTGGACTCTTCCAAACAGGCATTTCCTTGGCGGCAGTGGCCAATCAGTTGACCTACGACAACATCTACCAGGAGCGCTACATGGGATTGCCCCAAGAAAACTTGGAAGATTTTGTGGCAGGATCACCCATCACGCATGCCAAAAACCTGCAAGGCAATCTGTTATACATCCATGGCACGGGTGACGACAATGTTCACTACGCCAATGCGGAGATGCTGATCAATGAATTAATCAAGCAGGGCAAGCAATTTACGGTTATGCCGTACCCCAACCGAAGTCATGGCATTAATGAAGGAGAAGGCACAAATCAACACCTGCGTACCTTATTTACCCAATTTCTAAAAACGCATTGCCCTCCAGGAGGACGGTAAATCCCTAGAATTTTCTGAATTCCATGAAAAACACACTCAAAAGTTTAGCCGCGTTTAGCCTTGTGGGTCTGCCTTTGTTGCTTAATTCTTCAGCATTGGCACAAAAAACAGCCAATCGTGAGGACACCCTTCGGGGAAGCATTACCCCAGAAC
Organism: uncultured Algoriphagus sp.; assembly: GCA_903952135.1. Taxonomy (GTDB): domain Bacteria; phylum Bacteroidota; class Bacteroidia; order Cytophagales; family Cyclobacteriaceae; genus Algoriphagus. The sequence goes on from CAJBER010000115.1 coordinate 2,453, forward strand.
GAGCCTGGTGGGACCTCAAGCATTACGATTTAACGGTCAACATTGACCCAAAAAATAAATCTATAAAAGGTTCAAATATAATAACTTACGAAGTAGTAAGTAATGCAACCATTTTACAGATAGACTTACAAGAACCGCTGAAGATTACAGCAATCACACAAGGAGGGGAGCCGCTTACGTTTCGCCGGGAAGGTGCTGTTCACTGGGTGACTTTGACCAAAAAACAAGAAGTCGGAAAAGTCGAGCAAGTGCACATCAGTTACGAAGGCATTCCTAAGGAGGCGATTCGTCCGCCTTGGGATGGTGGGATTACTTGGCAAAAAGATAGTAAAGGGCTTCCTTTTGTGGCTTCATCCAATCAAGGGATCGGATCCAGCATCTGGTGGCCAGTCAAGGACCATCCAGCCGATGAGGTGGACAGCCTGGATATGCACGTGACAGTTCCCAAGGGGCTAATGGACATTTCAAATGGCCGTTTGGTCGAAATTGAAGTGGGGAAAGACACGGATACCTTTCATTGGAAAGTCGTCAATCCGATCAATGACTATGGAGTGAATATCAATGTGGGGGATTACGTCACCTTTGGAGAGAAATATGCAGGCGAAAAAGGCACGCTGGACATGGATTACTTCGTGTTGCGAGAGAATTTGGAGAAGGCAAAAGTTCATTTTCAGGATGCCAGACGCATGATGCAAGCCTTTGAGCACTGGTTTGGACCGTATCCGTTTTATGAAGATGGCTTCAAGTTGGTCGACGCACCTTATTTGGGCATGGAACACCAGAGTTCCGTGACGTATGGCAATGGCTACCAAAATGGCTATCGAGGCCGAGATCTCAGTGGTACGGGCTGGGGAATGAAATTTGACTTTATCATCATCCACGAAGCGGGACACGAATGGTTCGCCAACAACATTACCTACAAGGATGTGGCGGACATGTGGATTCACGAAAGCTTTACCAATTACTCAGAAAGCTTGTTTTTGGACTATCATTACGGGAAAGAAGCCGGCCAAGCTTATGTTCGTGGTACACGGATGAATATTGCCAATGATATACCCATCATCGGTACCTATGGGCTCAATAAGCGTGGTTCTGGCGACATGTATTACAAGGGAGGTAATTTGCTGAATATGATTCGACAACTACTTCAAGATGATGACAAATGGAGACTGATTTTGAGAGGGTTAAATAAAGAATTCTACCATCAAACAGTGACTACCCAGCAGGTCGAATCGTATATCTCCACTCAGGTAGGTTGGAATTTGGAGAAAGTATTTGATCAATATTTGAGGGATGTACGGATTCCAATTTTTGAATACTATCAACAGGGAGGGGAAATTCAATACCGATGGACCAATTCGGTAAAAGATTTCGACATGCCGGTGGATGTACTGCTCAATGGGAAAGCAATTCGCCTTCAAGCGAAAACCTCTTGGCAGAAACTAGAGGTAGGCGATCTTCAAGAACTGTTAATAGATCCTGATTACTACGTTGGCGTACTCAAATCTAGAGAATAGCCCATTTGAGCTTAAATTGATGTATTATATGTTGTATAATTTATATTATGTTAAATAAAGGTTTAAAACCTGTATCTATCCTCAGTCCTTACTACCAATCGGTACGATCTAAAGACAGTCTTAGAGTTGATGCCTATAGCACCTCTTAGGTACTCGATCTTGACTACCCACATACAAAATCTATAAACCTACTGTAGCTTTCACCCTTATCATTTCGAACCTCACTTTGAACTTCTTTCTCTATGAATAATTGGTTGCCTACATTCGGACGTTTCGCAGGACCTCTCTCTTTTTTCCTCGTTTATTATTTGATAGAAACTCCAGGGCTCGCTCCCGAGGGAAAATTGATGCTAGGTCTCACGCTTTGGATGGCAATCTGGTGGATTACCGAAGCTGTGCCTATTGCAGGTACTGCATTACTTCCGTTGATGGTATTGCCTTTGGCTGGTGTTCTAAATCTCAAGCAGGTATCGAATAATTACATGGATCCAACTGTGCTTTTGTATATGGGTGGGTTTTTATTGGCTACTTCCATTGAAAAATGGAACCTGCACAAACGGATTGCACTTAACATAATAAATTTATTAGGAACAGATTTAAGACGGATTGTGCTGGGTTTTATGCTCGCTACTGGGTTTTTATCTATGTGGATTTCGAATTCTGCCACAGCTTTGATGATGCTGCCCATTGGATTGGCTGTCATAGGGCAGTTCAAGCACCATTTAGGCGATGAAAATGGGATATTATCGACTCATTTGGCCAAAAACATTCTGTTAGGTATCGCCTATGCTGCCTCCATTGGTGGTATGGCTACCCTCATTGGAACGCCCACTAACAATGTCTTGCGCGCAGTAGTAGAAAAATTGTACAGCTTCACCATTGATTTCAACGAGTGGATGTTGTTTGCACTGCCTTTTTCGATGGTTTTACTCGCCATAGCCTGGTTTTACCTCGTGAATTTTGGGAATCCGCTACCAAAGAAATTCAACCTAACAGAGGCCAAGTCGGTTATCCAAGACCAGCTAGTTTCCTTGGGTAAAATCACCTATGAAGAGAAATCAGTACTGGCGGTGTTTGGATTGGTTTGCTTTTGTTGGATTACACGTAGTTTTTTAATAGCACCCTACATTCCAGCATTAGACGATACGATTATCGCCCTCCTTGGGGTTCTCCTACTTCTACTCCTACCCTCTTCTGGAAAAAATGGGGAAAAGGGAAGAATTCTAGATTGGAATACTGCTGAACAAATTCCTTGGGGCGTTTTGATTCTTTTCGGAGGTGGACTTGCCTTGGCCGAAGGATTTAAAGAAACTGGTCTTTCAGATTGGGTGGGTCAACATTTGAGCCTTATCGAAGGGGTTGGTTTCTTCGTACTCCTACTGATCGTCATTGCTGCAGTCAATTTCCTCACAGAGGTTACCTCCAATGTCGCTACTGCATCCATGCTCCTTCCTATTTTGGCCTCCGTGGCGATTAAATTGGATGTTCACCCCTTTGGACTGATGGTTGGAGCCACCCTCGCTGCGAGTTGTGCCTTTATGCTCCCTGTAGCTACTCCTCCTAATGCAGTCGTCTTCGGTCCAGGTTACCTGAAAATAAAAGACATGGTTAAGGCTGGTCTTTGGCTAAATATCCTTTCCATTATTTTACTCACCTTGATGGTCTATTACATTTTACCTTGGCTTTGGAACATCAATTTGGAAGCTTATCCCTTCTAAGTCTATATTCATAATAAACCTTTTTAAATCTTCATTAAGAAGTTTTACTTTAAAGGAAAATC
>CAJBER010000116.1 GCA_903952135.1 uncultured Algoriphagus sp.
ACTTTCCCGCTCAGTGCATCCTGCACCACTGCTGGAATTAGACCCTCCATTTTTTTGAAATCAATGTTCATCTTTTCTACTAATTCACTTGTAATAACTTATTAAAAAGAAATACAATGGAAATAAATTGAAATAAACCGAGCAAGCTCGGTGAAATAGGTCATCCCACTCGTCAATCTATCCTATTTCACGAAGCGAAGCGGAGTTTATTTCCACTCTATTTCAATGTATTTCTACCTTATTTCCACTCTATTTCAATGTATTTCTACCTTATTTCCACTCTATTTCCCTTACCTATTTCAATTCCGTACTACTACCCCTTCCTTCTCCAAATAGGATTTCAATTCAGGAATTCCAATTTCCTTGAAGTGGAAAATGCTTGCCGCCAAGGCTGCATCTGCTTTTCCAAGAGTAAATACGTCTTTGAAATGCAGCATGCTTCCCGCACCCCCAGAAGCAATGACCGGAATAGGCAAAGCACTTGAAATAGCGGCAGTTAATTCAAGCGCAAATCCCCCCTTGGTTCCGTCATGATCCATGGAAGTGAGTAGAATCTCGCCCGCGCCTCGATCTGCTAGTTCCTTCGCCCAAGCCATAGTCTGCAAAGCAGTCACTTTTCTTCCTCCATGCGTATGCACCCAATCTGCTCCATCGATTTGCCTGGAGTCAATGGCTACCACCACACATTGTGAGCCAAACTCCCGTGCCAAGGCATCCACAAGTTCCGGCCGAGCCACTGCTGCAGAGTTGATGGAGATCTTATCTGCACCTGCAGCTAGCAAGGCATAAACATCTTCTACCGATCCGATGCCTCCACCTACGGTAAAGGGAATTCGAACCTCCTTGGCCACCTGAGTCACTAGATCCACCAAGATTTTTCGCTTGTCTACGGTGGCCGTAATATCCAGGAACACGAGTTCATCCGCACCCTGCTCAGAATAGAGTTTGGCCAAAGCCACAGGGTCTCCTGCATCTCGAAGCTCCACAAAATTGACCCCTTTGACCGTGCGGCCATCCTTAATGTCGAGGCAAGGGATAATTCGTTTGGTTAGCATGGGTGCGTTAGAAATAGGTAAGTTAAGTGGTTGTAGATTGGAGTGATGTTGTAGGGTTATTAATTTTCATGGAATTGGGCAAGATCCTCCAAAGTCACCTTCCCCTCGTAATAGGCTTTGCCTACAATAGTCCCGTAGACGCCTATTTTTTGCAGGTCCTCCAGGTCCTTTAAGCAAGACACTCCCCCACTGGCGATGAGTTTTAAATCGGGCAACTCTTGCAAGATTTCTGCATACAAACCAAAAGAAGGTCCTTGCAGCAATCCATCTTTTGCCACATCGGTACAGATCACTTCACGTATACCCTTTTGGTAATATCCTTGAATGAAGGGTATCAATTCCAGCGCAGTGGTCTCTTCCCAGCCCCCAACGGTAATTTTCTTATCCTTGGCATCGGCACCTAGAATAATCCGATCCGCACCAAAGGCTTCCAACCAAGACTCAAATAAACTTGGATTCCGTACGGCAATACTACCTCCTGTCACTTGTCGGGCACCTAGGTCAAATGCCTTTTCGAGTTCCTCCTGTGCTTGTATGCCTCCTCCAAAATCCACTGCCAATTGAGTTCCTGAACAAATACGCTGCAACACGTCTCCATTCACGATTTTCTTGGCTTTAGCTCCATCCAAATCCACCAAATGAAGTCGAATCAGCCCCGCACCTTCAAAGCGCTTGGCCATCTCCAATGGGTCATCGTGGTAATCGGTTTTACGACTGTAGTCTCCTTGGCTGAGGCGAACACACTTGCCTCCAATCAAATCTATAGCGGGGATTACGTGCATGGTTTTAGTGGTTGGAATCGGTAGAATAAACCACCTAAAACTCCTTGTTTTATTGAATTTAAGTAGAAGGTAAGCCTAGGAAATTCTCCAACAACTTTTCCCCCAGGGTACTGCTTTTTTCGGGATGGGCTTGAATTGCCCAGTAATTGTCCCGATGCAATATGGCTGTAAAGTCATGAATGTAGGTAGTGGTCGCAAGGGTATGTACGCCCAATTCGGCATAGTAGCTATGCACATAGTACATAAACTTGGACTCTGGCAAGTCTTTAAATAAGGGATTGGCAACCAGATTTTCGAGGGAATTCCAGCCTACATGCGGGACCTTTTCTTGTCCACTGACACTTGGGATGAAACGTTTAACCTTTACGGGAAAAATTCCCAAGCATTCCGTATTATTCTCCTCAGAATGGGTACAGAGCAGTTGCAAACCCAAACAGACCCCCAAAAAAGGTTGCTTGATCTCTCGGATCACCTGGTCCAAATTCCGTTCTTTCAAGTAGGCCATGGCAGAACTCGCCTCTCCCTGACCAGGGAAAATTACTCGATCTGCAGCGCGGATTTTTTCTACCTCATCCGTGAGATCAGCCTCCACCCCTAAGCGCTCTAAGGCATATAGGACGGATTGCACATTACCGGCATTGTACTTGATTAAAACTACTTTCATGGACTTATTTAAGGAAGAACCCATCTCTTTCAAGATGGGCTCCTTTTTACTCGTTTAATTCTTTTTTTCCGTCTGCATCAGTTCCTTTAGAACAATTTCTATTTCCGGAAGTGAGGCAAACAACTGCTCGTAATTTTCAATGACCCAATACTTATCCTGAAAGTGGTCTTTCCAATAGGTGGTCGACATGATCTGTCGGACATCGTAAGGGAAGTGACTTGGCTCAGAAGATAGCGCATAGGTAGTTTCCCCTGCTGAACTCAGAATTCCCGCTCCATACACGCGGAGCTCGCCATCTTCTCGAATCAATCCAAATTCAATGGTGAACCAGTAAATTCGGCTGATCAATTGAATGGCCCAGGGGTCCTGGATATGCTTCAAGGCCAGTGCACTTAACTTCTCCAAAAAGTCCACGTAGTGCTGATTGGTCAGTAAAGGCATGTGGGCAAAGGCATCATGAAACATGTCGGGCTCCTCTAAGTAATCAATCTGCTCCATTTTTCGAAGCCAGGTAGAGGATGGAAAACGCTTGTTGCTCAGCAAACCAAAAAACAAGTCATCGTCTATCAATCCAGGTACTACCTCTACTTGCCATCCTGTGGTCTGGCGGAGGATCTCGTTTAGTTCCTCAAAATTTGCAATGCGGTCTGCGGTAAATTTCACCGTTTTCATTCCTTCCAAATAGGCCTTGGAAGCCGATTTGGGAAGCTGTGGCACCTGACGCTCAAACAGGATCTTCCAAACCTGGAAATCCTCTTCGGTGTAGGCAGCATAGTCCTGACGCATTTCTTTTAATCTCGGGTCCGAAAAGACCCATGCTTTGGGTTTTTCAATCATTTTATTTGGGTTTAATTCTTTGGGTAATCTGGGTACGCTACGCTACTTAAAGATAGTTTGTCAGCTAAGATTTCAACTCAAAATACCACCTGTCTGTTGCGAAATTCAGTACTATTTTTTGCTTGCTTTTGTTGTCTCTATTTCAAAAAAAAGAAACTAGGCAAAAGATTTAAATAGCTAGTCCAACTTTCGAAACTAAGTTACGCATGAATTTCAGGAGCAGCAACTTCCAGTTTTCAATTGGGTAGCATCCTTCCCTTGCCTACTCCTGGGCTAAGACCCCTTGGATAAAGATTTGGATATCCTTCTTTAAATCAGTGGAATTGGAAATATGCTTGATAAAGGCCGACCCGATAATCGCTCCCTGACTGTATTGGGAGGCGAGTTGGAAGGTGGCCGCATCCGAAATCCCACATCCTATCAAGCGGGGATGGGTTAGTTTCATATTCGCTACTCGCTCAAAGTACTCCTCCTGCTCCTTAGAAATCGCTGCCTTGGCGCCCGTTATCGCATGGGAAGACACCATGTAGATAAAGCCACTAGAGTTTTCATCCACTTCTCGAATTCGCTTTTCGGAAGTTTGAGGAGAAATAAGAAAACTAATAAACAAGCCATACTCTTCAAAAAGGGCCTTGTACTCCTCTAGGTACTGGCTCATGGGTAGGTCCGGTAGAATCAGTCCATCCACACCTACTTCCTTGCATTTTTTGCAAAACTCCTCCACGCCAAACTGGATGATTGGATTGAGGTAGCCCATAAGGATTACGGGAACATGGATTTTGGCACGGAAACCCAGCAATTGGCTGAAAAGGGCCTTGATGCTCATCCCATTTTCCAGGGCTCTCGCGTTGCTTTCTTGAATGGTCGGCCCGTCTGCAATCGGATCAGAATACGGAATTCCTAGTTCAATGATGTCTGCGCCAGCCGCTTGGATGGCTTCCATCACGGGTAAGGTATCCTCTAGGTTCGGGAAGCCTGCCGTTACGTAGATGGAGAGCACGCGCTCTTTTTTGGTTTGAAATAAATAATCTATTCGATTCATAAGTTCAATGCTTCTGTGAAAAGGGTTGAGTAGCAATTCTTCCGAACGCTACCTTTTAATAATTTCCCCATTGGATGTAGGTTTCCAAATCCTTATCGCCCCTTCCGGAAAGATTGATGACAATAAGGTCATTTGGATTGAACGAGATTTGATTCAAGGCATGGATGGCATGGGCTGTTTCGATGGCAGGAATGATTCCCTCCGTTCGGCTCAGCAAGATGCCTGCTTTCATCGCATCCTCATCTTCTACACCCACAAACTCCGCCCGTCCCACTGCATGCAGGTGTGCGTGAACTGGCCCGATTCCTGGGTAATCCAATCCTGCCGAGATGGAATGTGGTTCAATCACCTGGCCGTCTTCGGTTTGCATTACCAAGGTCTTGGAACCATGCAAAATCCCAGGAGTGCCCAGTACCGAGGTAGCGGCAGACTTCCCGGAATGAATTCCCAGGCCTGCTGCCTCCGCTGCGATCAGTCTTACTGTAGGCTCATTGTAGTAATGGTAAAATGCTCCCGCGGCATTGGATCCTCCACCTACGCAGGCAATTACCAAATCCGGATTTTCTCTACCTTCCTTCGCCAGCAACTGCCATTTGATCTCTTCGGAGATGACGGATTGAAAACGAGCGACCATCTCAGGATAGGGATGCGGGCCCACCACCGAACCGATGATGTAATGCGTGCCCACTGGATCCGCAATCCAAGCTCGCATAGCCTCGTTGGTGGCATCTTTTAGGGTTTTTGAGCCCGATACAGCAGGAACTACCTTGGCACCAAGGATACGCATGCGCTCCACATTTGGCCGCTGACGCTTGATGTCTAGTTCGCCCATGTAGATGGTGCAATCCATGCCCATCAACGCACAGACGGTAGC
>CAJBER010000117.1 GCA_903952135.1 uncultured Algoriphagus sp.
ATTTTTGGCCAGCACAGTACAAAATGCTCAAAACCTTGGAGCAGGAAAACGTGCACTTTGCTGCCATCCACATCGATCGTAGTTTTGAACACGAGCAGGCCCCCACACGCAAGCCGAGAACAGGCATGTTGACCGCCTATCTATCAGATGACTACGATCTTGCCAATTCGTATGTCATTGGAGATCGGATCACGGACATTCAACTCGCACAAAACCTAGGAGCAAAGGCTATTTTCTACGGCGAAAATCAGGGGGATGCAGTTTTTTCCACGCAAGACTGGGACGAGATCTACACCTTCCTCAAACTTCCTCCACGAAAAGCCACAGTACTCCGAAAAACTTCTGAAACGGATATTTCCATCGAGTTGAACTTGGATGGTTCAGGAGCATGCTCCATCTCCACAGGACTGCATTTCTTCGACCACATGCTCGAGCAGTTGGGCAAGCATGGAAGTACGGATTTATCCATTCAAGTGAAGGGCGACCTTCACATCGACGAGCACCACACCATCGAAGATACCGCGCTGGCCTTGGGCGAGGCCTATGCCAAGGCCCTGGGTGACAAAAAAGGAATCTATCGCTATGGATTTTTACTTCCCATGGATGATGCTTTGGCACAGGTGGCCATCGATTTTGGAGGTCGACCTTGGTGTGTCTGGGATGCAAGTTTTTCCCGAGAAAAAGTCGGCGACATGCCTACAGAACTATTTTTCCACTTCTTCAAATCCTTCTCGGATACTGCCAAGTGCAACTTGAACATCAGCATCACGGGGGACAACGAACACCACAAGATCGAAGCCGCATTCAAGGGCTTAGCCCGCGCCATCAAGATGGCCGTGCAGCGAGACCCTAGGAACTTAAATCAGTTGCCCAGCACCAAAGGGGTGCTTTGAAATGAATTAGAAGCAAGAGTCACGAAAAAACGGAATACATGTTTCTCCTCCGGAGCATGGTTTCAAAGCCAAATTTGAATAAACGATTTCCGAAATTAACTATCCAAATTTTTGTCCCACTAGGAGATTGGTCCTATCGAGGCTAACGGTAAAATTTGGGTTGAGCCCAATTGATTGAACTTGGAGTCATTGCTCCAAAGGAGCAAAATCTTTCATGCCAGAAATTAGCCAAACTTGAGATTGCTCCGGAGGAGCAACATGTTAATAGTAAAGGTTATAAAAATTGACCCAGAGCTCCAGAGGAGCGAAATTAAAAGAGAAACATGTCGCTCCTCCGAAGCTCTGAGAGCACGTGTTTAATGCTTTCTATTAACATAACGCTCCTCCGGAGCATCGGTTCAAAGCCAAAATTGAATTAACGATTTCAAAACAACATAATTATCGATTGCTAAAGTTATTCTACCCAATCAAAAAGATATTTTTCCTCAAACTTTACATTAAATCGCTGTAACAATTCGATGTATTCTTCCTTAAATGATCTTTTTTGATGGTGCTGCTCTTGATTATTGATGTATTGAATCACAAGATCCAACTGTGATTGGCCATAAGAAAAAGCACCATATCCTTCTTGCCAAAAAAATTTCCCTTTAACAAATCCCTTTGAATTAATCCATTTGGAGGAATTGGTTTTTACTGAATTTACTAACTCGGAAACCATACAATTGGGCCTTAAACTAATTAAGATGTGAATATGATCGGGCATTCCTCCAATTGCAAACAACTTCTGGTCTCTGCCATTAATTATTCCTGAAACATATTTAAATAGTTCCTCTCTCCAAGTTTTATGGATTACGTTTTGCCTCCCTTTAACTGAGAATACGAGATGGATATAGATTTGAGAAAAAGTATCTGCCATTTTGAAAAAAAAATTAATTTTTTGAAAAAATATATTGAACGTGTGTTTACGAAAAAAATTAAAAATTGGTTGAGTTTTGGAAATAGGGGTTGAAAGTCTTTTTAAATCACTCCACACTTCTGCGGCAAAAACTTCCCTTTAAGCATGGTGCCAAAGACCCTTTTGCTCTCAATTTCAGAGACCTTAATTCCAAATTCTAACTCTTGGATTTAACACAAAATAGCGCACCTCCGGAGCGCGCCTGACATTGTTTTGTTGTTTTTCTATTAATATTATGCCCTTCTAGGGCATGTTTAAATGCGTTATTTTCAAAAAATAACGCGTTTAAATCCTCTAATTCAAAAGATCGATTGCAGCGGTCCCTGCCTCTCAGAGTTACGCGGCAACATGCTAATAGCAAGATTTAATTTAATTGGAAGCATTGCTCCAGAGGAGCAATATGTTAATAGAGATTAGACCACGATTACAGGTGCGCTCCGGAGATGCGCAACAAAAGAAGCAAAATATTGTATGTACTTCGGTGGCATTATCTTCCCATGGAACTTACCAGCCCTTTATTAATTTATAAAAATTAAAACTCTTTTAATGTCCCAATAGCCGTTTATGCAATGCGGCTTTGTAATTGGGTATTGCCTTGTCGGAAAGTCCTAAAAACAGGTAGGGCTCGATCAACTCGAGTTCCATCAAATGAAAAACTCCATCGATCTCCACGCCATCTACTCGGGCATAGAGCGTATTTTTGGCAAAGCGATCTACCAAGGCCTGCCCAGACGCAAGTAGGGTTTCGCTAGGTATGATTGTTTGGATGGTTCCTCCGTAATAATGCTGCACCCGAAAATCAGCCGATGCAGGGGTTTTGAGTACCGCATGTGAGAGTTTCTCATTGAAAAAAATAAGGGAGTATTCCCCAACCTGCACAATTTCTGGAATGAAGGGCTGCACCAAAAAATCTTCTTCCTGAAGTAAATTTCCAATTTTTTCTTCCATTCCTACCTCGGCCCCTCGCGTCACTTTGAGCGTATTCTTTGCTCCCCCACTGACGAGAGGCTTGACCACCAATTTGTCTGCGTTCAACTCGGAATGCAATTGATCCAGAACTGGCTTACTGCCTTTGGGTAGGATTTTTCCCGCGATGCAAGGAAATCCTTGAGACTCAATTTCCATCAGGTAGGTTTTGGAGGAGTTCCAACGTAGCGTAGGCACCTCATTCAACACCTGCACGCCAAGCCTTTCTAAAGTGTCCAACCAAACCAAAAATTCGGGATAAAAATCAAAATAGTCCCAGGTCGACTTGATCAGCACGTGGGTAAATGCAGACCAATCCACCACGGGATCTGACCAGGGATGGATCTGATGCGCAATACCCATCTCGGTCAAGAGCGTGGACAACAAGGCATCTTCATCAATGGTATTGGCATCGTAGGCTCC
>CAJBER010000118.1 GCA_903952135.1 uncultured Algoriphagus sp.
ACTTCTTTGATTTTATGTTGGATTTTCAAAAAATCTCCTGCCGCAATATCCTCTTTTCGAAAGAGTTGCGAACCCATTCCCACACAAAGTGCTCCTGCATCAAACCAAGGCTTGATACTTTCTAAGGTGGGCTCCACTCCTCCAGTAGGGATAAGTGAAATCGTAGGCATTACAGCATGCACCGCAGAAATAAATGCTGGCGTCAACAGGTTGGCAGGATAGAGCTTGACCAACTCAGCGCCCAATTGCTGGGCAAAGAAGACCTCTGATACGGTACCGCATCCTGGAATCCAAGGTATCCCTACCCCGGCACAATACTCCCCTAAGGCTGGATTCATCACAGGAGCGACAATAAACTCCGCTCCTTGATCTAGAAAATACTCCGCTTCAACAGGATGGTAGATGGTTCCCGCCCCTAAAGACATTCCTGGGAGTTGGCTCACCACTTGTTTTAGTTTGGGGAAAATGGCCTTCGCTTCTTTTCCCCGGTTGACCAGTTCAATCACGCGAACCCCACCGGCATAGGCTGCTTGAACCAGTTTAATACATACTTTTTCATCGGGGTGAAAAACAATAGGCATCATCCCAGCAGCATGCATTCGTTGAATAAAAGGGCTTTGATTTCGCATCATCGTTTAATTTTTCCCGCTCCCTCACCGGTCACCAGCTCCTGAATTTCTTGAAGGGTACAGGTCAATACATCTCCAGGAACACTATGCTTTAATACCCCGGCGGCTACGGCAAATTCAATCGCTTCCTTGGGCTTCAGGTAGAGTAATCCATAAATCAACCCGGCGGCAAAAGCATCACCAGACCCTACACGGTCCACAATATGGGTCAATTCGTAAGACTTGGATGAATAGGTTTTTTTCTTGGTATAGATGCTTCCAGAAAAGCCATTGGAAGAAGAACTATGCGAAACACGGTCTGTTTTGACCAAATATTCAAGGTTTGAAAATCGATCAAATATCTTTCGCTTTACCTCTTGAAAAGATCCAAAATCTTCTTTCAAGCATTGATTAAAGTCACGTGTTCCGGCAATCATCACTTGACTTAGCTCCATCAACTTCGGCATGACCTCATGCGGTGCTTTTCCATACTGCCACAAATTGCTTCTGTAATTCAAATCACCACAGACAAGTATTCCCCGGTTATTGGCTTGAAGCAGGAGCTGAAGAGTAAAGTCTGCACAGCCCTGAGAAAGTGCTGGGGTAATTCCAGACCAATGCACACAGGATACATTATCTAGAAGGGAATCCCAATCTATTCCTTCCCCGGTAAACTGTGAAAATGCGGAGTTGGCACGGTCATAAATTATTTGTGAGCTTCGTTGCATGGCACCATGCTCCAGGAAATAAACTCCCATTCGGCCTGGCATAAACTTAATGAATCGGGTATCAATTCCGTATTTTCGAAGCTTGCCTGCAGCTGCCCAACCGATTTCATGATCTGGAAATGCAGTTAAATGACTTACCTCCAAACCCCAATAGGCCAATGCAGCGGCTACATTCGATTCCGAACCTCCAAATTCAAGGTCGAATTGATTCGTTTGGAAAAAACGTTGATTCCCAGGAGGACTAAGGCGAAGCATAACTTCACCGATGGTCACAATTTTCTTCATAGAAGAATTAAATTTTTATCTAATTTGACCAAAATAAGAAATAATTGCGATGAATAACACCTCTCTTTTATTAGATTCTTTGGACAATGTGGGTGTTGCCCTCTCTGATCTTGCTCCGGGTGAGCAGGTTGAACTAGGACAGTACCAACTTCAAATCCGTGAACACGTTCCAGCGAAACATAAATTTGCACTTCAAAACTTTCAGCCTGGCGATGAAATCTTCATGTATGGCACCGTAGTAGCCGAAGTCACGCAAAGTATAGCAACAGGTGCTGCCCTCACCGTAGGAAATATTCGTCATAAAACTCAAAAATACCAGTTGGGAGAAGCGACGAGACCAAGAAAGGCGCCCGATGTAACGAAGTGGAGTTCCCAAACATTTTTAGGATTTAAGCGGGAAGATGGGCAAGTCGGAACTGCCAATTACTGGTTGGTGCTCCCAATGGTTTTTTGCGAAAACACGAACATCAAACTCCTCCAAGACGCTTTTGAGAATGCACTTGGATTTGCACAGGTCAATCCCTATGAACGTCAAATCAAGCAGCTTCTAGCAGGGATAGAAGACAGCATGACTCCACTACAGGAAACTTCTTCCTCTTGGGAAAATGAACGAATATTTCCACAAGTAGATGGAATTCGATTTTTGACCCATACCCTGGGATGTGGAGGTACTCGAGACGATGCAGACGCTCTTTGTGGCTTACTGGCAGGATACATTCATCATCCCAATGTCGCAGGAGCCACAGTTCTCAGCCTAGGCTGTCAAAATGCACAGGTTTCTATTCTACAGGAGAAGCTTGCCCTACTAAATTGCCAAAAGCCCGTGTTTATTTGTGAGCAACAACAAGAAGGCACGACTCACAATTTGCTTTCAAAGGCAGTTCAAAAAACTGTGGAAGGATTGCACATAGCCAATCGCTGCTTCCGAGAACCGGCACCGCTAAGCAAACTCGTAATTGGCCTTGAATGTGGTGGTTCCGATGGGTTTTCTGGGATTTCAGCGAATCCAACGCTCGGACAGGTGTCCGATTTGATCGTTGCACTGGGTGGCACAGCCATTTTATCCGAGTTTCCCGAGCTGTGTGGAGCAGAGCAGGAGTTGATTAACAGATGCCAAAGTCAAGAATTGGCGGAAAAATTTATTCACTTGATGGAAACCTACAATGCCTCCGCCAAGCGGGTAGGAAGTGGATTTGACAAAAATCCTAGTCCAGGCAATATCAAGGATGGCTTGCTGACCGATGCCATCAAATCTTGTGGAGCTGCGAAAAAAGGCGGCACTTCCACCATTTCCGATGTCTTGGATTATCCAGAATACATCAAAACTACCGGTCTAAATCTCTTGTGTACCCCAGGCAATGATGTAGAAAGTACCACAGCATTGGCTGGTAGTGGAGCTAACTTGATTCTTTTCACCACCGGCTTGGGTACCCCAACAGGTAATCCCATCAGTCCTGTAATCAAGGTCTCCTCCAATACCAAGTTGGCTGAAAAAATGCCGGATATAATCGATTTCAATGCGGGAACCATTATTTCTGGAGAGGACACACCAGAGACTGCTGGAGAAAAGCTATTGGATCTGTTGATTGAGGTTGCAAGTGGAAAAACTCAAACTAAGGCAGAAGAAAAACGAAACTTTGATTTCATCCCTTGGAAAAGAGGAGTTTCTCTTTAAAACTAGATGTGCAAAATTTCAACCTTCACACTACATGCTAGGTTATTCTCCGATCAACAAAAATCGGGCTGTAGATGCCTTATCACGGATTTGTTTGGCTTCTTGATAGGCGGCAGAATGATACCAGGCCAAGGCCTTCTCCCGGTTTGGAAACTCCAATAAAACGAGTCGATCGTGATCCCAGGTACCTTCCAAAGCCTCTACTGGCATGCCTCTAAGCACAAATTTCCCTTCAAAAGCTTGCAGACTAGCAGGGGTCTTTTCTTTGTATTTTTCATACAACAAGGGGGAATGAATAGCTACTTCAACAAGTATGTAGGCTGCCATAAATTTTAGTGTTTAAATTGAAAAGTTAAACTAACAAAAAATGAATAGTCATTCGATACAGGTTCTCCAATTTGGAACAGGAAATTTCCTCCGTGGTTTTATTGAGCCCATGATACAGGAACTGAATCAAAAAGGAAATTCCCTACACGTTTGTCTTGTTCAAAGTACGGACAGCACAACTCTTCAAGGGCTACGGGAGCAAAATTATGACTATTCGGTGTATGTTGCTGGAATAGAGGAAGGCGAAAAAATTGAAAAAACTCAGTCTATTTCCTGCATTTCGGATGGCCTCCGACTTCCCCATGATTACGATCAATTCATTTCCCTGGCACTTGAACCCGAATTACGTTGGCTGATTTCCAATGTCACCGAAGCAGGTTTGGAATGGAAAAATGAAGACCAAACGCAGAAAACTCCAGGCTCCTTTGTAGGGAGAATCACACAATGGCTTTACACTCGATATGAACAAGCACCGGAATTGGAGACAGTTCTCCTTCCTTGCGAATTAATCCCCAACAATGGGGATCTATTAAAGAAGTTAATTCATCGAAAAGCTGAAGAATTCCAATTATCCACCAATTTTCTGCTTTGGCTAGATCAAAAGTGCACCTTTCACAATACATTGGTAGATCGGATTGTCCCTGGATTTCCCAAGCAACTCCAAGATTCGGCTACTCCCTACACGGTACAGGTAGAACCCTACCTTTTTTGGGGGATTGAGGGAAATGCGGAATCCCTGTCCAAACTCCCATTTAAAGATTGTAAAGGAGTATTGCTGACTGAGTCCCTTCTACCCTATTCTCAACGAAAAATCAGTATTTTAAATGGGTTGCATACTTTCCTTGCGGCCAAAGGCATGCTCCTCCAAATCGAAACGGTAGCGGAATACCTGAAAGATCT
>CAJBER010000119.1 GCA_903952135.1 uncultured Algoriphagus sp.
ACTGATTTGGTAGATTCAATCAATAATAACCTCTTTAAAGTATCGCTAATCATGGGAGGATTTATTCTGATCCTCATTGTGACGGTGATCATGCTTATCAATAATACGATTCGATTGGCTCTATTTTCCCAACGCTTTTTGATACGATCCATGCAACTGGTAGGAGCAACTCGAGGATTTATCCGAAAGCCATTTCTGATTAGAGCCTTCATTTTTGGAGTTTTAGCCGGGGTTTTAGCCTCTTCTATTCTATTTGGACTATTGGAATACACCAAAGGAAATATCGAGGGTTTTGCGGCCTTACAAAATACTGAGCTTATGCTTCTACTATTTGCTGCATTAACAATCATGGGTGGTCTACTGTCCGGATTTAGTACCTTGCGTGCTGTCAATAAATACTTAAACATGTCCTTGGACGAACTCTATTAATCCATGAGCAATACCTCTTTTCCCTTTTCCAAAAAAAATTACCTCTTCCTATTTCTAGGTTTGGGACTAATCGTGTTAGGTTTTGTAATCATGGGGATGGATGCTACTCCACATGGCAACGGATTTATGGGCTTAACGCTAGGACCAATTATTACCCTAGCTGGGTTTGTACTTGAGTTCTACGCCATTTTTGCCAAGTCATCCAAATCCTAATTTTTACATTCTCAGCTAAGGCTACCTCATTCCCATGCAGCAAGAAGCTTACGGAGAAGTTTTTCTGATCAACAAACCTTTGGAATGGACTTCCTTCGATGTGGTTAAAAAAGTCAGAAATGCCTTACGCATCAAAAAAGTGGGCCATGCAGGTACACTTGATCCCTTGGCTACAGGGTTGCTGATTGTTTGCGCTGGTAAAATGACCAAGCAAATAGACGGGTTCATGGGGCAAGAGAAGGAATATACCGGAACATTTGTCCTTGGTGCTACCACGGAATCATTTGACCTTGAAAAGCCCATTATTCCTGTAGCAGATCCCTCTTCCATCACTTTGGAACAGGTCCAAGCAGCAGTTTTACAACTTACCGGCACCATTTTACAGATTCCCCCCATGCATTCCGCAATTAAGGTGGATGGCAAACGGGTCTATGCTTCTGCACGATTGGGAATCGAAGTTCAAATGAACCCAAGACAAGTGGAGGTTCGGGAATTTGAAATTTGCCGATTTGAAAATGGAGAGGTCGATTTTCGAATCAGCTGTTCCAAAGGAACTTATATCCGAAGTTTGGCGCGTGATCTAGGAGTAAGTCTAGGTGTAGGTGCTTACTTGAAGTCCTTGTGTCGAACACGAATTGGAACCTATTCCTTAAAAAATGCAAAGGAGGTTTCCGATTTGGTAGAAGAAATTAAATCCAGGCCCAATGAAAATCTATCAACAACTCACTGATTTTCATCCCCCCCACTTTTCCGTAGTCACCTCTGGAACCTTCGATGGGGTGCATTTGGGTCATCAGAAAATTCTCCGCAGACTTCAAGAGCTAGCCACCCGAAAGCAAGGAGAAACCGTGCTCCTTACCTACTGGCCGCATCCTCGCCTAATTCTCCAACCCGAAGATAAAAGTCTTCGACTACTGACTACACTCTCAGAGAAAGTAAAGCTTTTGGAAGAAATGGGTGTAGACCACTTGATTATACTTCCTTTCACCAAGGAATTATCGCAGATGAGTTCAGAGGAATTTATCCGAGACATATTGGTGGATAAAATTCAGACTAAAACCTTGGTCATCGGGTACGACCATAAGTTTGGGAAAAATAGAGAAGGAAGCTTTGAGTACCTACAAAGCCATAGTCATCTATTTGGTTTTGCTATTGAGGAGATTTCAAGACAGGATGTAGACGACTTGGGCGTGTCGAGCACCAAGATTCGAACAGCCCTTGCCCAAGGTGATATTTCTACAGCCAACAAATACCTGGGAAGGCCCTATGACCTAAGCGGTCAAGTGGTGAAAGGTCAGCAAATAGGACGTTCTTTAGGATTTCCAACTGCCAACATTCAAATCGCTGAAGATTACAAGTTGCTCCCACGCGATGGCGCCTACGCGGTACATGCAGAAGTAAATTCAATTCGATACAAAGCCATTTTGAATATCGGTGATCGACCCACAGTTGACGGTCAAAAAAAGACTATAGAAGCTCATTTGATTGATTTTGAGGGAGACTTGTATGGGCAAGAACTCCGAGTTTATTTCCAGGAGTTTTTACGTGAAGAGAAAAAATTCGAAAGTTTGGATGCTCTTAAAAATCAGTTGGTGGTAGACCGTGAACGCGCTATATTTATTCTATAAACCCAATAGCTATGATTTTAAAAACCGTAAAAAATGCAGAAGAGGCAGTAGCGGATATTTCCAATGGAGCCATGCTCATGATGGGAGGCTTTGGATTGAGTGGAATTCCTGAAAACTGTATAGCCGCACTACTTAAAAAAGAAGTTCGAGACCTTACCATCGTTTCCAACAATGCTGGGGTAGATGATTTTGGGATTGGACTATTTCTTCAAAAGCGCATGGTGAAGAAAATGATTTCAAGCTATGTGGGTGAAAACGATGAGTTTGAGCGACAGCTTTTATCAGGCGAATTGGAAGTGGAGCTAGTTCCTCAAGGAACTTTGGCGGAACGGATACGTGCAGGTGGAGCTGGGATTCCTGCCTTCTTTACGCCAGCAGGTGTAGGTACGGAAGTTGCCGTGGGCAAAGAAATACGTGAGTTTAATGGGAAGTTGTACTTGATGGAAACTGCATTAACTGCTGATTTCGCGCTTGTCAAAGCTTGGAAAGGCGATACAGCAGGAAATTTGATTTTTAAAGGTACTGCTCGCAATTTCAATCCCATGATGGCTACCGCTGGAAAAATCACCATTGCTGAAGTAGAGGAATTGGTGCCACTAGGAAGCTTAGATCCAAATGCAATTCATACGCCAGGAATCTATGTGCAGCGTATTTTTCAAGGAGAAAAGTATGAAAAACGAATTGAACAGCGAACGGTTACGCCTTGATGTGTACCAACCTCTAAGCGAATCAATTCTCCAACCTAAACTTTTCAAACCCAATGTTAACTAAAGAACAAATAGCCAAACGAATTGCCAAAGAAGTAGAGCATGGGCAATACATCAATCTAGGCATTGGAATCCCTACCCTGGTGGCCAATTACATTCCTTCACATTTGGACGTAGTGCTACAATCCGAAAATGGCTTGTTGGGAATTGGCCCCTTTCCAAAAGAAGCGGATGTAGATCCAGATTTAATCAATGCAGGTAAGCAAACGATCAGTATGCTACCTGGTTCCGCAATTTTTGATTCGGCTCAATCCTTTGCCATGATTCGAGGGGGACATGTGCATTTAACAATCCTGGGGGCTATGGAAGTTTCTGAACATGGAGACATTGCCAATTGGAAGATTCCAGGGAAAATGGTGAAAGGCATGGGTGGCGCAATGGATTTAGTGGCTTCAGCCAAGCACATTATCGTTGCCATGCAGCATTGTTCGAAAGATGGACAATCTAAGTTATTACCTACCTGTTCCCTACCCCTTACGGGTATCCGTTGTGTTAAAAAAATTGTCACGGATCTAGCAGTTTTGGAAATTGATCCTGAAGGAGGATTTGTGCTTTTGGAACGTGCTCCAGGAATCACAGTGGAAGAAATTAAGGCTAAAACAGCAGGTAAATTAATCGTGAAAGGTGAAATTCCGGAAATGACCTTTGATTAATCCTTTATTTAATAAGTAGAAAAACTAGTTTACTAAATCGTATGAAAAAATCAGAAATCAACTTTCAAATTGAATTGGATGAGACCAACCTTCCCAAGGCTATTCATTGGGATGCTTCGGATAAAGAAGGAGAAGGCGCTGAATCCACTAAAAGCATCAGTTTGAATGTTTGGGATAATCTCAACCACTCCACCCTTCGAATTGACTTGTGGACCGATGAGATGTCTGTAGTAGAAATGAAACGATTCTACATCGATATCCTTGGCGGAATGGCACAAACCATTTTAAATAGCACGGGAGATGAGTACATGTCAGAGGAAATCAAAGACCTGTGTGATCGCTTGGTAAAGCACGTCAATGAAGAAAACAAGAAAAGCCTATAACGGTCTAATTTCCCTACAATTGGACTTATTCTAAGCTACCCAGCCCTGCTTTTCAACTTATTTCCAGATTGATATATTGTCAATACAACAACCATTTATTCAGTGTATTTTCAAAATAATCGCTTTATAATTTTATTATTTTAATTAAAAGCCGCTTTTTTGAAAATTATTTAAAATTGAAGGAATCTGTTCTCTATTTTTTTTTACTCAAAAACGATAGAAAATTACCATTTTCCCATAAATTTCGAATAATTGGATTGGATTCACCTTAATTCAAAAACCATCTTAACTATTTTACAAAATTAGCCTATGAAAAATTTTACCAGAAAAATCTGGAGTTCAGTGCTTTCAGCGGTTGTATTCCTTGCTTTAGGAACATCTGTAGCACTAGCTCAGACTACCATCTCCGGTACGGTCACTGATGCTGACACGAAGGAAACGTTGGTAGGGGTAAACATCCTCGTGAAAGGAAAAGTAATTGGAACAATTACTGACCTATCCGGTAAGTTTACCTTGAACGTAAACCAAGAACCTCCATTTACTTTGGTGTTCTCTATGGTTGGTTTCGGAACGAAAGAAGTCGAAATTACAGGAGGAATCTCCAACCTTTCGGTTGAATTAGCCGAAGCTTCTATTTTAGGACAAGAAGTCGTGGTATCGGCATCTCGAGTAGAAGAAAGTATTCTTAAATCTCCAGTTTCTGTTGAAAAAATGGACATTATCGCAATTCGCGATGTGCCTCAAGCGAGTTTTTACGACGCGTTGAACAACATGAAAGGTGTAGAAATGAGCACCCAGTCTTTGACCTTTAAGTCTTTCAACACCAGAGGTTTCAACGCCAACGGTAACGTAAGAACGGTACAAATGATTGATGGTATGGAC
Organism: uncultured Algoriphagus sp.; assembly: GCA_903952135.1. Taxonomy (GTDB): domain Bacteria; phylum Bacteroidota; class Bacteroidia; order Cytophagales; family Cyclobacteriaceae; genus Algoriphagus. The sequence continues at coordinate 4,956 of CAJBER010000119.1, forward strand.
AACCAAGCTCCTGGTCTTAACTTCTCTGTAGGTAACATTGTAGGTATCTCTGAATTGGATTTGGAAAGCGTTGAATTGCTTCCAGGTGCGGCTTCTGCACTTTATGGACCAAATGCAATCAATGGTATCCTATTGATGAATTCAAAGAATCCTTTCCAATACCAAGGCCTATCTGCAAGTGTACGGACAGGTTTGATGGATCAGCAAGATAGAACTACCCCAGGTACTGGATTCTATGACTTTAGTGCACGTTATGCAAAAGCAATCAACGATAAGTTGGCTTTCAAAGTCAATGTACAGTATCTGAAGGCAGATGACTGGCAAGCAAATGATTTCCGTGACCAATCATTGTTGAATGCTTCTAGAATCAACAAAGGAGATCGAATCTCCAACCCAGCTTATAATGGAGTTAACGTTTACGGGGATGAAACCAACGTAAACATGAATTCCATCGCTCAGAGCATGGTGACTGCAGGTGCTTTACCAGCTGCATTACTTCCGCTAATTCCACAGACTTTCGTATCCAGAACTGGTTACAGAGAATCTGATTTGGCTGATTACGGCACCAAGTCTTTGAAATTGAATGCAGCATTGCATTACAGAATCAATGACCGTGTGGAAGCGATTATTCAAGGTAATTATGGTTTTGGTACTACGGTGTATACCGGTGCTGACCGTTATTCCATTGCTAACTTCAAGTTAGGTCAATACAAAGCAGAATTGAAAGGTGCAAACTGGTTCTTGAGAGCATATACTACTCAAGAGCGTTCCGGTGATGCTTTCGCAGTAGGTATTGCTGCACAAGGAATTAACGAAGCATGGAAGCCTAGCAGTACTTGGTTCCCTCAGTACGTAGGTGCATTTGCTCAAGCTAGAGCTAGAGGCTTAGACAATGCTTTGGCTCACGATGCTGCTAGAGCATTTGCTGATCAGGGTCGATTGCTACCTGGAACTGCTGCATTTGATGCTGCTAAAACCGCTGTAACTGGTCGTCCTATTCCAGGCAATGCTCAAGGTGTAGGTGCTAAGTTTGTGGATAAAACCAACTTATACCACGTAGAAGGTTCTTACCAGTTTACAAACATCAAGTGGGCTGATTTCGTTGTAGGTGCAAACTTCAGAACTTACCAGCTAAACTCTGACAAAACCCTTTTCGCAACTGACGAAAACGGTGATGAATTTACAATCAAAGAGCACGGCGCTTATGTACAAGGTGCTAAGTCGATGTTCAATGATAAGTTTAGATTGACTGCTTCTGCGCGTTACGATAAGAACGAAAACTTCAAAGGACAGTTGTCCCCTAGAGTATCAGGTGTTTATTCTGCAGGAACTCACAACTTCAGAGCTTCTTACCAGACTGGTTTCCGTCTGCCAACGACACAAGATCAATACATTGACCTTGTGACTCCTCAAGCAAGATTGATTGGTGGTCTTCCACTTTTCAGAAGTAAGTATAACTTCTCTGGAAACCCAGTGTATTCACTAGCTACGGTTACTAGCTTCGGTGGTGCAGTTTTGGCTGGTACTCAACCATCTTCACCAGTGTATCAAGCATCTATTGCACAGGCTACACAGTTGGCGATCACTCAGGCTACCTCAATCATTACTCAGCAAGTTGTAGCAGGATTAATTCCAGCAGCTCAGGCCCCTGCAGCCATTGCTGCCTTGGTACCTAGCATCGTTCCTGTGATTGCCGCACAATTGGTGCCTGCAAACGCTGCTGCTGCAGCTAAGGACAAGCTAGTAGCTTTCAAGCCTAGCGAATTCAAACCTGAAACCGTTAGATCTTATGAATTGGGCTACAAAGGTTTGTTTGCTAACAAATTGTTGATCGATGCTTATGCCTATTTCAACAGCTTTGAAAACTTCATCGGTGGCCAGGTATTGGTACAGGATAAAAATTATGTGGCTACTAGCTTAGCATCTACTTTGGGTCTTAACCTATTGAACGCAAACACAAGAAAC
>CAJBER010000120.1 GCA_903952135.1 uncultured Algoriphagus sp.
ATGACTCCGATGATCGGAAAAGAAATCCATCTCACCTTCATGAATTGGGTGAGTGTTCGCTCATAGAACAGGTTCATGTTGACAAAGAAGGGTTCCGTGAATCGATAAAAAGCATTCTGCTTTTCCCGGTTTTTCAACATGCGCGCGCTGAGCATCGGGGTCATTGTAAGGGCCACAAATGCAGAAATCAAGACAGACCCAGCCACTACAATTCCAAACTCACGAAATAGTCTCCCCGTCGTACCTGTAAGGAAAATTACAGGCAAGAATACCGCCGCTAAGGCGATGGTAGTTGCGATTACCGCAAAGAAGATCTCCTCAGATCCTTTGGCAGCAGCTTCCATCGGTTTTTCTCCTTTTTCTATTCGGCCATAGATATTCTCCAAGACCACAATGGCGTCATCGACCACCAAACCAATCGAGAGCACAATACCCAAAAGTGTAAGGACGTTGATGGAAAAATCCATCAAATACATGATAAAAAATACACCGATCAGCGAGATAGGAATCGTCACTACCGGAATAAAGGTGGTGCGCCAATCTCTCAAAAATAGAAAGATAATGGCAACTACGAGGATAAATGCGGTAATGATCGTCTCTTCCACTTCGGAAATCGACTGGCGAATGTATTCCGTCCCATCAAAGCCTACTTCTACCCCGACATCAGCGGGTAAGTCCTTTTTGATAAACTCCAATCGCTTGTAAAACTCATCCGCAATTTCAATGTTGTTTGATCCAGGAAGTGGAACCAATACCACCGCAACCATGGGAACCCCATCTCTGCGAAGTAAAGTTTTTTCATTTAAGGCCGAGAGCTCTGCAGTACCGATATCCTGAAAGCGAACAATGTTGGTTTCACTTTCTTTAATGATCAATTGGTCAAACTCTTGAGGGGAACTCAAGCGGCTTTTGGTTCGTACAGAAAGCTCAATGTTTTGCCCTTCAATTCGACCTGAAGGAAGCTCCACATTTTCAGATTGAATTTTGCTGAGCACATCCATAGGAGTAATTCCATAGGAAGCCATTTTCAACGGATCCATACGCAAGCGGATCGCATATTCTTTTTCGCCCCAAATCTGAACCCTACTTACCCCAGGGATGGTTTGAAGACGCTCCTTGAATATGTTATCCGCAATTTCTGTAAGCTCAAGCAGGTCGCGTTGATCACTTTTCACATTGACCCCAACGATGGGCTGGGAGTCAGCATCTGCCTTAGATACTACAGGAGGATCTGCATCAGGGGGAAGGCTACGCTGCGCACCAGAAACCTTGTCACGCACATCATTGGCAGCAGCTTCTAGGTCTGCACCTACTTCAAACTCTACTGTAATATTGCTTCGCCCATCCGCACTGGTGGAGGTCAGTGATTTGATTCCCTGGATTCCATTTATTTGTTCTTCTAGGGGTTCGGTGATTTGGGCTAAAATTACATCTGCGTTTGCACCCACATAGGAGGTGCTCACATTGATGACAGGAGGGTCTACAGAGGGATATTCTCGTACTCCCAAAAGCGAAATGCCTATCCCACCAAAAAGCAGGATGACCAGAGACATCACGATGGCCAATACTGGCCGCTTGATACTGATACTTGAAAGACTAGACATAGGACCGCTTAATTAACTGGTGTGGGCTTGATCGGCATTCCTTGACGTACTTGCATCACCCCGGTGGTGAGCACCAAATCTCCTTCAGCCAATCCTGAAAGCACCTGCACTTGCGTGTCTGTTCGCGTACCAATTTCAATCATCCGCTGCTCTGCATTTCCATCAGCCCCAACGACGAATACCTTGTATCCGGACAGTTCAGGAATGACTGCTTCCGCAGGAACTAGTAGTGCATCTTCTTTAACGTCCAATACAAAGCGAATCTTTACAAACATCCCCGGCAAGTATTTTCCACTTTTGTTGGGACTTTGTGCGCGCAATTTGATGGTCCGGGTGGCTGCATCCACTTGAGGCTCATAGGCATAAACTTTACCCTCCACTTCTTCTTTAGAAGATTCACTGCTAAAGAATATAGGGGACCCTTCGGTGACCATTCCCGCATAACGCTCTGGAATGGAAAACTCCAATTTGATGGGATCGATGTTGACAATACTTACAATGATATTGGATGCATTGATTACTGCTCCTTCGGAAACTTGCCGAAGACCTAATCTCCCATTGAAGGGAGCACGAATCACTGTTTTTTCCAATTGTGCCTGTACCAACTTGATGTCGGAAAGGGCCGTATTGTATTGGTTGAGGACAATATCGTATTCTTCTTGGCTAATTGCCTCTCGGGCTAGAAGCTGCTTTTGTCTCGATTCCTGGGTTTGAAACAACTTTTGAGTATACTGCAAGCGCTGGTACTGGGCTTGCAATTCGTTGTCATTGAGGTACAAAAGAGGGGTTCCTTTCGTGACATACTGTCCTTCCTTAAAGTTGACCTTGGTCACTAGACCACTGATCTCTGGCTTGATGTCCACCGACTCATTCGGAAGAATCGTTCCAGATACCTGCAACTGATTGTTTAAGGTCTCTTTTTTAAGTTTGATTACATTGACAGCCAAAGGCTCGCCTCCATTGCCACCTTTTTCACCTGATGGCGCAGGGGCAGTTCCTGCTCCTTGATTCCCAAGTCTTGGGTAAAAATAGGCTAAGGCAATAAGCAGTAGAATGCCAAGAACTAGAAAGATTTTGGTTTGTTTTTTCATCGCAAAAAGGAGCAGTTACTGTTGGTTTTTGATAAAGGCCAACGACAGTTGGTTAAACTCTTCTGGCTTTTCCACATTGACCACATGGCCACATTGATTCAAGACCTCGAGGAGGGAATTTTTATGAAACTGAATTAAATTACGGACTGGCTCTAAAAACATCACGTCCTGATCCCCCATCACGTAGAGCGTAGGAATTCCCAAGTCCTTTTCTTTGAAATAGCGCAAAAGCGGATTGATGTCCTTGGTTAATTTGAACCAGCGGATAAACTCCTTTTGACACAATTTTTGGGCCTCGTGAATGAATAGGTTTCGAGATTCAGCATGCTGCTTTCGAGGCATGATCACAAAGGCAAAAAGTTTGTACAGCCACATGTAAGGAATGATGCGCTTGAAGGTATTCCCGAGAAAAACCAATACCCTACTTTGAACGGTCAGCCGAGTGACTGCACCTGCCATGACCAATGACTTAACCCGAGTAGGCGCCATCTCTGCCAGTTGCCTAGCCAAAATCGTACCGAGGGATACTCCCATAAAATGAGCCGGGGGAATCTGAAGGTGATCCAATACTTCCAAAATATCCCGAGTCACCACTTCAAAGGTATACTGTTTCTCCCAAATAGCCTGAGGCATTTCTGTAGACTTCCCATGGCCTCTTAAGTCAATCAAGAGTAGATTGAAGTCCTTTTGAAAATCCCGCAACTGCTTGTGCCATACCGCAGAACTTCCCCCTGCGCCGTGGATAAAAACGACCCATTCGCTGCTTTGAGGATGTAGAAATTGCTTAAAGTATAACATGAGCTAAGAGGGACTAGGAAACAACTTTGCACAGAACTGCAAATATACCACAGTTTTTTTGC
>CAJBER010000121.1 GCA_903952135.1 uncultured Algoriphagus sp.
TGGGGTGATCATTGGGGCACGCTTGGGCAAAAGTGAACACCTGGCTGAAAACGAAGGGTTGTTTTCGATTCAATTGGACGAAGCGGATCGAGCCAGCATCCAAACTGCTTTGAGTAGCCTACAAAAAATCCCGGGGGACTGTGGTGATGAGTACCGCAAGGCCCCCTTCCTGACCGCTTCGGGAGATTTAAGCCACCATATCGACGGCCTGCCAAGTCCGTATCCCACCCAAGAGGGAGCTGATGGGCGGATCAAAGCCCTGAGCGGCACGATTTGGGAGGATATCGCAGGCTTCAGCCGGGCCGTCCGAAAAGGAAATCACATTTTGGTATCTGGCACTACTGCCACGCATGGATCAGTTCAAATGGGAGGAGATGATCCTGCTGCGCAAATGCATTTCATCATTGATAAGGTAGAGGGGGCGATTCGATCCCTTGGGGGCAGCCTCGAGGATGTGGTGCGCACGCGGATTTTTGTGCAGCGCGCATCCGATTGGGAGGCCATTTCCCGAGCCCATGGACAGCGCTTTGCAGGAATTCAGCCTGCCAATACCCTGGTGCAGGCCACCCTGATCGGTGACGGCTACCTCGTGGAGATGGAGACGGACGCCCTGCTTTCGTAGGGAGCAACTTAGCGTAAACTATCCAAGTAAGCAGGTCTCCTGACGCTGAATTACTGATGGAACTTTGCTATTTAAAAAATTGGGGAAGCCACATTCGGCTTCCTTTTTTTGGATTGAGATTTCAACTCAGTTTTTTGTGGATCATCCAATTGATAGGGTTGGATCAGGAGCTCGACTGGCAAATTCAAGCCCTCCGCGAGATTTCGGATCATGTCAATTGTCATTCCTCTTTTCTTCGTTAAAACAAGGCTAACCGTAGTTTTGCTACCGATCAAGGGAATAAGATCCTTGTCCTTCAGGCCCTTTCTTTCCATCGTCTCCTTGACTGCTGCAATCGGATCCGGTAGCGAGATGGGGTAATGCTCCTTTTCGTAATGCTCGATTAAGAGCACCAACAGTGCTGCCTCCATCCCTTCGGAACTAATTGGGTCTGCTTCGAAAATTTTGGTAAGTCGTGCAAGAGCCTGCTCGTATTCCTTCTCCGTTGTAATTAGTTTATCCCACTTCATAAGGTTAAAGGTTTTCTGTTAGTATTGATTCACCGAAGCGGCGTCTATTCGATCGTATTCAGCATGTGTGCCAATAAACTTGATAAACACCCACTGCCTTGGGAAACTCAGTTGCACAATTAAGCGGTACTTATTCCTCGCAATGTTGAACACCACCCGGTTGTTTTTTATTGGATCGGCATCCGGAAAATCTTGTAAAACATCCGAAGGTTTTTGCCAATCCACATGCTTGGTTACCGCAATCCAGGTTTGTAGGCTTGATTTTGAGTTGGGATGCTTTTTGTAAAACGCGACCAGATGTTTTAATGCAATTATATTTTTCAAGGCTTGCGGTTGAAAGGTGAAAGATATTAAAAAGTTTTCATTTTGAAAACTTTTTGTTTTGTTATTGTTTAAAAATTAAAAGCTTGAAGTTCAATTAAGTGAGCAGTGGACCGTAGCCTAACGTCTGATTACGATCCGTAATGATAAACACTCCTATTAAGCCACTAGTAGGATTGCGGAAATCAAGTTAGATTTCTATTTAATACACTAACTGCCAATTTCTTTACCGTATCCATTTCCTCGGGTTTGCTAGATGCGATAAATAAGGTCAAAGCTGCTAAGGCATCATTGCTGATTAATAATTCTCCATTCTGCCTTTGAAGCAGGTCATTTCTCTGTAGAAATAATAGAAAACATGCTGCCGCTATACGCTTATTGCCGTCTACAAAACCATGATTTTTAATTATTAAGTAGAGGAGGGTTGCAGCTTTTTGTTCCAATGTGGGGTAAAAGTCTTCATCCCCAAATCCTTTACTGATTTGTGCTATTGCACTTTCGAAACTTCCATCCTTTTCTTTGGCAAAAACTCCAGATTCAAATTCGGATTTCAGGGAGCTTATCACCATCTGGTAGTCCAATAAACTTGGATAGTAGGCCTGCTTATTTGTTAAACCTTTTTTATCCAAATTTTCATGATCGTAATCATCTAGTAGTTCGAGGCCTTTGGCAAAGTGATTCAACCATGCTAAGTTTTGATCTTCACTTTTCTTCTCGATTACTCTACTTAGAATTCTGATTCCATCTTTTAGCGTTTTGATTTCTTGGTGTTTTTGTTCGAGCCTTTTTTCATTTATCGCATAACCTTGAACAAGAAATTCATTTAATCGCTTAGTTGCCCATTGGCGAAATCGAGTTCCTTGCTTGGAATTGACTCGATAGCCTACCGAAATTATCGCATCCAGGTTGTAGAATTTGACCTTCCGCCTAACCAATCGCCTACCTTCTTTTTGAATTACCGAGGAATCCTCGGTAGTTAAATTCTCTGTCAACTCCTGTTCCTTGAAGATATTCCTCAAGTGCAAACCAATGGTGTCTGAATCTTTTCCAAACAAGGCTGCTATCTGCCTTTGATTCAGCCAGACAGTTTCTTGATCAAACTTTACATCGATTTGAGTTTGTCCGTCACTTCCTTGATAAATTTCAATTTGGGTATCCATAACTATTTTGGATTTTATTGCCTGCGCTTTTGGCATTCTGATAAAAAATAAGCCCCGAACTTTACGTGCTTAAAAACTTAATCTGCTGCTGCTAAATCCGGATGTGGTAGCGATATGGGATTAAGCTAACCTTGGTAAACTATCAGCCTGGTTATCTAGAAAAGTGAAATAAAAAATACAGCCCAGGATAGCCTGCAAACCTGTGGCCAAAAAATCAGTATACGGCAAACCCAAAAAAAAGATGCCGAGGGATCCTCCCAAGTTAGCAGGAGTAGCATGAACATAGGTTTAATTCAAGACCTCACACTTAATTCATTCACAACTAAGGAGACAGGTTTTTGCTTGGGCAAACTATTGAATTCCTATGAGTTGATTTCGAAGTTCAGCCCTCAAACAATTCGTAACGTTTGAGGGGTACTAGGCGTATAAACTGTGCGAATAAAGACTTTTTCTTTCCTTAGCTATTTCCCTGCACAATTCCTTTAAAATAAATCCAACAGCGAAGTTATATTTTATTGATTTACGGCAGCAAATCAATTTTGTTGCCATTTTATAGTTTTTTATATTTGTCCAAAACGCTACTGCTATCTCAAAGGAAACGCTTTATACAGAAAACCTTAGGAATCATTTCCTAAACAAGCCAAAATTCTCCAAGTCAGAATTAATGGACTTCTATGCCTCAAAAGGCCAAAAAATCAATGCCACTACGGTGAATTGGAGGATTTATAAACTTGCTCAAGAAGGGGTAATTACAAGAGTTTCACGGGGAGAATTCAAACTTGGCTTTGGGAAAAGCTATTTCCCCGCACTTTCAAACAAACAAATTTCCATCTACCGAAAACTTAAAGCCGAGTTTCCGTTTCTTAAGATTTGCATCTGGGATACCTCAGTAATTAATGAGTTCATGCTTCAACAACCTGGGAAATTTTACAATTTGGTTGAAGTTGAAAAAGAAGGAATGGAAAGTTTATTCTACTTCCTAAAGGACAAAAACATGCCCGTGTATTTGGATCCATCGCCAGAGCTGATCCAAAGGTACCTTTCGGACGTGAAAGATCCCTGGATTGTCAAACTACTCGTCACCGAGTCACCTACCCAGGAAATTAACGGGACAAATACAGCAACACTGGAGAAAATTTTGGTGGACATTTTTTGTGATGCACTCCTATTTGATGCGCAACAAGGATCAGAAATGGATCGAATTTTTATTGAAGCATTTGAAAAGTATGCCCTCAGTGAAAGTAAAATGGTGAGATATGCCAGTAGAAGGAGGAGAAAACAAGAATTGGAAACCTATTTAAACGATATATCAAACTATCGGCAGCAGTCTCATTTTGTTGCCAAAAAATAGTCTAATGATAACTAAAGATTCATTAACTATTGACTGGATAACCAAGGCCGCTACAGCAAACAAAAAGGCTGATAAGATATTGGTAGAGAAAGTTATCCGAGCGCTACTTTTAGTTGAAGGACTAGCAAAACAAAATTTAGATTTTGTCTTTAAAGGAGGAACTGCTTTAATGTTGATTCTAAAATCATCCAAACGGCTTTCCATTGATATCGATATTATCCTAGAAAAAGAATCCCAAGATTTAGAAAAATATTTTGAAAATTTACTTGTAAATCAAGGGTTTACAAAATTTGAACTCCAGGAAAGAAAAGCTGGAACCAACATCCAAAAAGCGCATTACAAGTTTTTTTACAAGCCAATTCACCAAACACTGGCCGAAGAAGAAAGCATCCTTCTTGACATCATTTTTGAAAAGGTGGACTATCAAAAAATTGAGGAAATTCCAATTGAATCAAAATTCTTGCTTTCTGAAGGAAATCCAATCAGCGTACGAGTGCCCTCAAAAGAAGATATACTCGGAGACAAGCTGACTGCTTTTGCCCCTAACACCACAGGCATTCCCTACTTCAAAGGAAAAACGAACATGAGTATGGAAATACTTAAGCAGCTCTATGATGTAGGAAATCTAATCGATATAGTAGAAGACTGTGCGTTGGTAAAAACTACCTTCGCGCTATTTGCAGCAAGTGAACTTAAGTACCGAGGATCCAAAGAAAATGTAGATGCAGTTATTGAAGATATTTACCAAACCGCGTTGTGCCTAGTTAGTCGAGGAAGTGTAGGGAATGGTAATTTCGAAGAATTGCAAACAGGGATTCAACGAGTTTCTAGATTCATTTTCTCCGAAACATTTTACATCGACAAAGCAATCACCGCTGCTTCAAAAGCAGCCTACCTGGCAGTTCTTCTACGATCCGAAAATGCCGTGATCGAAAAATACGAGGATCCCGAAATCATGAAGGATTGGTCAATTGGAGAACCGCTTTGGCCAAAATTAAACAAACTAAAAAAATCAAATCCTGAAGCATTTTTCTACTGGTATAAGCTATCTCAATTAAATCGAAGCTGATCGAAGCTGGAAAATACCGACTAGTTTGTCCGAAATTCCATTCATCTCATCTGTTCTCATTTTTAATTCTACCCCAGATGCCCTCGGATCAAAAAAGCCCTAGGGACAAGTTTTGACTCTCCTAGATCTTGAGCGAAGGCAGACCTTCTTACTTCAAGGATACAGAACAAATGCAAGGCTGGATTTTCAAAAAACAGCGGAGGATGGAAAATAAAAAAGCAGATTTACCTATATTCCTGTCAACAAGTTGACCAAGTACCATGGGAATATCGAAATGGGGAGCCTTGCTACTCACCGCCACCTTATTTTGGGCCTGTAGCACGGCAAATCACCAATCCTTAGTAGGAATTAGCCAAGAAGTAAGCGTTCGCCGAGACAGCTGGGGCATCAACCACATCGAAGCCAAAAACGAACA
>CAJBER010000122.1 GCA_903952135.1 uncultured Algoriphagus sp.
CGTGCCGCTTTTCCTCAAGTAAGTCAAATTCGAATCACCCTCAAAAAACACCAGCCTGCCATCGGTGGATTGATGGATTTTTCAGGAGTGACCATTTCCTATCCGGAAGATTTTTCCTAAGTAAACCATGTATACCCGAGCGGAACTCTCGAAAATTCGAACAGAATTTTGGATTGCTTTTGGACAGTACATGAAGCCTGTTCCAAACGCTTATGGGCGAAGAACCAATTGGCCTAATTACAAGACAGGGGTAAAGGATGTTTATTTCCGGATGCGCGCTGAGCGAGAATTTGCCTCCATTGGGATTGAATTGGGGCATGCAGACCTAGAAATGCAGGAGTTGTTGCTCGATCAATTTGGGCAACTCAAAAAAATCCTGGAAGGATGCCTGAAGGAAGAGTGGACCTGGAGGTTGCATGTAGAAAATGAGATGGGACAATTCACTTCCAAAATAGAATGTGTCCTAGAAGGGGTGAATGTACTCGATACGGAGGATTGGCCAAAAATCATCTCTTTTCTCAAACCAAGAATAATCGCGCTAGATGCCTTCTGGGATCAGGTGAAGCCTGGATTTGAGGATTTTTAAATGCGAGTTGCTGCAGTTTTTTGCAATCAAAGATCGTGACGCTTGGGAATGTCAGGATTGATAAAGGTAAAGCCCCGGGCCTCGTCACCCTCAAAGAAATCAATCTGCATACCCATTAAGAACATGTAGTGTTTTTTTTCGATCAATACGGGTATTCCATAAACGTCAAACTGCTGATCCTCAGGCTTAGCCTTATCAAAACCAAGAGAATAAGACATGCCGCCACAACCCCCACCTTTCACCCCCACCCGTAGAAAATAGTCTTCTGGGATGTTCTTGGTAGCCAAGATGTGTTTGATTTCAGTTGCTGCTTTGGGGGTAATTTCGATGGGGATAAACATGGGCTAAAAGCAACTAGTAAAGAATTAAATTGGATCTTGTATACAAAATTAGCCGATTAAGCAGTTTTATAGCAATTAAGAATTACAGATATTCGAATTAAAATTTGGACATGGACTACCTACTAGAACTTTTGAAAATCTTACTTCCAGCGGCCGCCGTATTGTATGGCATGTACTTGGTTGTTGTTTCTTTTCTTTCCAAAGAGCAAGAGAAGTTAAAATTGGAATTGAAATCACAAAATCAGCAGGTAGTACTTCCCATTCGTCTGCAAGCAGCCGAACGCCTTTGTTTACTGCTGGAGCGCATTACCCCAGCCCAGGTGATTCGCAGAGCCATCCCAGGCCAGTATGCTGCAGATGATCTCCATCACCATTTGATTTCAGAGATTCGGGAAGAGTTTAACCACAATGCCAGTCAGCAAGTGTACGTGTCCGAGGATACCTGGGATGCCGTTCGAATCGCGGTAGAGGAGGTCATTTCTCGAATCAATGTAAGTCGGCAGCAACTCAATGATTCAGCTACGGGTATAGACTTGGCAAAAGTAATTTTATCTCAATCCTTTGACCGGCAAAATGACCCCATTGCCTTGGCTATTCGCAAGGTAAAAGCAGAGGTGAGTCTCTACTTTTGATCAACCATGATCCTTTCAGTCCGCTAAAAATCGCCTTCACTTTTTCAGTAGATACCCTTGCTTCCTGAACCAAATTCCTCTGGTTTAGGTTGCAACTCAAATTCGAATCCATGAAATCCGTGAGCTACCCCATTACTTCAGCCCTTATAGACGGAGGGTTTACCTATCCTGAATTTGTTCAGTTTACGGAACAGCTAGTTGGGGAAAA
>CAJBER010000123.1 GCA_903952135.1 uncultured Algoriphagus sp.
ATTTCCCCAAAAGATTTTCCTTCTCAATTCAATAGTTACGCGAGCAAAGATGCGACTCCCCCTTTTTAAGGGGGCAAGGGGGATTTATTTAAAATAAAAAAAGGGAAACGAATTTCCCTTTTAGTTCAATGGCTTTAACAATTTTAACTCGCCTGCGCCAGCAGGCTATTAACGATTTTAACGGCTTTAGCCTTTAATTCACCCGATCCAGCGTCTCGAAGCGTGAGGAATTGGAAATAAACTCCGGTACCAGCACCTTCAGGTGGCGGACCATATCGTATTCGTTGTTTTTCTCGATCAGCTCGGCAAAGAGCTCAATCTGGTTACGAACCTTGTGGTAAGAATTTGGGCTCACCTGCGCGATCATGATCTTCGGGTGGTGCGTGATCTGTACCCGCTCGTGGTCATTCAATAGCTCTTCATACAACTTCTCCCCTTCTCGCAAGCCGGTAAACTGGATTTCAATGTCCTCTCCCACCTTTTTGCCAGAAAGCTCGATCATGCGCTTCGCTAAATCCACAATCTTCACCGGGCTGCCCATGTCAAAGACATAGACTTCTCCTCCATTCCCCATGATCCCTGCTTCCAGTACCAACTGGCAGGCTTCAGGGATGGTCATAAAGTAGCGGGTGATGTCGGGATGGGTTACGGTCAGAGGACCACCATTTGCAAGCTGCTTCTTGAAGAGCGGCACCACAGATCCATTCGAACCCAAGACATTTCCAAAACGGGTGGTGATGAAGCGGGTATGGAACTTCGTATGGTTGGTCTCAAGGTACTCATTAAAAGACTGCACGTACATCTCTGCCGCACGCTTGGTTGCTCCCATCACATTGGTAGGGTTTACCGCCTTGTCGGTGGAGACGAACACAAACTTTTCTACCTGGTAGAAGGCAGACAGGTCTGCCATATTCTTGGTGCCCAGCACATTGGTATGGATGGATTCCTCAGGGTAGTGCTCCATCAAGGGCACGTGCTTGTAGGCCGCCGCATGGAATACCAACTGAGGACGGTTGTCCTTAAAAATCTCATTGAGCCGCTTGCGATTGCGTACATCGGCCAAGACCGTCTTGATCGCAATACTTGGGTAGCGCTCCTTAAACTCTTGCTGTATATCAAACAAGGGCGACTCCGCTGCATCCAATAGAATCAGCAAACTGGGCTTGTAAAAGGCGATCTGGCGACAGAGTTCCGAACCGATGGATCCAGCGGCTCCAGTGACTAGTACTATCTTTTCCTTGATGTAGTAGGCGATTTCGTGCTTATCTAGCACAATCTCCTCCCGGCTAAGCAAGTCTTCAATGCGGATTTCTTGCAAAGCACCCGCATTCATGTCTCCATTGATCCATTGGTCTACGGGAAGTACCTTGGATACTTTGATATTCAACTGAAGACAAGTATCTAGGATTTCATTCTTACGGGCGATAGATAGGTCCTTTACAGAGATGATCAGGTCCTGTACCCCAAGTTCTTCTACCAAGTCCTCAAGCGCATGGATTCCTCGGTAGATGCGCTTCCCATCGATGTTTTTACCTTCCTTCTTCGGATCATCGTCCAGGAAGGCCACTACATTCAATTTGGATTTGACATCCCGCTTTGCGGCTTCCAAGGCAATCATGCCTGACTCACCCGCTCCATAAATCACTGTAGGGCGAAGGTTAGCAGTTTCCGAACCCTGCTTCAGGTACATGAAGGTTTGCTTGACAAAAAGACGGTAAAACAGCAAAGCGAAAAAGGCTGCTAAACTCGCGATGATCAACACGGATACAGGCGGAATCATGTTCGCATTCAAGTATTCTCCCTTCACTAGATAAAGCAAGAAGAAGAGCAGGAAATTGATTAAGATGGTCTTGAAGACATTGAATCCATCTTGAAAACCCGTATGGCGCACAATACCCACGTAGGTCTTCGTATAGTTCATCACCAGGATCCCTCCTACCGTGTAAGAAAGGCTGGCACCCAATACATGCTCGGGGATAAGGCGTGTCAAATCAAAGTTGAAACGCACGAAGTACGCAAACACCATCGAAAAGAAAAGTATGGAAGCGTCTAGGGCGAGAATTACCCAACGGGGCAAAATATTAATCCTTGCTAAAAATCTCATAGTCAGTGACTGAAGGAAAAATTAAAACACAGACAAAAGTAAGGCTTAAATGGGAAAATACAAATGGAATTTAGGGATGGGTGGTTTCTGCCGATTAGTGGTTGTATTGAAAAATTTCCACACGGATTTGATAAAAAAGTTTCACGCAGATTTAAAAGGAAAAGAAACGCAGATTCTATTTTTAAAGGATCTGGAATAAAACTGATCAACAATAATTGCTAGTCTAAAAGTCTATTAATCGATCCGCCGAGGCGGATCAAACCTTGAATAGCCCTAGGTGGAACTTGCCAGAGGCAGGTAAACCTAGGGAATTCAAAGGACATCTATTGATCCACAACCCGCCTCGGCGGATTGAACCAATTTTAATTAAAAAAAATAGTCTCGCGAAGACGCATAAGCCGCAAAGGGTTGGTGTTTTAAACTCATTTTAAGACTGGTCATTTTCATTTGTAGCAGAATTAAAAAGCTCTGAAAGAGCGTAATAATTATAACCCCGGGTATAACCCGGGGAAAGATGAAATGAGAGAAAGACGAGCCCCAGCGGGGCGATACAAAAAATTCAAGGATAAATGCTCCTGATTGCAAATCACGAGCAGCCCCTAAACCAAAAAAGCGGCGAAGACTACAGCCTTCAACCGCTTTTTGATTTTGAAAATTAAAATTACTTTCTAGCAGGAATTATTAACATTTAACCTGCCTGCCTTCGGCAGGCTTTTAACTCTTAACGCTCACAAAGCCCTTAAATTCCGAATTCCTTCTTCACCTGATCCACATAATCCAACTTCTCCCAGGTAAATAGCTCTACCTTCTGGGTAATCGCTGGACGGTAAGGGGAAGTGAAGGTTTTCTCTACCACCACGCTCTCTCTACCCATGTGGCCGTAAGCGGCAGTTTCTAGGTAGATCGGCGTGCGCAACTTCAAGCGCTGCTCGATGGCATAGGGACGCATGTCAAAGATGTCTTCCACCTTCTTCGCAATCTCTCCATCGCTCAAGTTCACCTTGGCAGTGCCGTAGGTATTGATGTAGATACCCATCGGCTTGGCAACGCCAATCGCATAGGATACCTGAACTAGGATCTCGTCTGCAATGCCTGCTGCCACCATGTTTTTGGCAATGTGGCGAGTCGCGTAAGCCGCAGAGCGGTCTACCTTCGAAGGATCTTTTCCAGAGAAGGCTCCTCCTCCGTGTGCTCCCTTACCTCCGTAGGTATCTACGATGATTTTTCTTCCGGTAAGTCCGGTATCTCCGTGAGGACCACCAATCACAAACTTGCCTGTTGGGTTGATGTGGTAGGTGATCTGGTCCGTAAATAGTTTTTGTAGCGAAGGCTTCAATTTGGCCTTCACGCGTGGAATCAGGATATGGATGATGTCGGATTTGATTTTGGCAAGCATCTTTCCTTCCTCGTCAAAGTCGTCGTGCTGGGTAGATACCACGATCGCATCAATGCGCTGAGGCACGTTGTCGTCGGAGTATTCAATCGTCACCTGAGACTTGGAGTCAGGACGTAGGTAAGGCATGTCCTTATTCTCTCTACGCAATTCCGCTAGTTCGAGTAGAATGCGGTGTGAGAGGTCCAATGCCAACGGCATGTAGTTCTCTGTTTCGTTGGTGGCATAGCCAAACATCATGCCCTGGTCGCCTGCACCCTGCTCTTCTGGGTTCTTACGTTCTACTCCTTGGTTGATATCCGCAGACTGCTCGTGGATAGCAGAAAGCACCCCGCAAGAGTTGCCTTCAAACATGTATTCACTCTTGGTATAACCAATCTGGTTGATCACCTCGCGGGCGATTTTTTGCACGTCTAGGTATACTTCAGATTTAACCTCTCCAGCAAGGACTACCTGGCCGGTAGTAACAAGCGTTTCGCAGGCTACCTTGGAGCTAGGATCAAAAGCCAAAAAGTTGTCAATCAATGCGTCGGAAATCTGATCCGCAATTTTATCTGGGTGACCCTCAGAGACAGATTCTGAGGTAAATAGGTAAGGCATGTAGTAGAATTTTTATTAAAACTAAGATTTTTGGTTTAATCGGTTAACTGGTTAATTGGTTAACTGAAGATTTACTATTTAGTAGAATAAGATCCGCGAAGCGGAGACAACTTTTATGACCCCCGGTGAAACCGGGGGTTTAGGGCGCTATGTAGATTTTTAAAGCCCCCTTGAGGGGCGTGACTATCTAGTATCGTCCTCTTCGGGACTCTTGACAATACTACTAAACTTTAACCCCGCACGCCGCGGCGTACGGGGTGATAATTGTCATACTCCTTCGGAGCTAATCATCCCAGCCCTATTCATGGTTCCTGTAACGATTAACATCCTGCCTTTGGCAGGCAGGCTCGCCTTTAATATCTATAGTACTCCGGCTTAAACGGCCCTTTCACTTCCACGCCGATGTACTGCGCTTGGTCTTGAGAAAGGGTGTCTAGTTGTACGCCCAATTTGGCCAAGTGCAAGAAGGCAACCTTCTCGTCCAAGTGCTTTGGAAGTACGTACACGCCAGGAGTATAGCTCTTGTAGTTGGCCCACAGTTCCAACTGCGCCAAAGTCTGGTTGGTGAAGGAGTTGGACATCACAAAGGATGGGTGACCTGTAGCGCAACCCAAGTTCACCAAGCGGCCTTCCGCCAAGATGATGATCTCTTTACCGTCAACCTCGTAAATATCTACCTGTGGCTTGATCACGTTCTTCGTGTGGCCATAGTTGCCGTTCAACCAAGCCATGTCGATCTCGTTGTCAAAGTGGCCAATATTACACACAATCGCCTTGTCCTTCATTGCCTTGAAGTGAGCACCAGAGATGATGTCTTTGTTACCAGTGGCTGTTACCACGATATCAGCTTCCTGGATCGCATCGGCCATCTTCTTCACTGCAAAGCCGTCCATAGCAGCCTGTAGCGCACAGATCGGGTCGATTTCAGTGACGATTACACGAGCACCTGCACCTTTAAGTGAAGCTGCAGAGCCTTTTCCTACGTCGCCGTATCCAGCCACAACAGCTACTTTACCAGCCATCATAACGTCGGTTGCACGACGGATAGCATCTACAAGAGATTCCTTACAGCCGTACTTGTTGTCAAACTTGGATTTGGTTACCGAGTCGTTTACGTTGATAGCAGGCATTGGAAGTGTGCCGCTTTTCATACGCTCATACAGACGGTGTACCCCAGTGGTGGTTTCTTCAGAAAGACCTCTGATTCCTGCCACTAAGTCAGGGTATTGGTCTAGGACCATGTTGGTCAAGTCACCGCCATCGTCTAGGATCATGTTGAGGGGCTGCTGGCTTTCGCCGAAAAATAGCGTTTGCTCGATGCACCAGTCAAATTCCTCGGCAGTTTGTCCCTTCCAAGCATACACCTGAATACCAGCAGCAGCAATTGCCGCAGCAGCATGGTCTTGGGTAGAGAAAATGTTGCACGAAGACCAGGTTACCTCAGCGCCTAGGGCAACTAATGTTTCGATCAGAACTGCTGTTTGGATGGTCATGTGAAGACAGCCGGCCACGCGCGCACCTTTGAGGGGCTGTGATGGACCGAATTCAGCACGAAGGGCCATCAAACCTGGCATTTCGGCTTCTGCCAAACGAATTTCTTTTCTTCCCCACTCCGATAGGGAGATGTCTTTGACTTTAAAGGGGATGTAGGTTTTGGTAGACATACTGTGTGTAAATTGTTAAAATGTTAAAAGCTTGCTTGCAGGAAGCAGGGTAATTGTTAAGGGCTTACCAGACGCAAGTAGGATCATTGATTAATAGTTTTGATTAAATAACCCACAGATAATCAATGAACTAATTGGAAGATTTTCATGAAGACTTATTTAACAATAAAAAAGCTGACTTAAACCCCCATACCATAGTAAACAAACCCTAATCCTTCTAAATACTTACGATCGTACAAGTTTCGTCCATCGAAGATAACCTTTTGCTTCATTAACTTGGAAATCACCTCCCAACTAGGCAGACGAAACTCAGACCACTCCGTGATCAATAACAAGGCATCCGCATCCACCACTGCATCACAGGCATTGGGTGCATAAGTGATTGAATTACCTAAGTATATGTGTTCTGCCTCTTTCATTGCGACCGGGTCATACCCTTTTACCTTTGCTCCCAATTTAAGGAGTTGTTCAATTATTACTAATGCAGGGGCTTCGCGCAAATCATCCGTATTCGGTTTAAAACTAAGCCCCCAAATTGCAAAAGTCATTCCATTCAGATCTTTGCCAAACTGAGAAATTACTTTTTCTACAATTACTTGCTTTTGATTTTCATTGACCTCTTCTACTGCTTGAAGAACCTTAAGTTCATATCCAAAATTCTTTGCCGTATTAATTATTGCTTTTACATCCTTAGGAAAGCAGGAACCTCCATAGCCTACCCCTGGATAAATAAATTTGGAACCAATTCGAGGATCAGAGCCTATCCCCTTTCTTACCATGGATGCATTTGCTCCAACACGTTCACAAAGATTTGCAATATCATTCATAAACGAAATCTTAGTAGCGAGCATGGCATTAGCCGCATATTTGGTCATTTCAGCAGAGGGGATGTCCATAAATATCATCCGATCTCCATTTAATTGAAACGGCTTGTAAAGGCGTTTCATGATGGTTTCAGCACGCTCATCTTCGACACCAATTACAATTCGATCCGGCTTCAAAAAGTCTTCCACTGCCGCACCTTCCTTCAAAAACTCTGGATTCGAGGCAACTGAGAACGGAATGGCTGCTCCTCGATTTGAAAGAGCATTTAGGATGACAGCATGAACTCTAGCACCAGTAGTAACAGGAACTGTACTTTTGGTTGCCACCACTAAGTAATCAGACATATTTTCTCCAATTTCCTTCGCTACTGCCAAGACATACTGCAAATCAGCAGAACCATCTTCACCAGGTGGAGTACCAACAGCAATAAATACTACTTCGGCCCCTTGAATTGCTTCACCTAGTTGGGTACTAAAGGATAACCTACCAGACGCATAATTCCGTTTAACTATTTCTTCCAATCCTGGCTCGTAAATAGGCAAAACCCCATTTCTTAAGCCCTCTATTTTGCCTTCATTTACATCTACACAAACAACTTGAATTCCTACTTCAGCAAAACAAGCTCCTGAAACAAGGCCAACGTAGCCGGTACCAACAACAGTAATTTTCATTATTTATTGATTATTTTTTTTTAACAAATAGATGAGTTGCAATTGGCCAATCAAAGAAAAACCCCTATTTCCATTTGGAAATTCTCTTGTACCTATTCTATTTATGGCCCATTGAGGATTTAAAGAATAAACCAGATTCATAGTGCTACTCACCAATAAATTATTGAACTGCCAATCAGCTAAAAAACGGGTAGAATAATCAACCCATCGGCCATTCTGAGAATGAACACTAAATACTCGAGTAAATACATCTTGGTGTCGATTCAATCGCTCCCAACGTATACCAAGTTTTTTTATTCCTTTTACCCAAGAGGTTTCTAGAGTTTGCACATTACTACTTGGTCCTATTCCAGGACCCAACATCTGCCCTTGATGAGTAAAACCTTGTCTTATTCCATGAGAAGCCCAACTTCCTCCCATTCCCATAAAATACCTTAAATCCCTATTAATTGACTCTTTTTGCTGAAGCAACTCGCCATTAATTTGTATAAAGGAATTATCAGGTAGAGGAATCAGCTTCTTAAATCCAAGTAAATAGGCCCTTGCATGTTCGGGATTAAGCAAAAATTCTCTCCAATCTACCGCATGATCTCGCCTTCCATATTCAAAATAAACTTCAGCTTTAGCTTTGGGAATTACTAATCGAGCAAAGCCGGTCAATTGTTGACTTTGCAAGCGATCGTCGTATTGGGTAGAATTAAAATTTGGTGAATTCGGGTCAATCAACTTGACTTTTTGAAAAGGTTCAAAAAGCGGAAAATAATAGCCAAAACTTTGGTCATTGAAGGAACTATATTGCTGAAAAACACGAGATGCTCCCAAAAATAATCCTGGAATCCATTTGGGATGATAGGAAAACGTAATTCCATTCACGTATCGCCAATCTTCCTTTCCATCCCGAATAAAGGGAGCAAAATTCTCTAATTTCCCTAAGATTAATTGCCCTTCAAAAGACCCTAAAAATGTTTTAGCAGGCTTTCTTGTATTTAAGGTTAAATGCTGAAATCCAAAGGCATTGCTCGAAAATAACAAGGAATTGTACTGTCCGGGACCCCACCAAATGTTTTCGGTTGAAGCACCCAAAGAAAAGGCTCCATAATTCAATCGAAAGCTTGATTGACCTGCAAGTAGTTTGGAGTAAGACCCCTGACCAAACATCTCCACATATTCAATTCCTGCTTCTTTTGAAGATCCAAAATCATAATTTCTGTTTTGTGCAAAAATAAATTCAGGTTGAAATTGAATAGAAAGTGGACCGAAACTTCCATAAATGCCTGCAGACATCCATTGTTGGTATCCTTTTGCTTGAATAAACTTGCTCACTTCGGGATAAGGATTTCCAGAACCCAATTGGCTTCCTATACTGATGGGTAAAAATTTCACCTCTGTACTAAAAAACCGAGTGGAGTCTTTTTCTAGAATTGTTTGAGTATAAAGAAGGTTTCCTGATTTTATTGAATCAGAACTAATTAAAGGGCGTATCAAAAAACTTGAAGAAGGAATTTTTCCTAGTAATTGTCCTCTTCTCAAGTAATCCTCGAATATAATTTGATTTGCAGGTAAGGATTGGGAAAACAATAAATTTGGAATTGCCCAAAAAACCCATGCTAAAAAAATAGAGGATGGCCTTATTTTTAACATGGCAAAAAAAGAAATGAAAATCGCTTAAACATTAATATTTGATTCTATCTCCAAACCCCTTACCAAAGATGGTCAAGAAGATATATTTGAAGTAGCTCAACACATTTAAATTCTGGATCATCTTAGCATCTGTTTCTGCTAGGAGCTTAGGAGTAGACATATCA
>CAJBER010000124.1 GCA_903952135.1 uncultured Algoriphagus sp.
CATACATAAGCGATGGAACCTGAGGCTGGAATAACCACCCCAAAAGGCCTTTCACTTTGTCCCCATCTCATGCTGGTAAAATAAAATGAAGAAGCAGTTCCTTCTAGAAAAATAGCATCGATTTTTTCCTTAGACATTAAATCTTGTGCCTTTGCAATTCTTTGTTTTCTTTCCTCCACGGATATCGGAACAATCCCATCAACCATGGGCTTCAAGTCTCTTATACTTGAGGGAACATCATATTCTTCCTCCGTCAAACTATTCGCTGCAAATAGGTTTCCTGATAGAGACATTGCTCCTGATGTAAGAGCAGCTATGCTCAAAAATTTTCTCCGACTTTGTGACATATAAATGATAGTTGTGCTGATTTAAATGTACAGCTAAATCTTTTCGTTTTTGAAAGCCTGCCAGGTGTTTTTTTCTGGAAAACTTAACCCGCTACAAATCCACCAGTCGCTATCCATTTTAAAATCACTTTTCTTCTGATGACACCGCTTGTTTTTTGGTGGAATTACCCCGCTCTGGTACAAAAAAATGCATTTTCCCAATGCAGAAAGCCCTAAATATCCTTCATTGCTTTGCGGCCTGTCCGCCGCGGCGGATAGGTAGGTCTGCCGATAGGCCGGCTCTGCGCCTTAGCGAGAAGAAAAAATTAAAGGTCGCGCAAAGACGCCAAGCCGCAAAGGCCTCCGGAAGTCATACCGAGCAGACCATAATTTCTTTGCGCCTGCCTACAGCAGGCAGGTCTATACGTCTTTGCGAAAAGAAAAAAGAAAAAAAACAGCTCGCAAAGTAGGGAAGGCGCAAAGAATTGGCAACTATTTCTTTGCGGCTCTGCGTCTTTGCGAGAAAAAAAATCCGCCGCGGCGGACCCGCAATTCTGCGGGGCAGGCTCCAAAGTCGCCAAGCCGCCAAGTCCTCCGGAAGCCAAACCGAGCGGACCACAACTCCATTGCACCCAACTCGACAGGCAGGTCTCCGTGTCTTTGCGAGAAGAAAAATCCGCCGAGACGGATGGGATGCCTGTCTGCCGACAGGCAGGTCTCATTGGATTTAAAGGAGTTACAGCTATTGTAACTCCTTTTTTTGTGTTTAATTCCGAAGCACTAGCTGCTAGAAAACTGCAAGCGCTGGATAGCCTGAAAGTTGTTGGTATCTAGAAGACTTCAATTGTAAATTCAATAGCAGTTTGGATTCGCATTTATCTACCAAATCAGTTTAAATAAACCCATGGAATGATTGAAGGCTAGTGGTACATGGTTTATTTAGTTAGAAAAATAAAATATATGATTTCATAAAAAATGTAAATGTTATATGGATAAAAATTAATAGTATCTTTAAAAAGGATAATAAAAAAAATAATAGTGAATTTTTTGAAACCACTAAGAATCAATAAAGAAATTCAGAGAACTGAATTACTATTTTGTTTTTTAGTAGTAATCAGCAACTCTATTTTTTCCTTTGGACAAGAATCTGCAAATACTGCAGGAGGTGATATAATTGGATCTAGCGGTTCTGTAGCCTTTAGTATTGGTCAAGTGGTGTATACCACACACAGTGAAGTTTCGGGTATAAAAGCCCAAGGTGTACAACATCGTTACGAAATCGCGAAAGTTTCAAGAGCTATGGAAGTCGCGATTATCCAAACTTCCTGGTCCAAAATCCCAAGCTTGCCTACTACGGTAAATATCCAAACAACAGAAGGGCAATACGTACGTGTAGGAGTCAATTGGAATCTATCCACCCTGAATGTTTTCAAACGAGGCCTATACACCCTCAGTGGAAGTCTTATCCTTCCTACATTTATTACCAATCCATCCAAAATAGAAGCCCAGTTGCGGGTTCAGGTGTTGCCAAAAGCCCCACCAAAAGATCTAATTTTAAGCAATGCTACTTTTGCGGTTAGTGCTGAGCAGTTTTTTATTGCGGTAGGCGAATTTCTTGTGGATGATCCCATTGATGATGTGCATGAAATACGCCTGTATGGAAAAGGATATGACAATGAATTGTTTGAAATCAAAGGTCATGACTTGTTTTGGAGTAGTTTAGATGCTGCCCCTGGCCGAAAGAGTTTCTCAATAATTGTTCAAGTCACCGATCGGGATGGCAACACCCTGGAGAAATTCTTTGAGGTTACTCGAATCCGTCCATCATCCAGTTCATTGGTTATTCCAAATACGTTCACTCCAAATGGAGATGGATCCAATGACGCTTGGGGAGTTCCTGCCCTGCGGTTCTTTGAACAGGTACGCATTCAGATCTACGATCGAGGTGGCGCGCTTGTCTTTTCTACAGAAAATCCTGATGAACGCTGGGATGGAAAATGGAAAGGAAAAGATCTCCCTATCGGCACCTACTATTGGGTCATCACGGTCAAAGAAACGGGAGAGACGCGTAGAGGGATGCTGAATTTGTTGAGGAAATAAAAAAATAGAAGCAAGACACAAGATAAAAGAGCCAAGACAGGTGACTTTTTGAAAATAACTTATGAAGAGATGAAAAAAATATTCCTATTAGCATTGATTTTTTTGATGGCTGCTGGTGCATGGGCACAGGCGCCACAAAAGATGAGTTATCAGGCCATTATTCGTAATGCAAGCAATTTGGTAGTTGCATCGAGTACCGTAGGAATTAAAATTTCGATTGTAAAAGGCACTCCCAATGGCCCCGCTGTATTTGCAGAGCGCCATACGAAAAGCACGAATGCAAATGGCTTGGTAAGTTTGGAGATAGGAGGGGGCTCTACGCTCTCTGGTAATTTTACTGCCATTGATTGGGGCAAGGGACCTTACTTTATCAAAACGGAGACAGACATTACGGGAGGTACCAATTACAGTATTGTAGGGGCTACCGAATTGTTGAGTGTGCCTTACGCACTGTTTGCTGCCACCAGTGGCAATATTGCTGCAGTAGGGTCAACAGGTCCTGCGGGTGCCACGGGACCGCAAGGACCCATAGGCATTACAGGACCTGTTGGCCCTGCAGGTCCACAAGGACCTACGGGTGCTACTGGACCAACAGGCCAGACTGGTCCAGCTGGTGCCACGGGCCCACAAGGTTCAATTGGTTTGACAGGTGCTCAAGGCCCACAGGGTCCCATCGGGCCGATAGGTCCAGCGGGTCCAGCAGGAGCCACGGGTGCCACAGGCCCTCAAGGTCCCACGGGGTTGATGGGTGCTCAAGGCCCCATAGGGCTCACTGGTCCAGCGGGTCCAATTGG
>CAJBER010000125.1 GCA_903952135.1 uncultured Algoriphagus sp.
GGGACAAAAGCACAAGCAATACCTCCACCGATCTGTGAACGTAAACTGAAGCCTAGGTTGGAAATTGGAAAAATCATTTCTGAAGCAATTGACTCTCAATTTTACTAGAAAAAAATAGAATTATCAATAAAAGTGAAACGAAAGCCTTCATTTATTGCGAATAGCTTATCAATATGCTCGCAAATTTGAATAGTTGAAAATCAAGTTCGCCCACCAAGAACCACTGGACTCTTCGAATTTTCCTACTTAATGAATTTCGGTGATGGTTTGGGACTTCCCTCTAAACTGAATCACTTCACCCTTTTTCTTACCGACTAAAAGCTCTCCAAGGGGAGAATTTTTGCTCAGCAAAAATACCGACTTATCCCCAACTTTCACTTGGCCCACACTGACGGCCAACAAAAACCATTCGGTTCCCAGTTGTACCAGAGCCCCTTCCTGCACGGTTGGAGGCGTATCTTTGATGGTTTGGAGTCGATACAATTCTTCTAAGTCCAAACCGCTTTGTTTGATTTGCTTTTCGAGGGAGTTGAGATCTTGAGTCATGGTCTCCCGACTCGTCTCGTATTTATCTCCTGCACTATTTTTTTCCTCTTCGAGGATACTTTCAATGATATTTTTACGCTCTTCGGCTAGAAGGGCTTCTTTTTGTTTTAACTGGCTGATTGCAGTCTGGTAGACTGCACTTTTTAATTCATTCATACAAATTACTCTTGACAAGGTTCTTTTCTTCGGGTATCGATGATGTAGACGATTTTCCATCCTTCGGACATTTTCACCAGCTGGAAGGAATTCACCCCACAGTGGGAAAAGGTATCGTTTACATAAAATTGATAGGGTGTCCATGCACTAGCCATAGATCCATCCACTTTGATTTGGTAGGAGAGAATACGTTCATCTAAGATGGTTCCTGCTGGGGTACCGGCAATTCGTTTGACAAAATCAGCCACGGAATTGCTTCCAACTGTAGTTCCTTCCGGCTTCTGCTGCACGGTTTGCATCAATCCCTCAGGAGAAAAAGCAGCAGCCACCTGTTCGGCATTTTTTTGTTTCATCCCATCAAACAGGGAGCGAATGACTGCTTCAACTTCCTGTTCAGGCGTTTGCGCAAAGGCTGGAAGTCCTAGTAAGCAGACAAGAATTCCTGCTAGAATCCATTTTTTCGGTTGAAAGTTAAATTCCTCCATAGAGAGTAAAGGTCATGTTGGTTAATGCTGGGGTATTGACTGCATAGTGCATTGCCTCCGCAATATCGGAAGGATTCACCCATTTTGAAAAATCAGCGGTGGGCATGGCGGATCGATTGGCTTCGGAGTCCAAGATGCTCGGTACAAATACATGGGTACGGATGTCGGTATCTTTTACTTCCTCAGCAATAATCTCCGCCAAGGAATTGACCAGGCGCTTACTTAAGGCGTAGGCAACAGCTCCTTTTGCTTCTTTGGGCACTAAGGCTGTACGAGCTCCTACAAAAAGAAAAGCTCCCCGTTGCTGCTTTTTTAGTAGCGGGAGAAAGGCGGTGGCCACCGTAAATGCACTAAAAAAATTGAGTTGGATTTGCTGCGAAAGATCCTGCTGTCGGCTTGTCTCCAAATCTCCTGAGGCATAGCCTCCTACGAGCATGGCGATCGCTTCAAGATCCCCAAATTGAACCTCGTATTCAGATACAAATTCTTGGACTGCTTTTTCATCGGTCACATCTACCTCGTAGGTGACATCCGCTTCTGGGGACTGCTCATTTGCCTCTGGACGTACAAGGGCAATGACGTAGTAGCCTTCCCGCTTAAACTTCCCCACTACGGCAGTACCTAAGGCACCTGCTGCTCCTGTAATTACTAGATTTCTGCTCATCAGTCCGTCAAATCCTTCCTATATTTGCTAAAATAGGGTTAATTTTTCGATTGAACCATGAACCATCTCAAAAGCAGTATCCGGGTAAAGGAAAATGTACGCAAAACCTACTTTGCATTTAAACTCATTCTCCTCGTTATTTTAGAGATTTTCTATGCTGGAGACACCGTAGTCGCTCCATTTTTAGAGAAATACGAAATCTTAAATCACATTGTCCGGGCCCTTATTTTCCTCTTGAGCGCAAACTTGATTTTTTCCTTAGGGAGAATCATTACGCTACGGATTTACCTGCAACAGCGGGAAGAGACCAAGGTGCAGCCCAACTTTATGCTTGGGATTGATCGTATTGAGTTTTTACTCAACCTGATTGCCGTTCTTATTTCCCTGATGCTTGCCTTTGGAATCCAGCCTTTGGAATTTTTGACCAGTATCACCATCGTGGCTGCTGCCTTAGCCTTGCTTACCAAGGACTACATCACCAATATTGTGAATGGCTTGATCATGATGTTTTCGGACCAACTTGAAATCGGAGATAAGATTCAAATCGGAAGGCATACCGGCTTTATTCGAGACATTACCTTGATCAATCTGGTGTTGAAAAACGATGCTGGCGAAATCATTTTGATCCCCAATACCATGGCCTTGTCCGAAGACGTGGTCAATTTCTCCAAAAACAATACCCACCAGGTCATTTTTGATGCCGAGATTACCTCAAAAAATGAAATTCACCTCAGCCAACTTGAGGATTCACTTCGAGTGATTTTAGGGCAATATCCAGATGTAGTCACCAAAGAAGGTGCTCAACTCAATATTTTGGAGCGAAGAACAGAAAACTTATTGATCCGCTACCAATTTCCAATCAAGTCCGGAGAGAAGCAGACCGAGATCCAGGTAAAAAAATCCATCAACCAAGCACTTATCGATTGGAACTATGAGCTCCGAAAAGGGGAATTACTTTGATTGGGTATACCAGGTAGTACGGGAGATTCCTGCTGGCCGGGTAACAAGTTATGGAGCGATAGCCCATTACTTGGGACTCAAGTCCGGCGCGCGCATGGTAGGCTATGCCATGAATGCTGCGCATGCTCTCCCTGATGTGCCCGCCCATCGCGTCGTGAATAGACAAGGAATCCTGACGGGAAAGCATCATTTTTCTTCTCCTACAGCCATGCAAACCCTACTCGAAGCAGAGGGCGTGGTCATTCAAAACGATCAGGTGTTGGATTTTGAATCCCGCTTTTGGAGCCCTGAAAAAGAACTTAATCCTTAGATTTTTTGCGAAGCAGGTAAAGCCCTGTAAACATCAGTCCTCCATTTAAAATCAGCGCCTCAAAGCCAAAGGTATAACCCCAAAGCCATTCTTGGGAATTGGAAGTGATCAAAAATGTCAGGGAAGGAGCGAGCACAGCCAGGGCAGGAACCCAGGCATCTTTTACCTGATGCTTGGTAAACAAACCAAACCCAAAGAGCCCCAATAGTGGGCCATAAGTGTAGCCGGCAAGAATAAATACCGAATTGATCACGCTTTGGTCATTGAGCCAGTAGAAGGCAAGAATGAGTAAAAACATCAGAAACGTAAAGCCAACGTGCACGAGCTTACGGATGAAAAGCCGGCGTTCCGGGGTATAATTCCGTTCGATCTGTAGAAAGTCGTAACAAAAGGAAGTGGTCAAGGCAGTCAGCGTGGAATCCACACTTGAATAGGCCGCCGCGATGATCCCAAGCACAAAAACAATTCCTGCAAAGGCGGAAAAGTGCTCCGTAGCCAGAAGTGGAAATAGGCCATCTGACTTTGCAGGAATGGCAATTCCCTTAGTTTCGGCATACAAGTACAACATCACTCCAAGAGATAAAAACAGCAGGTTGACCACTACCAAAATCACGGTAAACCAAAACATGTTTTTTTGTGCATCGCCCAGAGTCCGGCAAGTCAGGTTTTTCTGCATCATGTCCTGATCCAGACCAGTCATGACGATGGTGATGAATGCCCCAGAAACAAACTGCTTGAAGAAGTTGGTACCTGCCTTCCAGTCCCAATTGAAGATCGTCGAACGCTCGTCCTCACTTATTCGGCTGACGTAATCTCCCAAACTTTTCAGTTCCAATTCAGATCCAATCAATACCATCGTAATCAGCACCGAGGCCAACATAAAGGTGGTTTGAAAGGTGTCCGTCCAGACTACCGTCTTGATTCCTCCGCGATAAGTATAGAGCCAAATGAGGCCTACTGTAATCAGCACCGAAACCCAAAAAGGAATACCCAAGGCATCGAATAAGATCAATTGGAGCACACTGGCCACGAGATACAATCGAAGTGAAGATCCTAGGGATCTCGACAGAATAAAGAAAAAAGCCCCCGTTTTGTAAGACCAAAACCCAAATCGATCCTCCAAATAGCTGTAAATAGATACTAAATTCAGGCGGTAGTAGAGCGGCAATAAGACCTTGGCAATGGTAAAGTACCCCAGGGTGTAGCCCAAAACAACTTGGAAGTAATAGAAGTTAGAATTACCTACCTCGCCCGGTACGGAGATGAAGGTGACGCCAGACAGAGAAGCACCAATCATTCCAAAGGAAACCAGAAACCAATGGGAGTTTCGGTCTCCAGTAAAAAAGGTATCTCCAGTTAACTTTCGGGTAGTCAACCAGGAAATGAAAAAAAGTATCCCGAAATAAATTAAAATAACTGTTAAAACGAGTTGCGGATTCATATTGTAAGCGTCTGTCGCTCGCTAAGTTGCCCATTATTCTTAATTTTGCAAAATGAATCAGTTCAGCTCACCCCTTCCTCATGTAGAAGAAATTGAAGTCCTCCTCGAGGAACTCATCGATCAGGAAGCGCTAGACCTTGTTGTATTCAATGACGATGTGAACACCTTTGAACATGTTATTCAGGTGCTCATGAAGGTCTGTGAGCATACCCATGAACAAGCAGAGCAGTGTACCTTGATCATCCATTACAAGGGAAAGTGTGCGGTAAAGAAAGGAACGAGGCCAGAACTCAAGCCCCTCTGTGAGGCCATTTTGGACGAAGGTATTCAGGCTGCAATTCTTTAAAAAAAAATCCACGTGAACTTCCCCTCTAAATTAATCGAAGACGCAGTCACGGAAATCTCCAGGCTTCCAGGCATTGGCAAAAAAACTGCGCTTCGCTTGGCTTTGCATTTGCTTAAGCAGCATGAGGCGCATACGGAGGCTTTATCACTTGCCTTGACACGAATGCGAGCGGAGGTCTCCTACTGCAAAACCTGTCATGCACTTGCAGATGAGGAACTCTGCACGACATGTCAAAGTCATAAAAGAGACCGCTCCATGGTCTGTGTGGTAGAGGATATTGGGGATGTATTGGCCATCGAAAACACAAATCAATACCAGGGAGTCTACCATGTTCTCGGCGGAGTCATCTCTCCTATGCAGGGCATTGGCCCTGAGGAATTGACCTGTGAAAGTTTGGTCTCTCGGGTCAAGTTGGGTGAAATTAAAGAAATCATTTTGGCGCTTTCCGCAACGATGGAAGGCGATACCACCTCTTTTTATTTGGGGAAAATCTTGACTCCACTCGGTGTAAAAATCACAAGTATTGCCCGAGGCATCCCTGTGGGAGGTGAACTTGAGTTTACGGATGAAGTGACCCTTGGCCGTAGTATTCTTACTCGAATAAATTATTCACAGGAGTAAAGAAATCCTTTGGAAGGAAACTTGGAGAATCTATATTTGCAAACTCTTTAGGGGGATTAGCTCAGTTGGCTAGAGCGTCCCGCAGCAATGCGGGAGGGTCATCGGTTCGAATCTTGTAAATATAAATGGGGGATTAGCTCAGTTGGCTAAGCGTCCCGCAGCAAAGCGGGAAGGTCATCGGTTCGAATCTTGAAAGTATAAATGGGGGATTAGCTCAGTTGGCTTAGGCGTCCCGCAAGCATGCGGGAAGGTCATCGGTTCGAATCTTGAAAGTATAAATGGGGGATTAGCTCAGTTGGCTTAGGCGTCCCGCAGCAAAGCGGGA
>CAJBER010000126.1 GCA_903952135.1 uncultured Algoriphagus sp.
GTTGCCTCCAGATCAAAAAATGCGATTGAATTTTTAAGGTTGAGCTGCATAGGAAAGAAATTTTTGTTTGAGAGGTTCGAGGTTGAGGTTGTCGTAATTTCCTGAACTCATGAGTAGGAGGTTGGTATCGGTATATTCTTGCGCAAGTAGGTACTCACTCAAGGCGGTACTATCTGTAAATAGAATCAGGTCTTTTCGTTTGAATCCTTCGCGGAGCATTTCTTCGGACATCAGTTCCAATTTTTTCAAGGCTACCGCATGCGGATTGAGGTAAATCACTGCAGTATCCGCTTCATCCATACTGTGCGCATAGTTGGGTAGGAAAGCTTTGTTGAGGGAAGAGTAGGTGTGAAGCTCCTGCACGGCTAGCAATCGGCGCTTGGGAAACTGATTTTTAACGGCATTCACCGTTGCCTTGAGTTTGGAGGGTGCGTGCGCAAAATCCCGGTAAAGAACTCCTGTTTCGTGTTGCACGATGATTTCTTGCCGCTTGGCCGCACCCTTGAAACCTTGGATGGAGGCATAGAATTTCTCTCGTGAAAGTCCTAGCGCTTCGCAAATATGAAGGGCGCCTTGAAGATTTTGCAGGTTATGCTCTCCGAAAATCCCGATTTCCACTTCACCCTTTGAAGTGATTAGGCTGGTTTTTCCATCATGAATTTGAGAAGGGTGGGCTTGGTAGCCTATTTTTTGTCCTTGGTCCTGAGACTTTTCTGCTGCTTCCTTGACCAATGGATCCGCGCTGCAATAAATCAGGCTACCCGAGGCTGGGGTTCGGTCCATGAGCATGGAAAACTGCTTTTTATAGTCCTCGAAATCTGGAAACACATTAAAATGGTCCCAAGCGATGCCGCTGACCAGAAGGATGTCGTGCTTGTAATGAAAAAACTTAGGGGTACGGTCGATTGGTGAGGTAAGGTATTCGTCCCCTTCAATGACAATGATGGGGGCATCCGATAGGCGAACCATCAAGTCGAAGCCTTCGATTTGTGCACCTACCAAGTAGTCGAAGTCCATGCCCTGATCCTTCAAAACATGCAAAATCATGGAGGTAATGGAGGTTTTTCCATGGCTACCTGCAATGACTACTCTTTTTTTATCTTGACTTTGGTTGTAGATAAATTCGGGAAAGGAATAGACTGGAATCCCCAATTCCTGAGCACGGAGCAGTTCTGGGTTGTCAATGCGCGCATGCATTCCCAGCAGGATGCCGTCTAGTTGTGCGTGGATTTTCTCTGGAAACCAACCTTGGGCTTCAGGTAGAATGCCTGCTTTTTGAAGACGAGTTTTGGAAGGTTCGTAGATTTCATCGTCGCTACCCGTTACTTGGCACCCTTTTTCCAAAAGGGCCAAAGCAAGGTTATGCATGACAGCGCCACCGATAGCAATGAAATGATACTGTTTCATAAGAGTTAATTCCTTGTTTTTATACTAAGTCAAACTTAGGCAAAAAACCTCGCAGCGCGTGTTTCAAAAAAGAATTGTTTTCCAATTGCATACCCTATTTCATTGAAACCACGTTTTTAGTAGCCTAAGTAGTTGGTACAATTGGATCTAAGATTCTCAGAGAGTTTCCCTTTTGTCCTGTTGATAACTATGGGAAAAATTGTTTAAAACTCTTGCCTTCTAGCAGGTAAATTTGAATCATGACTGAAAACACCCCATCCGCTGGTCGCTACCGTAAAAAGCCTTCTTTTGATAATCCTACCAACTACTTAGGTAAAGTTCCTCCTCAAGCCATTGAACTTGAAGAAGCCGTACTTGGAGCCTTGATGTTGGAAAAAGATGCCTTGACGAATGTCATTGATATTTTAAAGGTGGAGAGTTTCTATAAGGAATCGCACAAGGTAATTTTTCAGGCTATTTTGGATTTGTTTACCGAAAGTCAGCCCATCGACTTATTGACCGTGACCACTCAACTCCGGAAAAATGGAGCCTTGGAGGTAGCTGGGGGAGCCTTTTATGTCACCGAACTCACCTCTAAGGTAGCTTCTGCGGCCAACATTGAATACCATGCCCGCATCATTACAGAGCAGTCCATCAAACGTGAATTGATTCGTATCGCTTCAACCATCCAGAAAGATGCTTTTGAGGATACTACAGACGTATTTGAATTGTTGGATTCGATGGAGCATTCTCTTTTTGAGATTTCCGAAAAGAATATCCGTAAAAATTACGCGGACATGCGCTCCATCTTGCGTGATGCAATGACAGAGTTGGAAGCCAGAAAAAATCAGAAAGACGGCCTGACGGGTGTTCCTTCCGGATTTACCGCCTTGGATCGGGTGACCTCTGGATGGCAGAAATCTGACTTAGTCATCATTGCGGCACGTCCAGCGATGGGTAAAACAGCCTTTGTCCTTTCCGTATTGCGTAATGCCGCCGTAGATCACAATAGACCTGTGGCCATTTTTTCTCTGGAAATGTCATCCGTACAATTGGTGAATCGATTGATTTCCTCTGAGGCGGAGTTGGATTCTGAAAAAATCAAAAAAGGAACCTTGGCGGACCATGAATGGGCTCAGTTGGTTCACAAAACTGCCAAACTTTCCAAAGCCCCTTTGTTTGTGGATGATACCCCGGCATTATCCATTTTGGAATTGCGTGCGAAGTGTAGAAAATTGAAGGCGCAACACGACATCCAAATGGTGGTAGTGGATTACTTGCAATTGATGTCAGGTGATTCCAAGGGAGGATTTGGAGGCAACCGTGAACAGGAAATTGCGAGTATTTCTAGAGCCTTGAAGAAGATTGCTAAGGAGTTGAGCATTCCGGTGATTGCCTTGTCCCAACTTTCTAGAGCAGTAGAAACCCGTGGTGGAGATAAACGTCCTCAACTATCGGATCTACGAGAATCTGGAGCCATAGAGCAAGATGCAGATATGGTGATGTTCCTCTACCGACCTGAGTATTATGGAATCACCGAAGACGAAGGGGGAGCCTCTACTGCCGGTGTAGGAGAGGTGATCATCGCCAAGCATAGAAATGGTTCCTTGGAAAATATCAAACTCCGATTTATCGGGCGCTACACCAAATTCACAGATTTGGATGGAGGCATGGGTTTTCCATCCTCTCAGTCGTCTGAGATTGGGTATTCACGCAAGTTTACTTCCGGGGCTTCTGGAGTTAGTGGTTTTGATACCGATCAGACGCTTCTGCGTTCCAGCAAAGCAAACGAAGGGGATATTGAAAGTGCATTTTCCGGAGGGGACGAACCCGCTCCATTTTAAGTGAATTCGATGAAAGGAATTGTACTTCAGCGGAAGCAAGCGGCTAAAATTCAACTTTTAGATCTTCCTAAGCCAGCTTGTGGGCCAGGGGAGGTTCTCATTAAAATAAAGGCAGCAGCACTCAATCACCGAGATGAATGGTGCAGAAAAGGCTTGTATCCCAACTTGAAAGATGGGGTAGTGTTGGGTTCCGATGGGGCTGGAATCGTGGAAGAAGTAGGTGCAGGAGTAGATTCCTCTCTGTTGGGAAATGAAGTAATCATTAATGCCGCCAAAAATTGGGGATCCAACGAAAAGGCTCAAGCCAAGGAATTTGAGATCTTGGGGATGCCAAGTCATGGTACTCTGGCGGAATACATCGCCGTACCCGCGGATCGAATTCATGCCAAGCCCATGCATTTGAATTGGGAAGAAGCGGCTGCACTTCCACTGGCAGGCCTTACTGCTTACCGTGCCTTGGTAGTCAAAGGACAAGTTCAGGTCGGTGATCAGGTGCTGGTGACTGGAATTGGAGGAGGCGTAGCGCAATTTGCCGCACAATTTGCCTTAGCGCTAGGAGCGAAGGTATTTGTAAGTAGTAGTGCTCCTGAAAAAATAGCCCAGGCGATCGACCAAGGTGCTTCCGCGGGCTTCAATTACACCCAGGCGAACTGGAGTGCAGCAGCACTTCAGCAAACCGGTGGAATGAATTTGGTGATTGATGGGGCTTCAGGGGATACGCTTTCCAATTTGATGGAGGTGTGCAAACCGGGTGCTCGGATCGTTTTTTATGGCGCCACGCGTGGCAATCCGGGGCAACTGGAAGCGCGCAAGTTGTTTTGGAATCAACTCCAGTTAATCGGGAGCACCATGGGTTCTGATGCGGACTTTTTGCAAATGCTCCAATTGGTAGAAAAATTCAAGATCAAACCCGTAGTGGATCAGTGCTATCCTTTCTCTCAGGCGGAAGCAGCCTTTGATCGCATGAAGGAAGGGAAGCAGTTTGGAAAAATTACTTTGGTTCCTTGACCGGTACGTAGGTTTCTTCAAATTCCTTTGCAGTAATTCGGTAGGCCTCCGTTTGGTCCACCGGAATCACCAAGTAATCTCCGGGATGAATGCGTACGGTTTTTTCTCGTGGACCTTGAAATTCCAATTGGGTTGGGTTCCCTAAAGGGGCCAGTTCTTTTTCCTGCACTTTCAAGGCATAAACTTGAATCAAGGACTGAAATGAACCCCAACCTTCTCCAAGGGCTTGTCTGAGTTGGTATTTTTTAGTGAAAGTGGCCTTGGATACCAGGTAATGTTCTTTGGTAGCCGTTTGGTTTTCGACTAGCCAATCTCCAGGTTTTGCAGTTGTCTCAATCCGCTGCCCATCGCTCGTTTCGGTGAGGACTACGGTGCCAGGAATCGCCTTCTTTGCTATGGTGAGGCTTTTCTTGGAGTAGCGCTGCCCTTGCCGCTTGAGCAAGTCAAAAAAATGGGCGATTATTTCGGGTTGGGAGTACAGCATCTTTAAAAGTCAGAAGTTTGAA
>CAJBER010000127.1 GCA_903952135.1 uncultured Algoriphagus sp.
CGAGGAGGTTCCAAAAAGAAGTGATGAATTCAA
Organism: uncultured Algoriphagus sp.; assembly: GCA_903952135.1. GTDB lineage: Bacteria > Bacteroidota > Bacteroidia > Cytophagales > Cyclobacteriaceae > Algoriphagus. Next base: position 34 of record CAJBER010000127.1, read on the forward strand.
AAGAATGAATACAATTAATCTAGCAGAATTACCCTTTTAGCAGTAACCCATACTTGGTACTTGGTACAAAATACAAATACGAGGTACCCGCCGCGGCGGGAAGGCGAAATTCGGACTGAAAATAATGTCGAATGTTGAACGCCGATTGAAGAATAAAGAAAAGGTACCAAGTACAAGGTACCAAGTACAAAGTAGACATTCGAAATAGGACGGGAATTCTGCCTGCCGCAGGCAGATTCCAAAAAGAAGTAATGAATTCAAAACATGGAAAACTTATAAATTAATTGAATTACCCTCATACCTGAATAGCATACTTTGTACTTCGTACTTGGTACAATCCTTAAATCCCTACTTGGTACTTTGTACTTCGTACTTGGTACAAAATAGTACAAAGCATCCTTACCCCCCATTACCATGCAATTCAAAGCCCATATCCGCCAAGGAATACCCAATCAACTGCCGCCGAAGAAAGAGCGGACAGCGGGGATATCCCATGCGCCAAAGCGCAAAGACCTATTGTCGACTGATGAGAAAAAATTGGCCCTACGGAACGCCTTGCGCTATTTTCCGACCGCTTGGCACGAGACGCTGGCTCCTGAATTTTGGGAGGAATTGAAGACATACGGGCGGATCTACATGTACCGCTTTATGCCGGACTATGCGCTCAAGGCTAGACCCATAGCAGAATACCCTGCAAACTGTGCGCAGGCAGCGGCCATACAACTCATGCTTCAGAATAACTTGGATCCTGCCGTAGCACAGCATCCTGAGGAATTGATTACCTACGGTGGCAATGGAGCGGTATTTCAAAACTGGGCCCAGTACCTGCTTACCATGAAGTACCTGTCCGAGATGACGGAGGAGCAGACACTTCACCTCTATTCCGGTCATCCTATGGGGCTTTTCCCCTCTTCCAAAGACGCGCCTCGCGTGGTGATAACCAACGGGATGATGATTCCGAACTACTCCAAACCGGAGGACTGGGAACGCTTCAATGCGCTGGGTGTCACCCAATACGGGCAAATGACCGCAGGATCTTTCATGTACATTGGTCCTCAAGGCATCGTACACGGAACCACCATAACGGTCATGAACGCCTTTCGAAAGAAGTTGGGAGCTGAAATCGCTCCCAAGGGCAAACTATTCCTCACTGCTGGACTGGGTGGCATGTCTGGTGCACAACCCAAAGCAGGGAATATCGCAGGTTGCGTCACCCTCTGTGCTGAAATCAACCCTGCGGCGGCTCACAAGCGCCACGAGCAAGGTTGGGTAGACGAACTCATAACAGACCTAGATCTCCTCGTAGCGCGCGTTAAAAAGGCTAAATCAGACCTTGAGGTAATCTCCATCGCCTACCTAGGCAATGTGGTGGACCTTTGGGAGCGCCTGGATCAGGAAGAGGTGCTGGTTGAACTCGGTTCGGACCAAACTTCCCTGCACAACCCCTGGGCTGGAGGATACTATCCCGTGGGCTTATCCTTCGAAGAATCTAATCGCCTTATGGTGGAAGATCCTGTGGCCTTCAAACAAAAGGTGCAGGAATCTTTGCGTCGGCAGGCTGCGGCTATCAACAGCCATGCCCGCAGAGGCACCTACTTTTTCGACTATGGCAATGCCTTCCTACTCGAAGCCTCTCGTGCAGGAGCCGAAGTGATGGCCAGCAATGGAATTGATTTTCGCTACCCGAGCTACGTGCAAGATATTCTGGGTCCGATGTGCTTTGATTACGGATTTGGACCGTTTCGCTGGGTCTGCACCTCTGGTTCTACAGAAGACTTGCGTACCACTGACCTGATCGCTGCTCAGGTATTGAAAGGGCTACTGCCCTCAGCCCCTGCAAGTATCGCGCAGCAACTTCAGGACAACATTACCTGGATTGAGGAAGCCGAAAAGAATCGCCTGGTGGTAGGTTCCCAAGCTCGAATTCTCTATGCGGATGCAGAAGGAAGAGCCAAGATTGCCACGGCCTTCAATGAGGCCATCGCTGCGGGAAGCATTTCTGCCCCGGTGGTATTGGGACGAGATCACCACGACGTGAGTGGAACGGATTCCCCCTACCGGGAAACGAGCAACATTTACGATGGAAGTCGATTTACGGCAGATATGGCCATTCACAACGTGATTGGTGACAGTTTCCGAGGAGCTACCTGGGTTTCCATCCACAACGGCGGTGGTGTTGGCTGGGGAGAAGTCATCAACGGGGGCTTTGGCCTCGTGCTCGATGGCAGCGAAGCCGCAGCACAGCGACTCCAATCCATGCTCTTCTTTGATGTAAACAATGGCATCGCCAGACGGGCTTGGGCACGGAATTCAGGTTCCATCGAAGCCATACAGCGTGAAATGGACCGCAGTCCACAATTGCGCGTCACTATCCCGCAACTCGTGGAAGATCGATTTATTGA
>CAJBER010000128.1 GCA_903952135.1 uncultured Algoriphagus sp.
CAAGAAGGAAGCAACTGGGGATGACTCAGGAAGAATTTTCCGACAAAGCGGGGGTCGCACTTACCGTGATTCGGAAAATCGAACAAGGTAAAGAAAACCTGAGTCTGTCAAAGGTAAACCAAGTACTCAGCATGTTTGGCCATGTATTAAGCCCAATAAACCAAAAAGATGCGAACAGGAATAATCAAGTATAACCAAGAATTAGCTGGTATTTTAACAGAGGAAGATTCTGGGGAATATGTGTTTGTGTACGACGAATCTTACGTCCAAAAATACCCAAACCAATTCATCACGTTTCGGATGCCCGTTACCACTCGCCCCTATCGAAGCACACGCTTATTTCCTTTCTTTGATGGCTTGATTCCCGAGGGCTGGCTATTGAATATTGCGTCAGAAAGTTGGAAGATTACTACAAATGACCGGATGGGGCTACTTTTGGCTTGCTGCCAAAATGCAATTGGAGCTGTGAGTGTTCACCCCTTGAACTCAAAAATAAAATGAATCGCTGTCTATCCTGTTACGAACCTTTGCCTGCAGCTCATTCAGGGGATTATCATCCCAAGTGCGTCAAAAAATTCTTTGGGACTACACATGCCCCTCAACTTCCTTATCGTCTGTCTGAAATGGAGGTTTTGGCAAAACAGATAGCGGAAAGCTCAATTACAGTTCCGGGAGTTCAACCCAAACTATCCCTAGGATGGATAAAGACCGAACTGGAAAATGGGCATCAAGGGCGACTGACGATCCTCGATGCGCTGGAGGGGATGTATATTTTGAAACCACAAAATCTCCAATACCCACAGCTACCTGAAAATGAGCACTTATCGATGCGATTGGCAGCATTAGTAGGCATTGATGTCGTCCCTTCTACGTTGATTAGACTGGCTTCGGGCGAATTGTCCTACCTCACCAAGCGAATAGACCGAAAAGAGGATCATTCCAAAATCCACATGATTGATTTCTTGCAAATCCTGGAGCTAGAAGACAAATACAAAGGGAATATGGAAACCTTGGGAAAAACTATTGGCGAATTATCAGCCAATACCCTGCTCGATAAACTAAGATTCTTCGAATTGGCCGTATTTAATTTTATCATCGGCAACAATGACATGCATTTAAAAAACTTCTCCATGTGGCTTACCGACCAAGGCTGGACACTATCCCCAGCCTATGATTTACTAAATGTCAAAATCATACTCCCAAAAGACAAGGAGGATACTGCTCTCCTACTTGGAGGTAAAAAGATGAATTTCAATAAAGGCTATTTTGACCAACTTGGGAACGTTTTAAAACTCAATGAAAAACAAGTCGCTGGAGTCTATAAAAGACTGGGGAAATGGACACCAAAGGCTATTGCGCTAATTGAGAAATCTTTTCTCAGCGAAAATCTTAAAAAGGCATATATAGAACGGGTGAATTTTGGAGTAAAACAGGTGGTGGCGTGATAACTATCTGAAAACCAATAAAATCAGCGACCCTTTTCCTCCCCAATCCGCGTAAAAACAAAAAAAATCCGCTGTACAGCGGATTTAGAAAATCATTTCATATATAAAGTTATGGCGCGCAAAGACCTACCTGCGGAAGGCCTACCTACCGTAGGCAGGCAGGCGCAGAGACGCAAAGAATCCCCCCTACCCCCTTGTAAGGGGGAGTTTTCCCAACTGGCCTTCAACTTTGGAAATAAGA
>CAJBER010000129.1 GCA_903952135.1 uncultured Algoriphagus sp.
CAGCAATTTTCAAAATTTCTTCGGTTGTGAATAGTTCTCCACATTTTTGAAGTACTTCAAAGGTTTCTTCGAGCACTTCCAAGCCCTCATCCTCGTCCTTGTCAAACCAAACACCCATTGTTACCGCTGTGGAAGATACATCGGCAATCTCCTCGTCTGTATGGTTTTCCGTTTTTCCACCTACATATAAAATGAGAAATAAAATCTGATGAAAAACAGACATTTCTACTGTTTTATTGACTTCATCAATACTATAAGGGAATTCATCTACTTCGAAATCTTCCTCTTCTTCTACATCTTCTTCCATATCGGAGGGTGTTGCTGTCAAATCAACCTTATTTACCCCCGTAAAAATGTTAAGGTAATCCTCAAGCACAGGGTTATTGGTATAGGTGCTGGGATGAAAATCTCTCTTCACTCCTTCGATTAGCAATTGTAATTTGAGGGCATTCCATTCGCTTGAAAGCTCCTTCCATCGTTCCAAACAGAATTCGTGAAAGCCTGCCCGATTAAATTCTACATTGAAAAACTGGAAGATGTCAAAGGAGGCATTGTCATCAAAGCCGCCCAAAAGAAGGTTTCCAAGAGCGGCATTTTGGGTAACTTTTTGGAATATGTTTTTAGCGGCTGCAATGTCCCCTATCTTGATATCTAGCCCTTCATTAGGCTCATCCCATAGGATAAAATCATAGAGCATAAGCGCGAGTTTATCCTCATTATCTAGTTGCCCGAAGTTACCAGATGCTTTGAGAAGCAAGGCTTTTACCTCACATCCATTAGTTGCATCGCGGGATATTGCATCCTTACTTAAGACCATCTCAAGGTTTTCGAGTTCTTGATCTGGGCTTTCTTTGAGCATCAAGAAAAGTAGGAAATACCGGTCTTGTACGGTCAAGGAGCCATTTGGAGAATCATCTTCATCAAGTTCATCCCCTAAATACATGAAAAATTCAAGGGTATCGAGGAAGAGCCCTACATTACAATATCCCAAAAGATCAGAGACCACCTCACCTAAGGATTGGACATAGTCGTTGTGGGTCTCATAGTTTTTATCGTACGTATCTTCTGCTTTCAGCATGGGAGCTAGTAGCAGCGACTCTATCAAGTTGCCATCTTCGTGAGCAAGCCTAAGCATCTCATTCGTGATCCGTGGAACTATGGCAGCTTTAGTAAATTCTCGAAGGATTTCTTCATAAGTGCCTCGATAGGTGTTTGATTTGGTGGAAAGCCCGAGGTAATAATTGCGAAGCTGTTGAATGCAGGTGAGGAAAGCCATGGGATCGTCCAAGCAGCGATCTGTTTCGTCTGCCAGTGAGGTATCCGCTGGCTTCCCTTTTGAATGCTTTACTGCAGGAATCGACTCTTCATCTGCTTCCGCATCCACTTCCATTTGGGATTCCAATTGTTTGATGATCTCTGCCAGTTTTTGTTCATCTTCTGCGGATTGAGCAGAAGGGTCTTTTCTACCTACCGCCCTTCCTTCTAGATCAAATTCAATCGAATCGAAATCAGAAAGATCTTCCATCTTGGATGTAGCTGCTGGAGGAGTTCCCTTTTTGGTCTTTGGAGCATCCTTAGTTGGAGCTGCTTGTCCTATTTTTCCTTTTCCACTCAAGCTTTCCACAAAGGTGAACGCAGCAGTGCAAGCTGGATCTACGGATTTCCACTCTGGATTTCCTTTGGGACGAATTCCTTGGCTGTAGGCTTCCAAATCCTTGTTTTTGGCTAAGACCTTTTGGGTAAAATCCTCCTCACGGCAATAAAAGCCCAGCTTAATTGCTCCTCCTGAAGTATTGAAAAATAGGTGTGTTCCTCGTTTGGGATGGATACCTGGAATATGAATATCTAGGAAGTTGTCTTTGTTTACCTTTTTGACTTCTGCATCAGGATACTTTCCTTGTATTGCTTCAGCAAGTTGATCTTGGATTGTCTTCGCCATGGTTAATCTGGATTGGATGGTTTTTTCGGGCAAACTGTTTATTTCTTTTTTAGACGGGCAGGGGCCCCTATTTTCTTTTTGTACTCCAGCGCTTGTTCGCAATAGGACTTAGCAGTTGCATAATCCCAATTCGTATTAGCCATTAATTTCTTAATTTCTTCTTCTAAAGCGATGGTTTCATGTTGAGCATCCGCACTAGTTTCATTTTTGGGATTTGGAGCAGGTATTGACTTGGATGAATTAGGCAAGCTTCTTATTTCTTCCTCCAATTGGTCGCAATATTTTTTGGATTCCTGTAGATTTAAACCTGTTTTTACCATTAAAAACTTTATGGCTTCCAATTTTCCTGCAACACGCATCTTTTCCTTTGTTTCGCCGAGGATGTCTGGATCAGGTGGTGTATTTTTTCTTTTTTTGGGTGGTGGCGTTATTGAAAGTTGATCGCAGTAGGTTTTAGCCTGTTGTAACCCCCATCCTTTTACTTGCATGGCAAAACTTATCGCATGAAATTTTCCATTAGACTTCGAGATTGCAACTATCTCTTTTTGAAATTCTGCATCGCTAAGATTAAGGTTTGAGTAATTTTTGGAAGAAGCATAAGAGGAAGGCAGCGTCACAAAAGAGGAGGTTTTATTCTCTGATTTTGTCACTTGTGGTTTGCTCTCGCTTTGTTGGGGAGATGGAATGGATTCGACAATTGGCTCTTCCTTCTTTGGTTTGATCACTTGCTCCTTGGCAGGTTGCTTTTGCTCAGGCTTTGGTTGTGGAGGTTTCGGTGTAGAAGCCCTGGATTTTTTTGATTTTGAATTATCCTTGGAGAATAATTTCATCAGCAATCCAATGACTGTCATTGCGGCAAAAAATAAAAGAACGTAAACCATAAAAGGGTGAGTTTTTCAGCTAGTTTAATTTAAAGCTACTTTTTTAATTTTAAAGGCGAAAACCAGTTAGGATCAATTCGATAGGACTGTATCAAAAATATAAAAATAGGATTACCGTTTAAATGGTTTTTATATGATTGGCGCAAGTCCTATCGGTACATTTTTCCGAAAACAGGAATTAGCTTTTCGCACAAGGATATGCCTGCAGAATCGTATCTAGCTCGCATTTGCTCCATAGGATTTGAAATGGAAGAATCTAGTCGAGTTCTAAGTGTACTTTTCAATTTAGCATCCTCTTCTTTGGTAATTACCACTACAATCCCGTAATCCTGGAAATGCTTTTTGATCTCAGAAACTATCTGGATTTTCACTTCAGAATTATCCAATTTGATCGATTCTTCCCTTATTTTTTGAGTACGGGCCAAAATTAAATTTATAAGGTGCGTCGCAGGACAAAGATGTTCAAACAAAAATATTTTCTTCCGCTCTTCATTTCTTACTTGAAAAATTTTGTATCGTGAAATTGGAATTGAATCTTCAATATTTTGTTGCTTAAGTTGTTCAGAAGCTTGCTCACTTACCCAATAATAAGGATTGTAACTTGCAAACGATGCTACCGCATTAGCAAATATATACCAAACCTGCCCCTTACCACTTTCTTGAACCCGTTTGATGTTTACGTCCAGGGTAATCGCCAAAATTATGTTTAATAATGAATCCTGTTGCAGCTTTGAGTTATCTTTTTTCGTATCAAAAAAATCATCTTTTCCGAATTTGATTCTAAAATCCTGATCTGTGGTCAGCTTACCCATAAATTCCCAAATGCTTAATGAAGGGTTAGAATTGGCACTCGACTGATAGGTGTTAAATAAAAGATGTAGTTCTTCTTGCTTCATTGGCCTTGTAGCTTTTGGCTTTGGAGTATATTAGAATTGATTTCAATCCTTCCAAATTACCTTTTTTGACTCTTTATTAAAAAGATTTTTTTTCAATTGGTAGGGCTCCAAGACGTCAAAAAAAAGGAAATCTTTGCTCTTACCTACCCGCCACGCCGGGCTCTTTGCGGCTTCGCGTCCTGCCTACCGCAGGCTTGGCGCGCAATTCTTTTTTTTCTTGCGCAGATGAAGCCGATCTAAATCCGATAACTCCCTAATCCGCGTTTTTTTTTCTCGCTCAAAGCCTGACTACCGCAATCATGGTTTTGAAAGTACTTAGTACTTAGTACTTGGTACTTAGTACTAACTACTTGATACTTGCTACTCCCTTTTCTTGCTTCTTTGTACTAAGTACTTGCTCCTCACCCTAACCTAAAAGATAAAGGAAGCGTCATGCGCGTGCGAACGGCTTTGCCTTTAATCATTCCTGGGGACCACCTAGGAGAAATCTTGAAGACACGAAGTGCCTCCTCATCACATCCCCCACCGATGCCTCGCACCAATTCAACCTCTGTGACAGTACCGTCGGTATTGACTACAAATGAAACCAGTACCGTGCCTTGTATTCCCCTCATTCTCGCTGACGTGGGGTAGGTGAGATTTTCGGATAGGTGGCGCTGCCATGCCGGCAAACCTCCAATAGGAGTTGGTGGCGTGTCTTGCTCGTTAAAAAATGCTGTGGTTTCTTGATTTGGATCATGACCCTCCGTAGCCGGTAAGAGGGCTACTGGCCTAAACTCTTCTTTGCTGTTATTCGCGCTAGGGCCAGGTTCGGCCAGCTTAAACTTAAGCGGCAAGCGCATCTGCGTTCGCATGGGTACCCCATTCTGCGTGCCTGGTGTCCACTTAGGGGCACCCTTTACTATCCGGATCGCTTCCTCGTCACATCCTCCACCTATTCCTTTCAAAATTTCAATATTGGTAATTGATCCATCTACATCCACCACAAAGGCCACTATGACTGTACCTTCTATGCCATTCTCTTCGGCATTTTCCGGGTAGCGTAGGTTTTCAGACAAGTACCTATTCCATCCGGCCATCCCTCCAGGTGGATTCGGCTGTACTTCTACCGCCTCGTATACTACATCCGTAGCCCCAGTACCGGCGGCAGTTGGACTGGGCGACCCCGCTCCCACCCGATTTGTGGCGGTAGATGCACTGAACAATTGGTCGATATCCTTCACTTGATTTTTCAGGGCTTCGTTAAAAATCAAAATCTCTGGCTTCGTTTCGTCACTACCTGCATTCTCGACGAGCTGTACGATTTGATTTGCATCTCTGTATTCCTGGATCACCTTGTTCTGCTCGACGAGTAATTTCCGATTGACTTGCCCAAATTCCTGAAGGGAGATGGTTTGAAAGCATTCCTCAGACAGTTCCAGCTGAATAATGTTGCCATACCCTTCAGCACTATATACTGCTATCTTTTCCCCATAGCCCTTTGTGAACAGGGTCTTTCTAAATTCAAACCCAGACCTGTTTTCAGCTGGCAAATTTAGCGCTTCCCTCTCCCAGCCTTCCGACTCTAAGTAGGTTTGTATATCGACCAAAGAGGAACTCTGCATTCGATACAACTGATGCTTCAAAAAGCAAGAGGCTTCCGCAGTAAGCAGTAGGAAGAAAAATAGCATAAAGCTTACTGCGCTTTTGGTAGGAGAAAAAAACATGCTGCTCATGATGAACTAGTTAAACACTAACCTAAATTTAAAAAAGAAGAAATAAAAATAACAGGAAGCCAGGCGCTTACTAAAGATATAGGCCAACTGTTTATCGATTGAAATTGAGTACCGCAACTACGTCCCAATTTTTATGGGGCTGCACGGAAACTCCAACCCTTGTATACTCTTTATCCAAGCAAATTATGCGATGACCCAAACTAGGCACATCATCATCAATCAACAATTGCATCGCGATGTCTCTACCCGTTTCCATCCCATAGGAACAGCATTCAGCATCATAGTCGACTTTGCAGTTTTTTCTTGAATGCCCTGTGGTGCCCGCTTCTCCTTGCTCTTTTGCAAAACATTTAGCACCTGTATAGGTCTCCAAATCAAAATAAAGTGCATTTATCGGTTGCATGGAACCCAGTAACTTAATTAAAGATTCGCGGTAGGTAGAATTCCTTACGTAATCCCCATATTTTTCTGTTCCATAGTAATTCATCAGCTCATTTCTTAAAAAGTCTTTTGGATACAACCTACATAGATTAATATACAGAATCGTTTCTTTTTCAACTTGGGTTAAGTAAGTACTATTCTTTGCTGTATTTGCCTTTTCAAGCTGAGCGCTTGTCCAGGTTTGGGCACTAACAAATGAGAAATTTGTAATGAATACTAACAACAATAACAACCGAATCATAGGTATCTAGTTTGAAGGTTTAACTTTTTAGTTTTTAAAAATTTGCCTTGTTTTTTATTGTCCGAAAAACACCTTTTATATTAGTTACCTATCAACGAAAGAAATCTTAAATTCTTATAGCATCTCAACACATCCGCCGCCGCGGACTGACAGGCTTCTTTGTACTTCGTACTTGGTACCTTGTACTTGGTACTTGCCTGGCTGCCGCACGCTGGGTACTTCCTACATTCTTGCTACCTGCCTAATCCAGCAAAAGCTTATAAGGAATCGATCAAGCCATAGACCCAGCCTTCCACTTGGTCATTTTTTACTTTGTACCAAATATTTGATTCTTCCGGGTAATCGGGATTTTTATCCATTTTGCCTATTTCAATGACCGCAAACCCTTTATTTTCAGCATCCAGATTTTGAACTAGAATTTTCGAAGCGAAATTTGGTTCTTCATAAACCGTAATGGTTTTGTAATCAAACAAACCTCCAGTTTCCACAGGCATCTTTATAGGGCTACCGTCCTCATTTGTAAGGAAGCCCCAGGCAGTTGAAACAGTGTTTTGATCTAGGGTAAGGGTTATTGGTTCCTGCCCCCCACCAAAGGAAGTCCAGGTACCGGTAATCGTATTTCCATCGAGTTGGCCCTCGATATAGCCCGGAGACTCTGCCTGTGCCGACCAGCCTGCAAATCCAACAATGGTTTCGCCATTTCTATACAAGACAACCCGTTGAGAGGACATGTATTTATCATCTTGGTTAGCAAAAAAACTAGTGACCCCCTCTTTTAAATTAGAAGGCGTGGATTGACAGCTCACCAACAAGGAAGTGAATAGCATAGCGAATAACAAAATTGATTTTTTCATGATTTGTTAGTTTAAACAGAATGTATATATGAATATCTTAACTCTTTCTAATTTATCCAAAAGAAGATAGCTATGCATAAACCAAATTGAATTATATAAGTATACTTGATTAAAGTACAAAGTACCATGTATCTTGCCTGCGGCAGACAGGGCGCTAAGACGCAAAGGAAGGGAATCTCCGCTCTTACTTCTTGTTTCTTTGTTCTTGGTACATTGTACTTGGTACTTAGTACTTGGTACCCTCTACCATATCCCCACTCAGAACCGCCGAATACCTCACCTTTTTTCGTAAAAAATAGCTTTCAAAGTAGCGGTACGACAAATGGCTGATGCCAATGGTCAGGATTAAAATCATCCCCAACGTCAAGGAATAGCCCATCCAGGTAGGCAGAGCCTGCAGGTCTACGATCACGGGTAAGCCCTTCAAGACCAGCACCACGGCAAACAAGTGGTACACATACAACCCATAGGACAGTTTACCCAAATAGGCAAACAGGCCATTCTCCAATGAAATCAAGGTACTTGGGTTGCTGGCGATATTCAAGATCAGCCCACAGACCACCAGGGAAATCAACTCATCCTGAATCCAAGCCAAGGAATGGTACTCGATCCAATCCAAGCCCATGCATACAAAAAGCAGCAACAATACTCCCTGTACCCCTCGATGGTAAAGAAATTTGATAATCACTTTTTGGTTAAAAACGAGGTAGGCACCTATCCCGCCAATAATCATGGCCGAGAAGCGGGTGCGGATGACGAGCAGTTCAAATTGACGATCTACACTGCCCGCATAAAATTTGAGAGCCAGGTACCCGCCAAGCAGAAGAAACATGATCCAGAGCAGGTATCGCTTGATGCGGACCACATGAGGCCAGAATAGGTAAAACTGTTCTTCTACAGCCACAGACCAGAGGACATTGGCAAAGGGAAGGGTGGGCAAATACACAAAAGCCACATTGGCCGCCAAGCCCACAAACAAGAGCAGTCGGTGCAGGAAATCGCCCATGTCGCTGGAATAAATGGGCACCTGAAAGAAGTCCAGGTGGGGAATCACAAAAAAGCCAAGCACCACAATCAGGTAGTAGAGTGGCCATATCCGCAAGATCCGCCGGTAGTAGAAATGCCGGATACGAATCGGGGCTTCCTGCTGCTCTTCAAGGAGCAGGTAAGTGATCAAAAATCCACTCAACACAAAAAAGATACTCACACCAAAGGCACCCAGGTAGGCACTGTAGGAATTGGCCCAGAGTGTGGGGTAGCCGAGGTAACTTTTAAACAGTTCCGTATGGTCCACTATCACCAAGAGTGCTGCGATAAAGCGCACCCCATTTAACCCCGGAAATTGAATTTTTTTCATTTTGCAGTTCAAAATTAATCGATTTAGGCTGATTTATAGGTATGCCGTTAGTATGGATTCCTACTTGGAAAGCCTTCATTCTGTGGATTTTTAGCAGTTAACCCCCTATTTCTTTCGAATTACATTCAGCCTATCGCTTTTCTCTTGACTTTAAAAATTGAAATTTAGAGGGATTGCATTTCTTTTTTTTAACTATATTTTCGAAAGTTCAATGCTACACTCATGAAAAAATCCACGCTCAGGCACTTCCTTTTTGTATTTAGCTTCATCCTTGGAGTTCAACTCCATCTCCAAGCCCAATCCTTTGAAGCCTTTGATAGCTTCCTGTCCACCGAAGTACAAGAAGGAAGGTTGGTCGGCGTACATGGCATGGTCTTTCAGGACGGCAAACTCGTGTACGATAAAACCTACGGTCTGCGAGATCGCGAGGCCAAGGATCCACTCCGAGGGGACGAACTCTACTTTATCCAATCAATGACCAAACCCATCGTGTCGGTGGCACTGATGACCCTTTACGACGAGGGCAAGTTTCAACTCGACGATCCGGTCTCCAAATACCTTCCTGAATACGCCAACCTCCAAGTAGTCAACGACCCTACCAAAGGATCGTCCGCAGGCACCCACTCGGCTCCTACTCCCATCACCATCCGACAGATCCTTAGCCATACTTCGGGCATGAGCCACGGCATCTCTGCCCTTCCCTATGACAAGGAGATCTGGAACGGAATCATCCTCAACGGAAACCTCAAAACCCTAGCCCAACGGACAGAGGCACTAGCCAAAATGCCACTAGCCTTTGATCCAGGAAGCAAATGGAACTACTCCTTCTCCCCCGATGTGGTCGGCCGACTGGTAGAAGTACTATCGGGGAAAAGTCTAGACCAATACCTGCAAGAGCGCATCTTCGCCCCACTGGAAATGAACAACAGTGGCTACAACCTCAATGACACGCAAAAGAAGCGAGTTAAAACAGTGTATGGATTTGCAGCCGACAGCACGCTCAAGCGCACCTTAGCACAACCTACTACTTCTGGTAACACTGTATTTGCTGGGATAAATGCACTATTTACGTCCACGGCAGATTATATCCGCTTTGGAGAAATGATGCTTAACCAAGGGGAATGGAACGGAAAACGCATCCTCAAACCCGAAACGGTAGCCCTCATGATCCAGGACCAAACCGAAGATGCAGATCTGTTGGACAGTAGCGATCCCTACACGCCCTTGGTAAATGGAATTGGAAACGATGCGCTAGGTACTTTAAACTTGGAACCCGGCCATGGCTTTGGATTGGGTTTTGCCATCGTCCAAGATCCAAAAATGGCCAATCGACCTGCAGCGGCAAAGGGTGAGTATTTCTGGGGCGGTGCCAACTCCACCCACTTTTTCATCAACCCGAAAAAGAAGCTAGTCGCTGTTTTCATGACCCAGGTTGGCTCTGTTGGTACCCCCAACCCCTACGGATTTCACTTTAGTAACGAGATGCGTCGAACAATCTATCAAGGCTTGAAATAGCAAAAATTTAAGAAAAAGAAGTTGTTTTTCGCACAAATCCTACCTTCAACAGACTCTTTGCGTCTCTGCAGCTTGGTGCGCCTTTTTTTTCTCGCAAAGGCGCAGAGACGCCAAGGAATGGAAAGGTCTTTCACTGTTCTCTCGCCTGCCTACGGCAGATAGGCTTCTTGGCTCTTGTCTCTCGCTTCTTGCCTACCTATCCGCTGCAGCGAACACGCTCTTTGCGGCTTTGCGCGCCATATTTTTTTCTTCTCGCAAAGAAGCGGAAAGGGAAAGGAAATCATGAAGAAAAAAACTACACTATCGAATCTTCAAAGTTTGCCCTATCCGAATCAGGTCACTTCGTAGGTTATTCAATCGCTTTAGCGTTGAAACCCGCACCCCATACTTAGCTGCAATCTCAGAAAGCGTATCCCCTTTCTTTACTTTATGGGTGGAAGACCTTCCGCCCGTTCCAGACGAAGTACTCTGAGCCACTACTTTAGTTTGCTCCTTTACTGCATCGTAGTTTTTTAAGGGAATAGTAAGGCTATCCAGCTCCGAATTAGACGCATAAAAGTCTAAAGAATTTAAGATCGATTTATTCAATAAATAGCCCTTTAAACGATATCCTTTGCTGGTCAAATGGACATAATCCTTTTGAGCATAGCCTTGACTTTCCCAATTTTTTATTTGTCCATAGCCCCCAGATAAGTCATAAAAATTCCAATACATGACATCATTTTCTCTAGCTATGGAATCCATCATTTTTGCAAATTCTATCCCAGCATCGATGTACCTCCCTTTGTAAAATAGATCTTGAGTGGATGTGAGTGCAATTAGAATATTGGGGTTAATTTCTCTAAACTGGGTAATAGCTTTGACTACATTGGCTGGAAGATTTGCAGGAACCTTGTTTTGATACAAGATATTGTTTGTTCCATAATCCAAAATCACTAGATCAGGCTGTAGTTGTTCGGATTGCTCCTTTAACTTCTCCAGGTTTAAAACCGCTTCAAATGGAGAAGCACCTACTCCAAAGGACTGGTAAAGCAATCCGCTTCTATTCTTTTTTTCCAAGCTAAATCCATAAAATCGAAATAGCTGTTCTGTTTTTTCCGTTGGCAGAAGATTTAAAGAAAGTTCTTGAATCTCTTGATTTATGGGGATAACAAGGAAGTTTTTGCCTTCTTGAGTGGATTTAACGGATTGGTCTACTGTAAACTCAAAGTCCCCAGCGGTGATTTTGAAATCAGGAGTCAAGTCATTGTTGTCAAAAAATAAAAGCAACTCATACTCCTCTTTTGGTATGGGGGTATTCATCGTAAGTGTAAAACCTGCCACTTTTGATCTAGTTTCAACAGTCATCCCTCTGGCCCCTAGCGGAATCTTTGGCTGTACTTGGAAACTTTTAGCAGAAGACCATTCCCCAGTATGGGTGGATTTATAATTGATGCTGCCATAGGTCTTTGCTGCAGAAAAAGGAAAGAAAAATCCAGGTCCTGCATTTCCAAACTTTTCGTATAAATATTCCTTTGCTCGCGTGGTGACTATTTCGGCTTGGATATGGCTTGCACCAAAATGGAATAAGACCACCCGCTTGTTTTTTGCATTAGCAAACAGGTCCGCAAACCTTTTGGCAGTAGCCAACGAATGATATTGAAAGAAAGCATAGCTCGTATCCACTTTCAATAAGTTGATTTCAGAGGACACATCTTGACCGTATACCAGCTTTTTCGATGAGAAAAAACTAAGGACAACTACTAAGACTATAAAAACTATACGGTTTTTCATATGCTGAATATTAAATTAAAAAAGGGACTAATCAATTCTCAACGATCACAGTATCTTGAATGCTATTAATAGAATCCAAAATCTTTTGTTCCCGCTCCCTTTTCAAAACTTCATCGTAATCTTGATTTTTGTTATAGGCCAAATTTCGCATCATCCCTATTGTTCCTCTGGACATGGCTCCATACATCCCCATAGCAAATACCAAATCATTCACCTGTGCGTCATTCATGATTTTTAGTAGGTTATGCTTAGAGTACCTAAAATCAACCACATAAATTTCCTCGTAATGACTAATTAAGTACACCACAAATGCATTACCCATGGAGTTTTTAACCACTGCTATTTTTTTACCATTTTTCACATTGGTAGTTATTTTAATCAATGGCGCATCTCCACAAATGAATGTAGAATAATTCGCTGAATTACAGAAAACTCTTGTTTTTTGAGGGTATTTAAAATCATAGGGATTGTACCTCACCGCCTGAGTTTCTATCCCTGGCGGTATGTAGGTTTCCACAAGGTCAGGTCTGTCTCGCACGCTTTGGTCTCGTGTCAGTTCATAGAGCGAGCCCAAGAAGCCGGATTTCACTTTTTTCTCCATACTAGTCAATGGCACCGGAGTGATGCCTGCTGCTTTGCAAAAGGCCACATAGCCATAGTATGCTCCTAAACCAGTCCAATGGTGATCGCTACCATACCACAAATATTCATTGTAGTGTTGGTTCATCTCGGTAAAGACATCTGCAAAATATACCCCTGGATTTAGATTGGCCTTTATTGCCAAGAGCGTTTCTTCATTCCGTTTTGAATAGTGCTCGTACTCAGGAAGAGGAATGAATGCGGAAGATAAAGGTGCCACACAAGAAAATACGCGCGCCTTTCCTTGAAGTGAATCGGCATACAGGTTGAGCATTTTAGAAAAATACGGGGATACTGCTGGGTTTCCAGCATTTTGGGTATATACCTTACCATCCAAAATCAGCATGCTCCCAGAATAGGCCTCATCAATTCCATCCAAATACTGCTTGGCAGCAGCCGAATCCAAATTTTCAGCCAAATCTGAATTGTCTTCCATTTTAGGCTTCTCAACGACGACTATTTTCTGAGCATTCTGTAGTCTGAATCCTAAATTGTACCGAAAAGATTCGGTAAACCTGACCGCATAGGAACGAAATGGAAAGTGGTCATTGATGTAGGTATTTATGCCTTTGGTGAGCTTACCTGAAATGTAATTTTCCCAGGTAATCTCAGGAAACGTCGAAAGCGTACGCTTTTCGGAAATAGAAATTTCCTCCTTTTCCAAAACAAGAAATAAGCTTGTTAGAGAAATTAAACAAACAAATAATAGCGCTATTTCTAATTTCCTAACCATATCAAAATCTAAAGTAAATAAATGGATTGTAGGTATCGTCCACTATCAATGCCGTTGCGATAAATAAGAATATGAGGTTAAAAACTAATGAAAATGACCGGTAATACTTCCCTGCCACTTGATTGGTTCGGGAGGTCTTTGGGAAAATCTCGTCCCAAGGAATACAGAATAGGATGACTACCACATACAAGAACGAATAGGAAGCTAAATCACTTAACCAGCCTGCTCCGATGGGATTGGGCGAATAAAAAAGCTTACCCAAAAAGACTGAAAGCTTATCAAAATCATCAAAGTAAAAGAAGGATCTACTGTAATTGACGACGACAAGTGCATAGGCATAAAGCGCAAATCGAGGCAACAGGTCAAAATACTTTTTCAGGATTTTTTCAATCACCATGAAGACACCCAAAAACAATCCCCATAGCACAAAATTCCAACTTGCCCCATGCCACAATCCCGTCAGGAACCAAACGACCAGAATATTTCGGATCTGATACTTTTTATTTCCACCCAAAGGGATGTATACATAATCTCTCAAAAATCTACCTAGAGTCATGTGCCACCTTTGGTAAAAATTGGCCACAGATGTCGCAGCATAAGGATGCCTGAAATTTTCAGGAAAATTAAATCCAAAAATTCGACCCAATCCTATGGCCATATCCGAATACCCAGAAAAATCGAAGTACAGCTGCAAGGAATACAGCACGATTCCAAACCAAGCCTCTGGGGTGGACAAATCATTAAATTGAACTTGAAGGTATTTCTCAACCAAAATCCCCAAACTATTAGCTAATACCACCTTTTTGAATAGTCCCAAACAAAACCGGTTTACCCCTTGGTGTATTGCATCCCAGCTGAATGCTCTATCCCTGGTTTCTTTAGCCACCTCCGCATACCGGACGATAGGACCAGCGACCAATTGAGGGAACAAACTAACATACATCAAGAAATCCACGAGGTTCTTTTCTGCTTTCACCTCGTTTTTATAGACATCAATAGTATACGAAAGCGTTTGAAAGGTATAGAATGAAATACCTACGGGGAGCAAAATATTGGGTTCTGTAAAGGTAGTTCCTAGCAAAAAATTAACGTTCTGAATGATAAAATCGGAATACTTAAATGTTGCTAATAATCCGAGGTTGATGATTATTGAACTAAGCAAGCCACCTAATCTTACAAATTTAATTTCGCGAAACTTATCAATTAATAGTCCATTAAAATAGTCTAGCAAGCCTGAAAACAACAATAAGATAATCCAAACAGGTTCACCCCAAGCATAAAAAATAAAAGAAAAGATAAGGAGTACAAAATTCTTAATTCTGATGTCCTTGAATGAAAAATAAAAAATTATAGAAAGCGGGAGAAAGAAGTAAAGGAAGGTTAGACTTGAAAAAACCACAGTTTCTTATATAATTAAAATTAATTGATGCCTTTAATACTATAAATCAGCACAAGTCTTGGAATACTTAATGCTCTTCAAATGACCAGGATATCTACTGTTAGAATACCTAATTCTTACGAGGAAATCAAAATAGTTCTCCTCCGGATTCGTATAATATTTGGCTTGCCATTTTTCATAGTAATCAACACTTTCCTTCCAATTTGAAAATCTTAGGTACTCTTTATGTCTAAAGCCAAATAGATTATTTCGCGACATCAAAAACTCACCTTTTAACCACCCAGTCTCCCAAATTACTTGCTTCATTACAATGTCCTTCTGGACAATTTTTGATAAACAGATGTAATTTAAAACACTATCCATCAACAAGGTTCGAGAATCTGGTATCGTATCCAAACCTAAATCAACGTCTCCATTTTTATTTAGATCCAAAGCTTCACTTCTAAAGTTGGGCTCTATTGAATTCAAACTGATTTTTTTTGATTTTTCTTCTAGGAAAAGTACCGAAAGACCTAAAAAGAAGAACGAAATCACTGTAGCTATTTTTACCATGCTTTTCCAATAAGTTAAATACTTCAGCAATTAGAGGTATTTAAGGTATTCCAAAAATCTAGAGGACTAGGAGAAGAAAGCTCCAATTTCCCTAGCATTTAAGGGTATTCATTTTATAACTACTCGATTTTTTTCAAAATTAACTAATTCGTCAGTTTAATACCAAAGGTTGCCTCCTAATTAAAAGAATGGCTCCAAGTGATCCAGGTGAAAAAATCAGGAATTTCCACAAAATTTTATTCGGTTTAGCCAGAGGATGTGCTATCTTTATAGAGCGATTTGGAAACCTTTGATTTGTATCTCGGTTAGTCCAATAGCCCTAAACCAACAGCAATCCAGGCATGAATGTATTAGTCATAGACATCGGTGGTTCCAACATCAAAATCCTTGCGACAGGACAGCCTGAGCGCATCAAAATTCCATCTGGTGTGGACTTCACACCTGAGCAACTCGTAGCCTTAGTTCAAAAAGCGACGGCAGATGCAAATTGGAAATTTGAAGTGGTGACGGTGGGATTCCCTGGCGTAGTCAAGCAGGGCAAAATCGTGTCTGACCCGGTCAACCTAGGCAAGGGTTGGATGGGATTCGACTTTGAAAAAGCATTTGGATGTCCAGTTAAGGTCATCAACGATGCCGCCATGCAGGCTTTGGGAAGTTACGAGGGAGGCAAACTCCTATTTATGGGCTTTGGTACCGGACTGGGTACCGCCATGGTTTACGAGCAACTAATATTACCCCTAGAAGGTGGACACCTCCCCTTCCGAAATGGTACCTTTGAAAGTCATGTGGGCAATGCCAACCTCACCCTCCTTGGAAAAAAGCAGTGGAAGGAACTGGTTATTGAAACCATCGAACGCTTTCAGAATTGCTTCCAACCGGATGAAATTGTACTCGGTGGAGGAAATTCCAAGCACCTAGAAGAGCTACCCGCAAATTGCAGGCTGGGTTCCAATAAAAATGCCTTTGCAGGTGGATTCAAGTTGTGGGAAGGAAACTACCGATTTTAACTACCTGCACTTGCTTTACTTCTCTTTTTAAATTGCTTTCTGCCACACTAATTCCTCGATCAACCCTTTTATGGCTCAAGTAAACTCAGACGCGCTGGTATTTTATGGGGCTACCGGCGATCTGGCCTTCAAAAAAATATTTCCTGCCCTCTTCCTGATGATCAAGCGAGGTCACCTACATGCCCCTATCATCGGCGTTGCTCGTGGGGATTACGACCTTGAGAAATTACAACTACGTGCCAAAGACAGCATTCAACGCTACGGAGACTACGAGGAGGAAACATTTTCGAAATTTCTTCAGCAACTTGCTTTTGTAGGAGGAGATTACACCGATCCGCAAACCTTCCTCCGCATCCGTGAAGCCCTAGGCACTGCCCAAAATCCAACGCATTACTTGGCAATACCTCCTGTGCTATTTCCAAGCATTATCGCCCAACTCGAGCAATCGGGCTGCGCAAAAGGAGCCCGAATCATCGTAGAGAAGCCCTTTGGCACGAATTATTCCTCTGCTCGGGACTTGAATAAGTTATTGCTTTCCAAATTCTCCGAGAGTTCCGTTTACCGAATCGACCATTATTTGGGCAAAAGACCGGTGAATAATCTGGTGTTTTTTCGATTTGTCAACTCGCTTCTGGAGCCGGTATGGAACAAGAAGCACATCGAATCCATGCAAATCACCATGGCGGAGGATTTTGGCATCCAAAGCAGAGGAGCCTTTTACGACGTGACCGGCGCCATCCGCGACGTGATCCAAAACCACCTTTTCCAAATCCTCTGCAACTTGACCATGGAGCCTCCCCAATCCTTGGACAGTGAATCCATTCGAGACGAGAAAGTGAAGGTATTGAAAGCCATTACCCCACTCCGAGCTCAAGACGTGGTTCGAGGACAATACCAAGGCTACCTTCAGGAAAAAGCAGTCGGAGAAAATTCCAAAACAGAAACATTTGCTGCCATGCGGCTTCATATCAATTCCCCGCGTTGGGAAGGGGTTCCCTTTTTTATCCGTGCCGGCAAAAATCTGCCGGTTACCTGTACGGAGATCTTGGTACGCTTCAAACACCATCCTTCGGCCTATTCCTCCATTGCATCCAAACCCAACCATATTCGTTTTCGAATTAGCCCAGACGTAACCGTAGCCTTTGGTATGCTGATCATGGCCCCAGGGGAAGATATGGCTTCGGTACTGTCGGAAGTTCAAGGGAATCCCACTCCTTTTCCAAATGAAAAAGACGCCTACGAACGCGTATTGACCGATGCCATGGCTGGTGATACCACCCATTTTGCACGCCAGGACTACGTGGAAGAGGCCTGGAAATTGGTGGATGAGTACCTGCACTCCGACTCCCCTGTATTTGACTATGCCCCGGGGACTTGGGGACCAGAGGAAGTCAACGAATTGATCTGCCCTCCTGGAGGATGGAATAATCCTACTCTGCCTAAAAAATGAGCCTAAAAACTGAAATCTTTCCTTCAGCGGATCAGGTAGCCAAAGAGGCTGCAGCTTACATTGAGCAACTCATTCGGGAAACCCTGACCCAGAAAAAATCCTTTTCCATGGCCATCAGCGGAGGACGCACCCCCTGGGAAATGCTGAAAATTCTCTCCAAAGCCTCCTTACCTTGGCAGCGGGTCAACCTATTTCAGGTGGATGAGCGGGTGGCGCCAGATGGACATGCAGACCGCAACCTGACCCAATTGTTTCAAGTCATCGAAGGAAGCCCCCTAGTCACTCGCTTGCGTATTTTCCCCATGCCAGTGACTGCCGAAGACCTGGATGTGGCTTCTGAAGACTATGCCCAACTCATCCACGAGATCACGGAAGGCGAAGGACTCGACCTGATCCACCTCGGTATGGGAAGTGATGGACATACAGCCTCCCTAATCCCAGGAGATAGGGTACTGGAGGTAAACGATCGAGATGTAGCCTGTACGGAGCAACTCTACCAAGGGAGAATCCGGATGACCCTCACCTATCCCCTTCTCAATTCCGCCAAACGAATCCTTTGGATCGTGACGGGTGCCGAAAAGCAAGAGATGGTGCAGCGGTTGCTGAAGCAGGATGCAAGTATCCCTGCTGGAGCAGTAAACCAAGCAAATTCCTTGCTTATGGTGGATCAAATAGCTTTTGGCACATAATCGGAGAATATTCAATTGTATTGATCAGGGCTAACCTAAGTATCCAATCTTTTTTCCGAACATCTAAGGTACCTAGGCACCACAAATGGATTAGGACCTAGTTCCTGACGGTGTTTTTTTTATATTTCAGAAAATTAGTTCCATGCTCACCCTTTTTACCCAAGCCCAGCAACGTCCCGACTCAATTGCAATCCTTGATGCTCAAGGAGCGCATACCTACGAAAGCCTTTTGCAAAAAAGCTCCCAAATTGCCCATCAACTGCTTGCAGGGAGATCCGATTTGGAGCAGGAGCGCATTGCATTCATGGTATCTCCAGGGCTAAATTATGTGGCCACAATCTGGGGTATCTGGAAAGCCGGAGGCATAGCCGTTCCTCTCTGTTTGAGTTACCCACTTCCTTCCTTGGCTTATGTGATCGAGGATACGCAAGCGGCAGCCTTGGTGGTGGAGCCTTCATTTTGTGAACTACTCCAAGATTACGCGCAAGAAAAAGGAATTCCCCTGCACCTGGTAGAAGACCTGCAGGTAGGACCTGTAACTGGTCTTCTTCCTGAAATAGACCTGAATCGAGGAGCCTTGATTTTATATACTTCCGGCACAACAAGTTTGCCCAAAGGGGTGCTCACTACTCACGCCAATCTAGAAGCTCAAATCAGCACGCTGATTGAAGCCTGGAATTGGACTTTTAGCGACCACACACTTTGCCTACTTCCACTACACCATGTACATGGATTAGTCAATGTGGTTTCCTGTGCACTTTGGGCAGGTGCCACGCTACAGTTTCTCCATCCCTTCCAAGCAGATACCGTATTTTCGATTTTCCTAGAAGGCAAGGTTAACGTGTTTATGGCCGTACCTACCATCTATTTCAAACTCATTGCAGAATTTGACTCGTATTCAGAAACGAGGAAAGCAGCGCTTACTAACTGCATGAATTCCTTCCGACTGATGGTGTCCGGATCTGCAGCGCTTCCCTTGTCCGTAATGGAAAAATGGAAGCAAGTATCCGGTCATACCCTTCTGGAACGCTACGGCATGACCGAAATCGGCATGGCCATCAGCAATCCCTACAAGGGTGAGCGACGTGCAGGCTACATCGGTACTCCATTACCAGGAGTTCAAGTGCGCTTGGTCGATGAGCTAGATCAAGAAGTAGCCCCAGGCCTTCCCGGAGAAATCCAAATCCAAGGGCCAGGTGTCTTTGCCAAGTATTGGGGCAAAGCAGAGGCTACCGCAAAAGCATTTACAGAATCAGGCTGGTTTAAAACAGGCGATATCGCGGTAATTGAAGCCAACTACTACCGGATTTTGGGTAGAGACTCCATCGACATCATCAAGTCTGGTGGCTACAAAATCTCCGCCTTAGAAATTGAAGAGGTGCTCAGAAATCATGAGTTGGTAAAAGACTGCGCGATAGTTGGCATCCCCAATGAGGAATGGGGCGAATTGGTGGCCGCGGTGCTGGTACTCGAAGGAGAACTGAATCTTACGGAATTGAAGGACTGGTTGAAGGAGCGTCTACCCACCTACAAATCACCCAAGGTCTACCAGATCCTTGCAGACCTACCCCGCAATGCGATGGGAAAAGTGGTCAAAAATGAATTGAAATCAATCTTTTCTTCAACAACCTAAACCAAAATCGAGATGATCAAAGGACTTGCTTTACTTGCTTGTTGCTTCCTGCTCGGGATGTGGTGCGGCGCGCTACTGGGTACCTGGCTGGGAATCGATGCCAATGTCGGCGGTGTGGGATTTGCGATGGCCTTTTTGCTACTCAGCAAAGAATACGTAACGAGCAAAGGCTGGTGGAATGGGGAGTTCGCATTTGGACTTGACTTCTGGAACAAACTCTACATCCCCATCGTGATTGCCATGGCAGCGAGTTTGAACGTAAAATCTGCCGTTTCTGCTGGTTTACTAGCCTTTTTAGCGGGCACCTTGCCTGTACTCCTCGCATTTGGGGTAGTGAAAATCTTACTCAAGCAAGTAAATCCCGAAAAATGAAGGAACTCGAAGTTATACTGGACAAAAACGGGCTGATTGTTGCCTTCCTATTTGTAGGCATCCTTACGTGGGCCACAGATGCATTTTCCAAAAAAGTAGTAAATGGACGCATTCCGGGTTCAGCCTTAGCGATTGGCTTGGCTTTGGTGCTGGGCTACTTGGGAGGCGTTTTAGCCGAAGGCGAACAAGGACTTGCTGACCTCTCCTATTTCAAGGGACTTTCAATCTTGGGAGGCTCCATGTTTCGTGATTTCGCCATTGTGGCTACGGCTACGGGGGCTAGTTTCCTGCTGATCCGCAAAAGCGGGATTCTAGGTTTGATCTCCTTGGTCCTCGGAATTGGGCTATTTTTTGGATTTGGAGTGGCCTTAGGCTGGATGATGGGTTACCGCGACGCAATAAGTCTCTGCACCATTGGAGCAGGCGCATGTACTTATATTGTAGGTCCAGTTACTGGAGGCGCTATAGGAGCTTCCTCAGAGGTCATCGCCCTGAGTATCGGTACGGGAGTGGTCAAGACCATCGCTGTGACTATTTTAACTCCTGTATTGGCCAAATGGATCGGCTTAAATTCTCCAGGTGCCGCGATGGCCTATGGGGGTATCATGGGTACTTCCAGTGGAGTAGCCGCGGGATTGGCAGCCACCGACCCCACTTTGGTTCCCTATGGAGCGGTAACTGCCACCTTTTACACGGGATTGGGCTGCCTGATTTGTCCTTCTTTGTTTTACCTTGTACTATCTACCTTGTTAGGCTGATGAAATCTAACATTCGACTAATGAATACATCCTTCCATACCTACCGAATGGTACTTGCCTTGCTCCTGGTATTGGGCCTGCAGGCTTGTAATCAATCAGAAACCAGCGAAAAGAAAGCAGAAGCGCCTTTGGCCATTGCAGAAATCGAGCAGGAGATCAAAAACTACATCTCGCTCACCACCCAGGAGAATGGGGGCTTTTTTCCCGTAAAAGATGAAAACCATGACTTGAAAATGAAGTTGGTCCGAGTCCATACCGAATACCTATCCAACCTGGGTCCAAACAGCCACTTTGCCTGTGTGGACTTGGTAGACGAAAGTGGTGACGTGTACGATGTGGACTTTTTTATGGAAGGCACACCTGGGAACATGAATATTACCCAAACTTCCGTTCATAAGTTAAATGGAAAGCCCTATTACAGTTGGAAACAAAACACAGACAAAACCTGGTACAAAATGCCGCTAGAGCAATCAGACAACTCCCTCCTTGGTGTAAAGGAAGGAAAAGATAGTTTCGAATTTTACTACACTATCACGCTACCCACCCTCACCGAATCGGCAGAAATCTGGGTTCCTTTGGCTTTGTCGGATGCATTTCAAGAAGTAAAAATCTTGGAAAAGAAGTTGCCCGTACCCAGCAAAGTCTTGAAAGACCAAGCCAATAAAAACGAGGTCCTCTACATGAGCCTAGGCCCTGAGCACAGTGGACAGCAGATTTCCATATCCTATGCCGTGACACGAAGTGAAAAAGGTCCGTATGCCGAAGCCCTGCCCAACCCTTCCGCCTACCTCACAGGAAATAAATTGATGCCTGTGGGAGGACGCTTTGATGAAATTGCGAAAGAGGCTTTGGGAGAAAAAATCAAGGAGTCACACCTGATTCAAGCCCGGAGATTATACGATTACATCATCGAAACGATGCGCTACATGAAGTTTGGAGACTTTGGACGTGGGGATTCCAACTATGCCTGTGACTCCAAAACTGGAAATTGCTCGGAGTTTCACTCCTACTTTATTTCTTTGGCCCGTTCGGTGGGCATTCCTGCTCGCTTTGCGATAGGTGCATCCATTCCTTCGGACCGCAACGAAGGGGGCATGGATGGGTACCATTGCTGGGCGGAGTTTTATGCTGATGGCAAATGGTGGCCTGTGGACATCAGCGAGGCCAATAAATACACGGCCTTGGCCACCTATTACTTTGGAAGGCATCCGGCAAATCGGATTGAGTTTACCCGAGGAAGAGACCTAGAATTGAATCCTGGTCCTACTGCTGGGCCGATCAATTTTCTGGTATACCCTTATTTAGAAATGGGCGGCAAAGAAATCAAAGCACCTACCACCTTCACCTTCCAGCGGAAATCATAAAAAAAAGAGCCGAAAGGCTCTTTTTTTCTTACTTACCAGAAGTGCTATCCTTGGTTGGATGTTCACCACCTTCTGGATGTTCT
The DNA here is from genome assembly GCA_903952135.1 of uncultured Algoriphagus sp. Taxonomy (GTDB): domain Bacteria; phylum Bacteroidota; class Bacteroidia; order Cytophagales; family Cyclobacteriaceae; genus Algoriphagus. Next base: position 22,292 of record CAJBER010000129.1, read on the forward strand.
CCGCCTTCAGGATGCTCAGCAGCTTGTTCGGTACTGTCTGTTGCTTCCGTAGCCTCCTCTTTTTTGCCACCACAAGATGTCAACAAAGTGGCGGAAAAGAATGTCAATAGCAGCAAACTAGCTAGGGTTTTGGTTACTTTTCTCATCGGTAGATTGGTTAGTGTAACAACAAGTTAAGAATTTGATCAAAAAGAATTAAGAAACCATCGGATTATTTGATCAACAGGCTGCTGAATAAGCTAAATTCAAATTCCTGATCTTGGGAAAATTGAAGCGTCTCGACTCCCCTTAAAAAAACCAAATGCGGTTGAGTCAGGAGCCTTAAAATTAATTAATTACATTTTTGTGGATTATCCTGTGAATCTACTTTACATTTGACGCAAGATCGAAC
>CAJBER010000130.1 GCA_903952135.1 uncultured Algoriphagus sp.
CTTGGGTCATGGCCCAATCCCCAAAGAGAATGACAAATAGGAAAAATGCCCCTTTGAGCAGGTAAAGCAGCCCTTCCCTGTTTTCTAATTTTCCTTGTTCCAGGAAGTGCGATTGACCGAAATGGTAGGCAGACATCCCCAGGAATGCGATTAGCGCTGCGATAGGCAGAAACCACCACAAGAGCCCATAACCAAGCATGAGTAGTAGGTAGCGTAGGATAAAGGAAACTAGGCCCTGATGACGAATGTCCGGATTGTGGATCAAGTGATCTATACCACCGTGTGGAATGCCTACCAGAAGCAGGACGAGTCCAAATACTGCAAACTGGATGGATTGGGAGAGATCAGGGAAAAGCAGAAAAAGAAGGGCGATTCCAAGACCAAGGGCTTTGGCCAAGTATTCAATACGTGCCATAGCGGGTAAGTCCTTTTAAGAAAATACCAAATTTCAAACGGGACAAAAGCCTGAGTTCCTCCCAGAAACTCGTTTTTTCGGCCAAAAAGCGAAAGACTAAGTCAGGAGAAGAGGTCGAAAAAAGGTTGATAAATAACCCAGGAAGGCGCTTGGGCCAGTGGTGGGCTATGCTAAGTAGAATGTTGTCGTAGAAAACGAAACGCGATTTCCTTGGAAATCGAAGGTCTTGAGTGGCTCCTAGTTCCAAGCGAGCAACCAGTTGGCTGCAGTTTTCTTGAATTTGAGCGAAGGTATAGCCCGTGGAGGGTTTGGTCCAGCCTGCAGCCGTACCAATTTGTATGTGCCGATTCCCGCTAGTCTCTTGGTTAACTCGGCTGGTCATTGGAATCTGGCCAGTTTCCTGAAAGGTGATTTCGTATTCAAGTTCTCCAAATTTTTGCTTTAGGAAAGCCTGAAGTGAACTCAAAAGTGCCTCTTCTTCACGTGCTTCGCTGGTGTAGGCCGTGTATTCAATCAAGGCCTCTTGGCTAGAGAAGGGGAGCGTGTAGATGAAATCAAAGCCAGAAGAGGAAGGCGTGTCGAAATCCATCAAGCCCATGGATCCGGGATTAAAAATAGGGGTATTACTTTTAATCCGTAAGCCTATAAAAACTTGATTTAAAATAGTTTGATTAGTAGTATCTGTAGTAATACGTGAATCAAATACGTAACTGCTGTTGTAAGTCCCTGAGGTTTTGGTTACTACCTGTACTTCATTTTCGATGCAATGAATGGCACTGACTTCCTCCTTCAAAAAATGCACGTTGGGGAAGTTTTTAATTTTCTCCAGCACGTGAGCATAAAAGTCGTGCGAGTTGAGATGGTAATAGGATAAATTTTCTAACCCATGCTGGTGTTGCTGCTTTCCTTGCTGTAAGTAAAACGAATTCCAGGAAAATCGAGCCGCTTCTGGGTGAATGGGGAGGGCTGCTGTGTTCCAGTAGCACCAAGTTTTGTTGGGAACCTCTCCAAGAGTCGGTTCTAAGATGAGGATGTTGGAATCTTTCAAACTACTATCTAGTAGATGGTAGACCAGGCTTAAACCTGCGCATCCTCCTCC
>CAJBER010000131.1 GCA_903952135.1 uncultured Algoriphagus sp.
ACAGAAGGAGGAACGATTCCACCGATCTCATTCACCACATGCTTCATCCTTGAAAAGGACCCCAACAGCCAGTAGCGTCCATTTTCAGAGCGGTAGTTGGTATGCAGGGCATAGGAATTCTGCACGACCATGTTGTCTTCCCGCTTGGCGGGATTCAAGGTCTTGCGTACCCGCTGGGTAGAAAAATCAAAACCTACATTCCAACGTGGATTTACATTTCGTGCAAAGGAAAGATCAAGCAAATTTCGATGTCCACCCCCAAAAAAAGCGGCCATTTCGGTAAAGGGGGATTTGGAATCGTAATATTTTCTGGACGCAGGGTCCTTGAAATACAGGTCATAGGCATCGAAGCCTGAACTCAACCCAATTTGTTCGGGCAGTCCAAAGTAGACCGGCTTGGCCGCAGATCCAATATTCCCTAAGTCCTGGTACTTCCATCCCGACTTGGCGACAGGGTCGTAGTTGTGAAAATTAGTGAGTAGGGTGTCCACCTCATACAAGACCAGGCTGTTGCGCTTGATCGCCTGCTCGTAAAAATACAAAGTAGTCTTTGGCCCGTAAACCTGCTTGGTGCTATCATCGAGGAGGGTGCGCCAACCTTCTTGATCTTCCCCTTCCTTGGGATCTGCCAACTGTTTGCCTGTACGAGGGACTGGCGTGCCAGTCCCGCCCTGAGGAACAGGACGTTGCATAGGGCGCTGTGCCAAAGCAGCTTGGGCTACCAAGAGAAAAACTACTACGGACAGACTGAGAAACTTTCCGATCACGGGTGAAGAAGGTTTTTTCGTAGCCTTTGAAGCAGCTGCTCTTCTTGAATTGGGTCGAGTGCTACCTGTATAGGCAGGGCAAAAATCGAAATTTTCGACCACATTTCGGTTGCAGCGAGGGATTTAAGTTTCACCGCATCCTTTTCCGTGGTGAGTAGCACTGCATTTTTTCCCTTCTCCTGCCCTAGAGCTTTCAAAATTCGCGCTGCATCTTCGGGCCTGTAGGCATAGTGATCCGGATAAGAAAAAGAATCTACCAGAGCATACTGCTGTTTGCAATACCCCAAAAATGGAGCATTATCCGCTAGTCCCGCCAGAGCAATGACCTCCTTAAAATCGGTTTGCTTTGGGCCAGACACTTGGTAGGGCTTCCCAAAGGTTAAGGAAGAAAAGAAAAGTTCTGCCTCCGAATTCAGGTAAGGCGCCAGTTCCTCGGCCAACTTATTTTTTTCATCCTGACTCAGTTCGGCCGGACACTTGGTCACCACTACCACCTCTGCCCGCTTCGCCCCTGCCCGGGGCTCGCGAAGCCTACCCATAGGAAGTAGGTAATCTTTGGAGAATGGGGAACTATAAGGGGTCAATACGATCCGGAAATCAGGGTTCAGGTTGCGATGCTGGAAGGCATCATCCAAAATAAGAAGTTGCAGTTCAGGCCGGAGTTGCTGGATTTTTTGCGTAGCGCCTACCCGATCCTCCCCTACAAAAACAGGGATTTCTTCATTAAATTGAGTAAAAAGCTGCAAAGGCTCATCTCCCACCTCAGCTGCCGTACTGCTAGGAAGCAACTGAATAAATCCTTTGGTGCTGCGTCCATAGCCTCTGCTCAGGGTTCCTAGAGCCACCTCATCGCGAAGCTTGCGCACTAGAAACTCTACCCAGGGCGTTTTGCCTGTTCCGCCTACCGAGAGGTTGCCCACGACCAGTGTTGGGATGGGAGACTTCTGACTACGGATCAGCCCTCGGTCAAACAGAATGTTTCGTGCCGCAGTAATCCCATGAAAAAGAAAAGCTGCCGGAGCAAAAAGGTAGGCGTACCAAGGCATTGAATAGAATTGCTATTTTTGTTCAAATTAAAGAAAAAAATGGGAACCCGCATTCAGGATATACTTTCCTTCCTCGACCAGCTTGCCCCTCCTGCCTACCAGGAGTCCTACGACAATGCCACCTTGATTTGTGGGGACCGAAACTGGGAGTTGACCGGTGTGCTTTGCACGCTAGACTGCACGGAATCGGTAGTGGAAGAAGCCATCCAACAAGGTGCCAACCTGATTGTGGCGCACCATCCCATTGTCTTCAAAGGACTCAAAAGCATCACAGGCAAAACCTACGTGGAGCGGACGATTATCAAGGCCATTCAGGCGAATGTGGCCATTTTTGCCATTCACACCAACTTGGACCATGTAGCTGGCGGAGTCAATCGACGCATTGCGGATCGGCTGGGTTTGCAGCAGCCGCGCATCCTGCAACCCAAGAAACAACTCCTCAATAACCTGGTATTTTTTGTGCCAACCGCAAACAAAAATCAAGTATTGGAAGCGGTATTTCAGGCAGGAGCAGGTCAGATTGGGGAGTACAGCGATTGCGCTTTTTCATCGGAAGGTTTGGGACAGTTTACCCCTTCGGAAAATGCCAACCCAACACTTGGACAGCGGGGTCAAGCCCACTTAGAACCCGAATTGCGTGTGGAAGTGATCCTGCCTGCGCACCTCAGTTCCAAAGTGCTTGCAGCGCTGAAGGCTGCCCATCCCTACGAGGAAGTGGCCTATTACCTGAGCAACTTGGAAAACGAAAATCAGGAGGTGGGTGCAGGGATGATTGGTACGCTGCCGGAGTCTATGTCTGAAGAAGAATTTTTTGATTACCTGAAGCAGCGGATGAACTTAACTCTAGTTAAACATAGTCCACTTACGGGGAAGCGAGTGCA
>CAJBER010000132.1 GCA_903952135.1 uncultured Algoriphagus sp.
CTAATTTCTATTCTGTAATTTTATTTAAAACATACTCCGTTGAAACATCTTTGGATCTTTTGTCTGCTTTTAATCAGTTTTTCTGCCTGCGCTCCTAGTGAAGAGGAGTTGATGAAATTGGGTTTGGAAAAAATGGATTCTCAAAATTGGGCGGACGCTGTTGCCCAGTTTGATCAGGTTTTGGAGAAAAACCCAACCCAAATCACCGCCTTAAATGCCAAAGGTGTTGCACTTTTTCAGCAAGGAAAAATTAAAGAAGCCATCCCCTTATTTGATCAGGCGATTCTTACAGATTCGAGCAATTACAAGCCTTGGTTTAACCGAGGTAATGCAAACATGGAGCTCAACAACTACAAGGCTGCATTGGCAGATTTTAACCTAGCAGCTGCGCTTGACCCCAGCCAACTAGACATCCTCTTTAATCGAGGGACGACTTTACTGACCATGGAAGCTTATGAGGATGCCCTACTTGATTTTCAAGCAGTAGTTCAGAAGGAGCCCAATCATGCAGAAGCCCATTTTCGTTTGGCCAAGGCCAATTTAGGAATGAACGATCCCATCCATGGGATGGAATCACTCACCAATACCGTCAATTTAGATCCCAAAAATGGGGAAGCCTATTACCTGCTTGGCGTCACCCGAATGAGTGCTTTGGGCCAAAAAAATGAAGGCTGCGCAGATTTAAAAATGGCCCTTTCCTTGGGTTACAAAGAAGCAGAAACTTGGATCAAGGACTTTTGTGAAGCAAAGTAATGGCGCAGGTAGGGACCGATATTCCACAGGCAGCCTCGTACCTTAAGCAGGGACAACTGGTTGCCATTCCAACCGAAACGGTCTATGGATTGGCGGGGAATGCGCTGGATGTGAAGGCTGTTAGTTCCATTTTTGAAACGAAAAATCGCCCCAGCTTTGATCCCTTGATCCTGCATGTGGCCTCACTGGAGCAAGTAAAACCCTTCGTCTCCTCATTTCCAGAAAAACTCAAGCGTTTGGCCGAGGCCTTTTGGCCAGGTCCTCTGACAGTCTTGTTGCCTCGGAAAGCCAGCGTTCCCGATCTAGTTACCTCTGGATTGGATCGAGTGGCGGTACGAGTGCCCAACCACCCGCTGACATTGGCGCTATTGGCGCAACTAGACTTTCCGCTTGCGGCCCCAAGTGCCAACCCCTTTGGCTACATCAGCCCTACACAGGCCGCTCATGTGGACGCACAGTTGGGGGCACAGATTCCCTACATCCTCGATGGAGGGGTATGTGCTGTAGGGTTGGAAAGCACCATTGTAGGCATGGAAGGGGAGCAGGTAGTCATCTATCGTTTGGGAGGATTAGACCTTTCCAAAATTGAATCCTTGGTGGGTCCAGTGACCGTTCAGGCACACAGTACAAGTAATCCAAGCGCCCCAGGTCAATTGGCCAGTCACTATGCCCCGAGGAAACCCTTTCTAGTGGGAGATTTGAACGAACTTGTCCCAAAGTGGATTCAAGAAGGGAAAGCCTTCGGCGTTCTTAGTTTTTCAACTTATTTTCCTGCCCTTCCTTCGGAAAGGCAGTTTGTGCTTAGCCCAAGCCAGGATTTGCAGGAAGCAGCTCAACGTCTGTTTATGGGTATGCGACTCTTGGATGAAAGTGATGCAGACCTGATCCTTGCAGAATTTGTTCCAGAAATCGGATTGGGTCGTGCCATCAACGATCGTCTCAAGCGAGCAGCAGCACAGCCTACTCACTAGGGCTAGTTTTTCAATCATTCTATTTCGTATTGGCTGGATTTGAGTTAAATTCGTAGCGATTATAAATGCATCTTTAGTTCTCACCTATTCGACTTTATCCCATGTCTTTGAATGTAAAAAATGTAGATAGCCTCAACTTTGCAGGCAAAAAAGCCCTGATCCGGGTGGATTTCAATGTTCCCTTAGACGAGCATTTTCAAGTTACCGACGATACGCGTATTCAAGCAGCGGTACCTACGATCCAAAAGATTTTGAAGGATGGGGGTTCGGCCATTTTGATGTCCCACTTGGGTCGCCCTAAAGGTGGACCAGAGGATCGCTACTCATTGAAGCACATTGTGTCTGCTGTAGAAGCGGCATTGGGTCAAAAAATCAGCTTTGCTTCAGATTGCATTGGCGAAGAGGCAAGCCAAAAGGCGGCTCAACTTGGTGCAGGAGAGGTATTGCTATTGGAAAACTTGCGTTTTTACAAGGAGGAAGAAAAAGGGGATGCAGACTTTGCAGCCAAGTTGGCAAAGCTTGGAGATGTTTATGTCAACGATGCTTTTGGAACGGCTCACCGTGCCCATGCTTCCACCGCAGTGATTGCTGCCAACTTTTCCCAAAAAGTAGCCGGATACCTGATGGAATCTGAGTTGACCAATGCAGACAAGGTGCTTGGCAATCCAGAGCGTCCTTATACTGCGATCATGGGTGGAGCCAAAATTGCCGACAAAATTTTGATTATCGAGCGTTTGCTTGAAAAAGTAGACAACCTCATCATCGGTGGTGGCATGTCCTACACCTTTGCAAAGGCGCAAGGAGGATCGATCGGTACCTCGCTTTTGGAAGCAGATAAACTGGATTTCGTATTGGAGCTGATGGAAAAAGCAAAGGCCAAGGGAGTTAACTTGATTTTGCCAGTAGATACCGTGATTGCCGATGATTTTTCCAATACTGCCAACCAAGCAGTCGTGAATAAGGGAGAGATTCCTGACAACTGGATGGGCTTGGATATTGGACCAAAGACCAGAGAATTGTTTGGAAAAGTGATTCTTGAATCCAAGACTATCCTGTGGAATGGGCCTATGGGTGTATTTGAAATGGAGTCTTTCAACAAAGGAACCAAAGCCATTGCAGAGTACGTGGCGGAAGCGACGCGTCATGGAGCCTTCTCGCTCATCGGCGGAGGTGATTCTGCTGCTGCAGTGAATAAATTTGGCTACACCGACCAGGTATCCTACGTGTCAACCGGAGGAGGAGCCTTGCTAGAGCACATGGAAGGAAAAGTACTTCCAGGAGTGGCTGCTTTGGCGCAGTAATACGCACCCAATTCAATCAAAAAAGGCTGCTTCGCAAACGAAGCAGCCTTTTTTATGCATTTGACAAAATGGGCATCAACGGAGAAACCTGATCTCCGCAAGTACAGGAAAGTGGTCAGAGGGGTATTTTTTGCCGTAGTTGTCTGTCAAAATTCCATGGCGGAGGACTTCGATCTTGCCTTGTACAAAGATATGGTCGATAATCCCATCTGGCATTCGATCCCATTCAAAGGCAGTAAAGGTGCCTCTTGGGCCGTAGGAGGGCAGTTTGGAAATCAATCGAGCATCCTTCCAACTTTCTTGGGCGAGGATCACCTGATAGGCTGGATTGTCAGGAGTTACATTGAAGTCGCCCATCCAGACCACAGGGAGATTTTCCCGATTTAGTTCTTGAATTTTTGCCTGTACTAGCTTGCTACTTTCCTCCCGGGCTTGCTGCCCAATATGGTCGTAATGCACATTGAACACATAGAATCGCTCTCCTTCTGCTGAAACAAATTTACCCCAAGTACACACCCGATTTAAGGCAGCATCCCATCCCTTGCTGGGTTGATCAGGTGTAGGGGAAAGCCAAAAAGTTCCCGATTCTTCTACTTGGTAGCGGCTGGGATCGTAGTGGATGGGCGAAAATTCGCCCTTGGCCTTCCCATCATCCCTGCCCACGCCAATGGAAGAAAAGCCAAGTCCTTCGTTGAGTTCAGTCAACTGATGCGCTAACACTTCCTGGGTACCCACGATTCCAATTTGGTGAAATTGAATCAGCTGCATGACCTCAGAGGCCCGATCTTTCCAGAGGTTTCCCACATCGTTGGGATTATCCCATCGGATATTGAAAGTGGCGAGTCGATGGGTTTGGGCTGAAATTTGATTTGCCTGTAGTCCGAAAAAGGAAAATGCAGCAATGAAAAATAGGATACGGGTAACTGACATAATTTGGAAACAAATTCGTGAATTGATGGCTTTCACTTAAAATTGCCTATTAATTTCATGAAATGAAAACGATTCAACCCAAAGACCTGTCTACCCCCGAGTTACAAGCCCTCTTGCAGGGTGCTGTGGCTCCACGGCCCATTGCCTTTGTAAGTAGCATCAATGGGGCGGGAGCCGTTAATTTAAGCCCTTTTTCTTTTTTTAACCTGTTTAGTGCCAATCCTCCCATCCTGGTTTTCTCTCCTTCCCGCAGGGTGCGCGACAAGAGTACCAAGCATACTTTGGAGAATGTGCTTGAGGTGCCCGAAGTTGTCATTCATGTGGTGGGCCATAGTTTGGTGGAGCAAATGTCCCTGGCCAGTACAGAATATGGGAAAGGGGTCAATGAGTTTGTGAAAGCAGGGTTGACTGAAGTTCCCTCCAATCTAGTGTCTCCACCTCGGGTGAAGGAAGCCCCCCTGGCTTTTGAGTGCCGTGTGAATCAGGTGATTTCCCTAGGAGAAGAAGGCGGCGCAGGCAACTTGGTGATTTGTGAGGTGCTTCAAATTCACCTGGATGAACGAATTTTGGATGCTTCAGGTGCCATTGCGCCACTGAAGTTGGATCCTGTAGCCCGCTTAGGTGGAAATTGGTACACCAAAATCACCCCTGAGTCCTTATTTCAAATTCCCAAGCCATTGACTACCCTAGGAATTGGGGTAGACCAGATTCCCTTGGAAATTCGCTTGAGTTCGGTCCTTACGGGGAATAACCTAGGTCGATTGGGCAATGTGGAGCAGCTTCCAGATTTAGAAGAGATAGCTGCTTTTGGGCAAACGCCGGAAGTGCTGGAATTAAAAAAGCGGTTTCAACGGGATCCAGAATCTTGGATAGACCACTTGCATCGCTGGGCCCAACAGGAATTGGAATCCGGTGAGGTGGAGCTCGCTTGGAAAATACTTTTGCAGAAGTAAGCAGCAAAAAAAACTCAGCCCGAAAGCTGAGTTTTTCTATTATTTGATGACCAAATCTTGCGGCATCCGTACCTGCACGCCCTGGTAGTTTTTGAGTTTCTGAATTTTTTGGTAGAGCGGGTACTGCTCTCCCAATTGGGACTGAAGGATGCGGACTTGTACCTGATCGGAAAAATTGAGCATCAATTCTTCGAACCAAGGCTTTTTCTCTGGGTAGTACACCACTCGGTAATCTTCTCCAGCTTTGATCTTTGCAGCGGCAATGCCAATTGCGGTATCCAAGCCACCCAAGACATCCACCAATCCACGAGCTTTGGCTTGGGTTCCGGTCCAAACTCTTCCAGAGGCAACCTTCCGAACTGAATCTGGGTGCATGCCTCGACCTTCTGCTACTCGAGAAATGAAGGTCTCGTAGCCATCTTCAACGCTGGATTGGATGATGGTTCGTTCTACCTCAGTCAGCGGTCTAGCCATATTTCCAAAATCCGATAATTCTCCTGTAGAGACCACATCCGTAGTCACACCCAACTTGTCGTTGACGAGCTCTTGAACATTGAATAGGATACCAAAAATACCGATGGAACCCGTGATGGTATTGGGCTGTGCCACAATGGTGTCAGCTGGTGCAGCAATGTAATACCCTCCTGAGGCAGCTACTTCACCCATGGATACAATCACAGGTTTGACCTTTTTGGCCTCTGACATTTCTCTCCAAATCACCTCCGATGCAAGGATTGATCCTCCTGGAGAGTTCACACGTAAGACGATAGCCTTGATGCTTTCGTCTTTTCGTGCCTTACGGATTTCTTTGGCAAACTTCTCGGAGCTGATGGCGCCTTCCGCATTTCCATCCACAATCTCACCCTCTGCAAGGATTACTGCGATTCGGTTTGCGGAAGTGACGTTCTTACTTTTAGCTTGTCCTCCTAGTTCGGTGGCGTTGATGGTAGAGATTTGGTCTTCCTCCTTCAATCCTAGTTTTTCTTTAAGAATGCTATGCACTTCATCCTCGTATTTGAGGGCCGTAGCAAGTTTGTAGGTCACTGCATCTTTTGGCTTTCGAACCAGCATCTGATGGTTGATCTTGATGAGGCTGTCTTTGGCGATTTTTCGTGATTCGGCAATTAAGTCAATGGCATGACTGTTAATATCATCTAAAAAGTATTGCGTTTGCAGACGATTTTCCGGGCTCATTTTATCCAAAATGAAGGGTTCTACTGCGCTTTTGAATTCCCCTACACGGAACACTTCGGGCTTGATCCCAACTTTTTCAAAAAAACCTTTGAGAAAAATTCCTTCAGAAGAGAAGCCATTGAAGTCAATGCCTCCAAGTGGATTTAAGTAAATCTCATCTGCTACGGAGGCTAAAAAATACCCCCCTTCTGAATAGGCTTCATCGTAGGCGACGATAAACTTACCAGATTCTTTGAAGTCCTGTAAGGCTTCGCGAAGCTCAAGCAATCCAGCTTGTCCGGCGCCAAAAAGACCAGCGTTCAAATAGATTCCTTTGATGTTATCATTGGTTTTAGCCTCAGCAATTGCTTTTTTGAGGTTAACCAACCCTGCAGTATTATCTCCTCCAAATGGATCTAGGAAGGAGCCAAATACCAAATCTTCCTCAGAGGTACGTTCCACTAAGGTGCGTCCATTCAAATCCAAGTGAAGGATGGAATTTTTCTCTAAGGTTACTTCTTCCTCGGAGGATGCCGCTACCATTCCTAAAAGTCCAAAAACAATCAATACCGCGACAATGCTAAAAGCGAATAGGCCGACGATAACGGCCAAAACATTACCTAGAAACTTCATAGTAGTTTAATTTAGACTGTAAATTTAGCCTAATTTGGGCCAGCTTTACAACAAATATCCAAACGAGAAATGGAAACAAAGGTTGTCCTTGGAATAGGAGGGAATAAAGGTGATCGTGCAAGCTACCTGTCCAAGGCTAGAGAGGCCTTGTCAGAGCAGTTTACACTTGTTGCTTGTTCTCAAGTCTACGAATCGGAAGCTTGGGGAGGGGTGGCTACAAATGGAAACTTTCTGAATCAAGTGCTCCTCATCCAAACTAGCTTGGAGCCATTGGACCTGTTGCAAGTCACCCAATCTATCGAACTTGAACTGGGAAGGACGCGGGAGCAGCATTGGGGGGACCGGACCATCGATATTGATATTCTTTATTTTGGAGAACTGGTAAGTCAGGATCCTCAACTCCTACTTCCACATCCATTCATTTCAGAACGCAAGTTTGTACTTGAACCCATGGCGGAAATTCTTCCTTCAAAAAAACATCCCATCTCCGGAAAGACTTCGGTAGAACTTTTGGTAGCGTGTACAGATTTGGGTCGAGTTTCTGTTTGGAAACAGAAAGAATAAAAAATCCCACCTGCTAAAGGTGGGATGTTGTACTTATAGACCTGATACGATGGCTTCGGGATGGATTTTTTTGACCAATCCTTGGAGCACTTTTCCAGGCCCGCATTCCACAAATTCTGTAGCACCATCGGCTACCATCTGTTGCACGGATTGGGTCCATTTTACAGGGGCAGTCAGTTGAGCGATTAGGTTGGCTTTGATGGCCGCCACATCCGTTACTGCTGTCGTACTCACGTTTTGGTAAATTGGGCAGATCGGGGTGTGAAACTGAGTTTCTTCGATCGCTTTTTGAAGTTTCTCCCGAGCCGGCTCCATCAATGGAGAGTGGAAGGCACCTCCTACAGGGAGGGGTAAGGCTCTTTTTGCTCCTGCAGCTTTGAGAAGTTCGCAGGCAATTTCAATGCCTTTGGTAGATCCAGAGATCACCAATTGGCCTGGACAGTTGTAGTTGGCGGCCACCACGATTTCTCCAGAGATTCCTGCACAGATCTCTTCGACCACTTGGTCTTCCAAGCCTAGGATTGCTGCCATGGAAGAAGGGTTGATTTCACAGGCTTCTTGCATGGCTAGAGCGCGTTGGAATACCAAGGCTAGTCCATCCTCAAAGCTCAAGACGCCATTGGCCACAAGGGCGGAAAATTCACCTAAGGAATGACCTGCAACCATGTCAGGAGCAAAGTCAGGTGTAGTTTTTGCCAAAATTACTGAGTGTAAAAAGATGGCAGGCTGCGTTACTTTGGTTTGCTTGAGTTCTTCTTCAGTTCCTTCAAATAGAATATCTGTGATTCGGAAACCTAGGATCTCATTTGCTTTGTCAAACAAGGCCTTAGCCTCTGGATTTTCTTCGTAGAGGGACTTGCCCATACCTGGAAATTGGGCTCCCTGGCCCGGAAATACAATCGCTTTCATATAGGTTGATGCTGATTTTGAAGCCCCAAATATAGGGTTTTTTGGTAGCCAAAGGATAGTTCCTTACAAGCTATCTAGGGTAGGGAAGTGGGTAGAAAGTGCCTTTTTTCGATTTTCGGAAAGCCATCGGATAAAAGCTTTGACTGCAGGAGAGTGCTTTTTTTGCTTCAACCAGATCAGGTTCCAATCTGCTTTTATTGGAAGGCCTGGCAGTTCCAAAAGGGCAATTCGCCCTTCCTTTAGTTCTTGTGCCATGGAAAAATTGGAGAGTAAAGAGGCGCCCAAGCCTGCCATGACTGCCTGCTTTACCGCTTCATTGGTGGAAAGTTCCAGCTTACTTCCTACATGGATATCACGTTCTTGAAAAAAATTTTCCATCGTGGTTCGGGTTCCTGACCCTTTTTCACGAAGAACGAAGGGAACCAATTCCCATTTCCCCTCTTTAATGGCTGCAGTATAGCTTGCCTTTTTTTCAGGGGAACAAGCCAAATACCATTTGTTTTCTGCCAACTGGATGCTTTCTAAATCCAGTTCGTCTGGCCAAATGGAGACCAAAGCCAAATCTGTAGAGTTTTCCTGTAGGTGGGTTAGCACCTTGTATCGATTGGAAACTTCTAGGCTGATTTCCACATGGGGGTGGATTTTCATAAAATCAGCCATCAAGTAGGGGATGATGTATTTTCCTGTGGAAACAGCTGAAATTCGAATCTTCCCGCCAAGCAGGCCTTTTAGCTCCAGCATTTTTTCTTCGATCTGCCCCAACTCTCCAAAAATTCGGTCTGCGGTATCCACCAACTCTTGGCCAAACTCGGTGATGTGAATTCGCTTCCCAATGATTTCGGTCAGGGGCACTTCAAATTGTTCCTGTAAGTTTTTCAATTGGATGGAGACCGCGGGTTGGGTCATGCTCATTGCCTCAGCTGCTTTGGTGATGCTTTGAAATTTGGCAATAGCTTGAAAAGCCTTCAATTGGTGTAGGGTGATATTCATAAGGTAAATTAATTTAAAAAGCATAACGAATAAAAAAAAATTATGTTTTATTTTTTTTGGCAAGCAGCAAGGGTGATATTTGTGCCATGGATTTTCAAATTCTTCTGAATAACCTTACCAACCCAAGTTTGCTCTTTTTTGTACTTGGGATCTTGGCAGTTAAGTTGAAAAGTGATTTAGAGATTCCTGCCACCAGCGCCAAGTTCATTGCGCTTTACTTGATGATCTCCATCGGCTTTAAGGGAGGACAGGAGCTGTCCCACAGTGCCTTCAGCGATACCATTCTTTGGTCACTAGTTTTTGGAGTTTTTCTCTCTGCTTCCATTCCTTTCTACACCTTTTTTCTTTTAAAGCGGAAACTGGGCGTTCCCAATGCCGCTGCCATCGCTGCGGCTTACGGTTCTATTTCAGCAGTAACCTTTGTAGCGGCGGCTGCTTTCTTGGAAGCTCAAGGTGTGTCTTTTGGCGGACACATGGTGGCAGTCATGGCCTTAATGGAAGCCCCTGCGATTATTTCAGGGATGATCTTGCTTCGCAAATTTACTCCCACGAAGTCCGAAGGAGGAATGAAGCAAATCGTCATTCACGCCTTGACCAACGGTTCGGTGCTTTTGATTTTGGGAAGTCTGGTGATAGGCTTGATTGCCGATGAAAAGCAAGCCGAAGGCATCAAACCCTTTGTGACGGATATTTTTAAAGGATTCTTGGCGGTTTTCTTACTGGATATGGGGATCACAAGTGGGAGAAAGCTGAAAGCATTTATTAAAACCGGATATTTTTCTTCCCTGTTTGCGATTTTGGTGCCGTTAATAAATGGGGTAGTTGTTGCCTATGTCAGCCAATGGATCAGTCCTGAGGCCGGAGACCGACTAATTTTTGCTATTCTGGCTGCTTCTGCTTCTTATATTGCCGTCCCTGCTGCGATGAAATTATCCAATCCTGAGGCTGACGAGGGGCTTTATGTTCCCATGGCCTTAGCAGTTACTTTTCCTTTCAACTTGACCCTAGGGATGCCCATCTATTGGATGATTATTCAGGCTGCTTAAAGTGGATGGTCCAGGGATAAAAATCGGGCTTTTTCAGCAGGAGTGGGTATTCTGCAAATTTCTTTTCGGCCAAACCAGGCATAGCGATTGGTTCCGATCCAGCGGTAAATTACATCTCGAATGCCATTAGGAACAATGATCATTGCGTAGAGTAATGGCCAACCTCTCCGCAGCTTACGCGCTACTCGTAAGGCGGCAGTACTCCCAAGGTATATTTCCCCCTTCTCAACTAAAACTAGCGTATCCAAATAGGTTGAAGGTAAACCATAGTGCTTCAGCACCCGCTGCCCTTCAGGACCTTGGATGGCTGCAAAAAGCAGTTTTTTCTTCGCGTCTCGCTTCAATACAAAATCTACTGAAGCATTGCAGAGACTACAGTGTCCATCAAAAAGAAGGATGGATGGAGCGTCCATCAGCGGATGAGTTGAATGGTTCCTTTCAGAGTTTGCTGTTTTTTGCTTGGATCGACCACATCGAAGAATACCGTGCCTGAGTAGTAGTAAGTGCCTGCCGGTAGCTCATTTCCGCCCTTATCTTTTCCATCCCAACGAATAAATGGATCATTCTCTCCAGCGCTTTGGCTTGCATAGCTGAATACTTCTGCTCCCCAGCGATTCACGATAAAGAGCTCCACTTGAGTGACAAATCTTGGGCATTTTGAAAAAGGATTGTCAAAAGCCATGAAGGTATCGTTGAGTCCATCGCTATTTGGAGAAAATGCATTCGGTAGGAGGTAATTGGGGCAGTTGTCCACGCACACCACATTGCTCTTTGGACTTTCATTTCCAGAGCGATCTACGGCAGTCAGGTAATAGCAGCCCTTGTAGTTTGGTAGGTTGCGAAGCGTAGCACGGAGTTGTTGTGCGGTAAATTGTCCTATTCGGGTAAAGGTTCCGTCTGGAGTTCCTTCTGGATTGAAATACAATCGATATCCGCTCAGCTCGTCATCACAGTTTCCACTGAAATTGGGTTTCCAGCTTAATTCATGTACGTAGGTAATGGTGCCGCAGGCTTCTTCTGAGACATATTCCATGCAATTTGGGCCGTCAAAGGTCAATACTGGGGCACATGGGAGGCGATTGTCATCGGGCTTTGCACAGATGATTTGGGAGCGATTTTCTAGGGGATACACCAGGCCCGCTACATTGTAGGAACCTTTGGTAATGACATAGTAGCAATACTCCAGGTCCTTCTTCAATTTGACCCCATTGAAACTTCCATCATCGAGGTAAAGAAATCCTTTCTGAGTTACATCTACATCGGCAATTTTAACAAAATTGGCCGCGTCCGATGCTGCAGCATCGGTTCGATTGCGGTAGACCTCATGCTTGTATTGGGCGATGGAATTGTTCCATGGAACGTTAAAGGCCCATTTCAATTCGATGGCTTCGTTGATAATTGTAGGTTCAAGTCGAACAGACGAAGCCTTTGAGGAGGTGTCTACCTTGGTGGTTCCATCCCATAGGACCACTTTGTAATTGTATACCAGGTTTTTGGTATTCAACTTTTTATCCGTGAATAAGGTATCTGCCGTTTTTCCAAGAGAAATTCGGTTTTGAGACCCCGTGAATCCTTCACTTCGGATCAATTCGTAGGAATATGGGCCCGGGAATTGGGTTTTGTCCAGATCGTAGGGAGGAGTCCATTTGACAAAAATTTCTCCATTCTGATCATCTGTAGCGGTGATGCTCACATTGGTCAATAGGGGTACATCCACATCAATGGTGATGCAAATTTCTTCGGATACAATGCTTTCTCCGAGTCTAGGCGTAGGGAATGCCGCTACGAGTCTGTAGCAATAAGTATTGCCTGGGGCCAATCCCACACCACCATTGGTGTCCGTGAAGGAAAATGTGGTCATGTTGGTAGTGCCGACCAATTCGTAGCCTGCTCGGATCCCTGTTTCACAAGAGTCCGGCTCGTAAGGATCCGAATTGATTCTTCGCCAAACCTGCATTTCTTGTGCAGAATTAGCGCAGGCATAGGGGTCCCAACTTACTTTCACAGTTCTCCCCGGAAGTTGCTCTAATTCATCCCAAACAGGTGGGGGGCCAATGACTTTAATTTTCCAAGTCTGAATATCCACCAATTTAGGTCCAGTGAGTGGTTTGTCGGTGATGCGTACACGTACCTCATACTCTCGTTCTCGCACATGATTGCAGATCGTTTGCCAATCAAAATTTACAATTCCTGGCTGAACCTGAAACTCGTTTTCTGGTTTGTAGGTGGCTGGAGAAGTATTGATTTCCATGGGCTCCCCAAAAACTTCGATTTTGATGGGGTCTCCATTCGGGTCTTCTCCTTGGATGATTTCCTTAATTCGTGTCCCTGCCACCACGCAAAGGTCAGGGGGAAGGATCAGCTTGGGGCGTTTGTTGTTGGAGTTTTCGATGATGATCTGCATGTCCCGAACCACATACCCGATTTCTACAAATTTTCCTTCGATTTTGCGCCATTCCGTGATGCGTAAGGCCACGTTAAACTGCCCTGCTGTGCCAGGAGCATCCCATACCAAATCTCCAAAAAGCGGGTCAACCCGTAAAAAGGCCGGTACCGATCCATCTTCACGTCTTTTGCTAAACTCTGCATTGGAGGGATCGCGGTAGTTATTGACTACTCGCTCAAATCCTTGCTTGGGAATTTCAAGTTTGTACGAAAGGCTATCCCCATCAGGATCATAAGCGCCTGGATTATGGATGTACCGAATGTTGACCGCTCCATTGTCCACTGGAGGAATGGTCAGTACAGGTGAATTGTTGACTCCGATGAAAGGATCAATCGTGATTTCGGTCTCTACATAAAAAGGTGTATCCACCGAATTATCCATGTTGAGCGTCAGGTCGTTTCGGTTGAATTCAAGAAATCGAATCTTGTACTTGCCTGGACCTTGAAAGGTGTGGGTGATGACAAAGGTGTTTTTCTCGATCATGTCCCCTAGATCTTCCACCAGCGAAAAATCACTTTTTGTATTGAGTTGCTCTTCCCTACCATCTCCAAAATTGATTCGTCCAGGACCAAATACCACAGAGGATCGGGTATCCGTGTAGCCTACTACGGTGATCCGGTAGGTGAGCGTCTGCACCGAAATCCGTTCTGCGATAATTTCCCCGGCACGAATGTGGGTAGCCCATGCGTTGGTAAAGGCTGAAAAAAACGAGATGCAAAAAAGGATAAAATAAATTCTAAGCTTCATATCGGTCAAGGTGACTAATCTATTCGTTAAAACGCAAGTTGAGGTATCTTGTTGACTTGGCGAATTCCCTCAAATTAATCTATGTATACGAAGTAAATGGAAGTAAGGAGAAAAACCGTCAAAAATTAAAACAATAAAATTGAACAGACTGTTGGAGCCGAAGAAAAATTAAGTTTTACAACTAGGTTTGCTTGTATTATTTAGAATCATTTAAAATAATAAAGTGGGTCTTGCATACATTGGATACTAGTCTTCTCAGATGTAAATTTGGCCACCTGAATAGCAAAACCACTTCGTTTTAAACTAATCGTTATCATTTATGACTTGGGTTACCAAAACCTTGAATAGCACCCTAGGAAGAAAATTAATCATGGCCCTTACTGGCCTCTTCCTAATCCTGTTTTTGACAGGTCACGTATCCGGAAATTTGCTTCTATTTAAAGGAGACGGAGGGCAGGCATTTAACATGTATGCCAAGTTCATGACCACCAACCCAGCGGTGAAACTCTTGTCCTACCTCACCTACATTTCAGTAATTGGACACATCGTCTACTCCATCTTCCTGACGCAGCACAACAAGTCTGCAAGACCTGTATCTTATTCTACTTCCAATGGCAGCAGCAATAGCGCTTGGTCTTCACGCAACATGGGAGTATTGGGTACGATCATCCTTATTTTCTTGGTGGTCCACCTGCAAGGATTTTGGTACCAAATGCATTGGGGTGCTGTGCCCACAGTAGAGTACGAAGGAGAAACCTACAAGAATCTTTTTGAGATCGTTTCCTTTGCATTCCAAAATGAATTACTTGTAGTAGGTTATGTACTTGCCATGGTATTTTTGGCTTTTCACCTTTCACATGGTTTTGCCTCAGCTTTTCAGACCTTGGGTTTGAACCATAAAAAATATTCCCCTGCAATCAAGGCCATCGGCCAAGTATATTGTATTGTGGTGCCTACATTATTTGCGTCGATGCCACTTTATATTTATTTCACTAGCTAATTAAAAGTCCCCTATGATACTAGATTCCAAAATACCTGCTGGTCCTTTGGCAGAAAAATGGACTAAGCATAAGTTTTCAAGCAAGCTCGTCAACCCAGCCAACAAGCGTAAGTACGATGTGATCGTCGTAGGAACAGGTTTGGCAGGTGCATCTGCAGCGGCTTCCCTAGCGGAATTGGGTTACAATGTGAAGGCTTTTTGCTTTCAGGATAGCCCAAGAAGAGCACACTCTATCGCAGCTCAAGGAGGGATCAACGCAGCCAAGAACTATCAAAACGACGGGGACTCCATTTACAGACTATTCTACGACACCATCAAAGGTGGAGATTATCGTGCTCGTGAGGGCAACGTGTACCGCTTGGCAGAGGTGTCTGTAAAAATCATTGATCAATGCGTCGCGCAAGGGGTTCCTTTCGCTCGAGAATATGGAGGACTTTTGGCCAACCGTTCCTTTGGTGGTGCTCAAGTGTCTCGTACCTTCTACGCCCGTGGTCAAACAGGACAGCAACTATTATTAGGCGCCTATTCCGCTTTGAGCCGTCAGGTAGCTAATGGAAAAGTAAAATTA
The DNA here is from genome assembly GCA_903952135.1 of uncultured Algoriphagus sp. GTDB lineage: Bacteria > Bacteroidota > Bacteroidia > Cytophagales > Cyclobacteriaceae > Algoriphagus. Next base: position 14,985 of record CAJBER010000132.1, read on the forward strand.
TTTCCACGGACAGAGATGATGGACGTGGTGGTCATCGATGGCCAAGCCAAAGGAATTGTGACCCGCAACCTCATCACTGGAGCAGTGGAAACGCACGCAGCACACGCTGTGCTCTTGTGTACTGGTGGTTATGGCAACGTGTTTTTCCTTTCGACCAATGCCATGGGATCCAACGTGACTGCGGCGTGGAGAGCACACAAGCGTGGGGCATTTTTTGCCAACCCTTGCTTTACCCAGATTCACCCAACCTGTATTCCAGTATCGGGAGACCATCAGTCCAAGTTGACCTTGATGTCTGAATCCCTTCGTAACGATGGACGCGTGTGGGTACCTGCTACGCAAGAGATAGCGGAGAAACTTAGAAAAGGACAAATCAAAGCGAACGATATTAAAGAAGAGGACCGCGACTATTTCTTGGAGCGCAAGTATCCTTCTTTCGGTAACCTAGTGCCTCGTGACGTGGCTTCTCGTAATGCCAAATACGTATGCGATGAAGGTCGTGGCGTAAACGAAACAGGAGAGGCAGTATTCCTAGACTTCCGCGATGCAATCAAGCGTGATACGCGCAAGATCATTGAACAGAAGTATGGCAACCTCTTCGATATGTACAAGCAGATCACTGGAGAGGATCCTTACGAAATGCCGATGATGATCTATCCTGCGGTGCACTACACCATGGGTGGACTTTGGGTGGATTACAATTTGATGACTACCGTACCAGGCTTGTATGCCTTGGGTGAAGCCAACTTCTCCGAGCATGGAGCCAACCGTCTGGGTGCCTCAGCTTTGATGCAGGGTCTTGCAGATGGGTATTTTGTAATTCCTTACACTGTAGGTGATTATTTGGCGCAGCTAGCCCCAACCAAAGTGGACGAAAACCATCCTGAATTTGCTCGTGCAAAAGAAGAAGTGAAGCAGGGAATTGAGCGTCTTTTGAAAATCAATGGCAACAAGCCAGTGGATTACTTCCATAAAAGATTGGGCAAGATCATGTGGGATAAGTGCGGAATGGCCCGAACAGAGGTTGGATTGAAGGAAGCCAAAGCAGACATTCAAGCCTTGAAAAAGGAGTTTTGGACAAATGTGAAGGTATTGGGTACCAATGAGGAACTCAACCAGACCCTCGAGAAAGCAAACCGTGTGGCGGACTTCTTGGAGCTTGGAGAATTGATGGTAGATGATGCCTTGAACAGAAACGAATCCTGTGGAGGTCACTTCCGTGAAGAATACCAAACACCGGATGGGGAAGCCTTGCGTGACGATGAGAATTTCGCTTACGTGGCTGCATGGAAATACCTCGGTGAAGGAAAAGAAGAAGAGTTGGTCAAAGAAGAATTGGTCTTTGAAAATGTGAAACTCACCCAGCGTTCCTATAAATAAGTTGTAGACAATCACTTCAAGTCGAGGTGCCAACGGCTTTTTCTTTCGTAGAAACTAGAAAAGCCAAAGCCCTTGAACCAAAATAAAACTAGCGTAGACAGATGAAATTGACTTTAAAAATCTGGAGACAGAAAAATGCGACAGACAAAGGGGGATTTGCTACCTATGTAGCTGACCATGTGTCTAAGGACATGTCTTTCTTGGAAATGTTGGACGTCTTGAATGACCAATTGACCGAAAAAGGAGAAGATCCGGTCCATTTTGATCACGACTGCCGTGAGGGAATCTGCGGAATGTGCTCCTTGTACATCAATGGCAAACCACATGGTCCGCAACAGACTACTACTTGTCAGTTGCACATGCGTTCCTTCTCAGATGGGGAGACCATCACGATCGAGCCTTGGAGAGCAAAAGCATTTCCAGTTGTAAAGGACTTGGTAGTCAATCGCTCTGCCTTTGATCGCATCATTCAGGCTGGAGGCTATGTGTCTGTCAATACCGGTGGTGTACCTGATGCCAACGAGATTCCAATCCCAAAAACCGTGGCTGATCTTGCCATGGATGCAGCCCAGTGTATAGGTTGTGGTGCTTGTGTGGCGGCTTGTAAAAATGCTTCGGCCATGCTATTCACTTCTGCCAAAGTTTCCCAATTGGCCCTATTGCCACAAGGACAGGTAGAGCGCAAGACGAGAGCAGAAAAGATGGTTGCTCAGATGGATGCAGAAGGTTTCGGGGCTTGTACCAATACTGGAGCATGTGAGGCAGAATGTCCTAAAGGCATTTCCATCACCAATATCGCACGCATGAATCGTGAATACTTCTCAGCGGTAGTGAGCAGCGATAACATGTAATCTTATTTATGACAACTGAAAAGGGCAGGTGAAAACCTGCCCTTTTTTATTTTTTCTCCATCTGATTGATCCACTCTCGGATGAGGGCCACACCCTCCGCATGGATGCTTGTTCGCCCCAGTTCAGGCATGGCGACTCCTACTTCGGTAGAATTCATTCGGTGCAGGAGAATTGAAGCATCTCCATCCCCAGGGACAATGTCGTAGGTATGTGAGCCGGAACCTTTTCCCGCAGCTACGGGGGTTTTGTAGATGCCCAACTTCAAGGGATCTTTTTGTCCATAGGTAAGAAATAGTCCGGATGTGCTTGCAGGACCCTCTGCACGATGGCAATGGGAACAGTTGATGTCTAAGTAGGCCATCGCCCGGTCATTTAAGGTTTGACTTTGGTCCTCGTAGTTGACCAGAGTCGGATGTGCAGCTTTGCCATTAAACCCGACTAGCTTGCCTTGTGCGGTCCAATGTGCTAACTGGTTTTCAGTTCCACTTTCGTAGGCATAATCATGGTTGAGGTGCCTGGTTTGTACGCCTAGTGGAGCTAGGGTTTCATTTTTGTTGTGGCAACTTTTGCATTGATTTTTGTTGGGAACCAAATAATTGATCACCTGCTCTTCGCCTGCTTGATCGATGAAGCGAACTTCTTTTTCTGCGCCCACTACTTTCAGAACCGCGTCCGTTTGCGATTCATTCCAGAGATAGGGATAGGCTTCCCAGCCGCCTTCCTCGTGAATCATCAGACGGGTTTCGATGATTCTTCGCTCTCCCTCCGGCTTTCTAAAATCCGCGGGGTAGTAGAAATTCTTGATTAAGATCGATCCTTGAGGCAAATTCAATTCTTCGCCCTCGAGACTGGCTTGCGTACCTTCAGGAAGTGAGACAAATCGACTTTTTAAAGCATAATCTGTAAATAAGGAGGACGCAGGTTGGTAGGGGAGAATGCTAGAGTTAGGGCTTAGATTTGCCATTTCCCCGGCAAAAAAACCATAAGTGGAGAGTCTGCGGTAGGGAAATATACCATCCGCTTCTTCAGGCGCTAGGACCTCTTCGACTGATTCTGAGCTCTCCTCCTCGCTCGCTTGTGGCGCACAGGAGGCTACAAGTCCTATCAGCAGAAAGCAAGTAAAACTTTTTTTTACAAACCGTTCAAACGCCACGTTCATCCTCATTTGTATTTTTTAGGAGTGGCTAGTGAAAGTTTGTCCCCTGAAGGACCTTTGCACTGCTGGAAGGGACTGGAATCGCTAAAGGAGTCAATGTTGTCCTCTCCTTCCATCAGGTAGAAGCGGGTAAATCGAAGGGACTCCATAGTGGGCTCCTGGATGCAGATCCTCATGGGATTGCTATCAATGGAAGCGCTTACGGACTCATCCCAGATACCGTCGTAGATGATGTCCTGGGTTTTAAGCCACCCATGTGCATTGTAAAGGCTGACTAGTTGACCTAGTTCTCGACTCAGGTCAGGGAGACTAACTAAGGATCCCCTGTCGTAGCTATTGTCGTGGACAAAGATGTCTGAAGTATAGGGAGACCAGTTGGGTGCTTCCGCTGGAAATCCGGTCACTTGGTAGCTTGCAATCGCTACCCCGTAGGTCTTGTTGCGTAAGATTCGGTTGTTGAAAATCTCCACCTCTTTGGCTGCCAACAAGACAATGCCCGATCCAGGAGGGATCATAGTAACTGTATTGCCGTTGGGATCATCCCCGAGAGGAATAGCAAAATTCTCGTGGTTGTTGTCTACAATGTCGTTGTCGTAAATGCGGGTTTGCCGGCCATCTCCTTTGGGTAGACCTGGAAGGTTGAATACCAAGATGCCTCCGGCATTGTCTCGGGCTGTATTTCCATAGACTTCGGCGCGGTCACAGTTTTCAATTTCTATTCCTGCCACATTGCCAAAGGCTAGGGAGTTTTTGACCACAATGTCTTCGGATTGACCTACATAGATGCCCGCATCTTTGGAATGGGAGGCAATGCAGCTATCGATGACTACATTTTTGCATTGCACGGGATAGATGGCGTAGGTTCCATTTTTGGACTTGTCGCCGTGTGTCCAAGTCACATTAATCTTCCGAAAGGTGATTCCATCCGTATGTTGGGCTTTGATACCATCTCCTGGAGCATCCTCAATGCTCAGCTCTTCAATCGTAATGTCCTTCCCTACGATTTTCACCCCTTCACCACCAGATTTCAACTCTCGAAAGGAAAGCACTGTTTTGTCCATCCCATCTCCTTGAATACGAATGGCGGTTTTGTTGTCTAAAATAAGTTGGGTTTTGAGTTCGTAAAAGCCCTCAGGAATCCGAATGGTGCTGGAGTCTTCCGCAAGAATAAAGGCTTCGACCAAGGCTTCCACTTCTTCAGGCGTGGCACGACGCAACCCGGAACTCTCATAAGTCTGTTCGTCGGATTGGGTGCTGCAACTAAAAAACAGGAGTGCGAAACAAAAGAGAAGTAGAGATCGAATCATTTCGAATATGGGATGAATCCGCTTGGCCTCCATCAAGTATTGACTTCACTGAAATTTCTTTTCAGATGTCAAAGGATCTCCGGGCAAACCAAGGTGGGTTTGGGTTTTTAGTTAAGGAAGGAAATTTGAGAAAAATTGGGAGGGATTCCAAATGCAAGATTTTCAGGGGATTTCTTGAGACCTTAATTTAGAGAGCTTTTGCTGCAAGGTTCACCGAATAAAAATCCGTATCCAGCTAGAATTTTACATTTCTTGTTTTAGTTTTAAGAAACAATAATCACCCCTGTTATGAAAAAAGGTCTTTTGCTACTCACATTTTTAACGTTTGCTGTTGCCGTTCAAGCCCAAATTGGTGTTCGTGCAGGTATAGGCTCCTCTAACTTCTCCAATGGAGATGTCCAACGTGGTTTTTCCTCCTTAATCAGACCGCACCTTGGCGCCTACTATGGGTTGGAAGTAACCGAAAAGTTAACCGTGGAGCCGGGTATGTTTTTTTCAGGGAAAGGGATTAGCACCACAAGTAAGGTTACTAACAAAGAATTCAAAGAAAGTTTGAGTTACTTGGATATTCCTGTTTTGGTACGCTATGCGGTGAATGAAGACTTCAATGTCTTTGCGGGGCCTCAGGCAGGATTTCTAATTGCAAGAACGTATACCGAAGGAAGTGTAAAAATCACTGACACCGCGCCTGTTGGAGGTTATGAAATTGGAGGTGTTTTTGGTGCGGGCTACAAATTGACCTCTGGAATCAACCTTCAAGCAAGCTATGATTTTGGGATTGCACCATTTAAATACTTTCAAGCAGACGTAAATAACACGGTGTTTAAACTTTCAGTAGGATATACGCTTCCTTCCAAGGCGGCGAAAGAAAAAGAGGAGAAGGAGCAATAGTTCCTTGCTTATTTTTTCAATCTATCTGGGTTGTCTTGAATAAAGGATTTCCATCCCTCATTTCTCCCGCGGGTTTGCATCCTTCCTTCGTGAAAGTGATGGCAAAGTGCTACTGCTAATGCGTCCGTAGCATCCAAAAGTTTGGGCAGCTCTTCAATCCCAAGCAAGGTTTGGAGCATCGCGGCAACCTGCTCTTTGGAGGCATTTCCATTGCCCGTTACTGACTGCTTTACCTTCTTGGGTGAGTATTCAGTAATGGGTATTTCTTTGGAAAGTGCAGCAGCCATGGCTACTCCCTGGGCACGGCCCAGCTTCAGCATGGATTGTACGTTTACTCCATAAAATGGGGCTTCCAAGGCTACTGAGTCGGGGGCAAACTCATCCAAAATTTCACTTATCCGTTCAAAAATCTTCTTTAACTTCAACTCGTGGGTCTCGTACTTCTTCAGATGAATTACCCCGTACTGCAAGATTTTGTATTTTTTCCCTTCCGTTACTAGCAAACCATAGCCCATTACAGTCGTACCTGGGTCAATACCTAATATGATTTTTTCTGAAGGGAGTTTCTTGTCAGTGTCTTTCACGAACCCAAGTTACAAGTTTTAAGGTGGAAATTTAGGACTACAATGGGGAAACATCAGATGGATTGACCAAAGTAGATGTACAGGTGCCCTTTGAAGTTTCGGCCTACATTTACAAGAAGATTACTTAATTTTAGGGATTAGCGCAGGAATTATGAGTGACCAAGAATTTGATTTATTGGACGAATTGTATTTTGTTCAGCCCTATGCATTCCTTCAAGAAACCTTGGGATGGGAGGATAAGCAATTGCTGGATACCCTCACCTCACTTGTAGAAAAGGGTTGGGTGAAATGCTTTACAGAACCTGATCAAGAATGCTTTGAGGCCATCGATCTGCAGGAAATAGGGAAGGGACTCCTTTATTTAGCCACAAAAAAGGGTTTAATGGCCCATACCACACTCTAAGGTGCAATCAGAAAGCTATAAATACCAACGGAAAGAATTGGAGTTGAAGGCCCTGTTGGAAATCACGCAGGCCATCAATGAAAACCAATCGGAAGAGGTGCTGGTCACCATCTTCAAGTTTACCTGTTTGGTCCACCTGGAAATCAGTTCCCTCATACTTTATGTAGCCAAGGAAGAAGACTTTGAACAGCGAATTTCACATGGGGTAAAGTCAAAAACACCGCTTTTGCTTTCAAAAGAAGCCGTTAAGGAGGATAAAAAATCAGGAAGCCTATCTATTCAATTGGAAAATGGCTATTCCTTTGGGGAGCTCGAAACCTACCTGCCGGTATACCACAAGGAGAAACTGCTGGCGATTTTGTTTTTGAAGCGAAAAAATAAGGACTTAGAACTTGATCTGGATTTCACACAAGCCTTAGCCAATATCTTGGTGGTGGCCTTGGAGAATAAGCGCTTTGCAAGGAGGCAACTCGAGCAAGAAGTCATGAAGCGAGAGATGGAGATTGCTTCGCAGGTGCAGCAATTGTTGTTTCCCGCTACCTTACCCAATACAGATCGGCTCAAGGCCGAAGTGACCTATGTGCCGCACAGCCGAGTAGGGGGAGATTATTACGATTTGATTGCGAGCGGGGAAGAGAAAGTCTACTTCTGTATTGCGGATGTATCCGGCAAAGGAATGGCTGCCGCCTTGTTGATGTCCAATTTTCAAGCTGCCCTACGTACCTTGTTGCGAAGTAATGCGGACCTGGAAACCTTAATCCACCAACTTAACTTTACACTCTTTGACCTTACGAAGGGGGAGCGATTCATTACTTTTTTTCTGGGAGAATATGAGTTTGCAAGCGGCAACCTGCGCTATGTGAATGCCGGGCATAACCCGCCAGTGCTCTGCAGTTCAGAAGCTGAGTCAACCGAATTCTTGGAGGCAGGAACCACCATCTTGGGCGCTTTTGAAGCCTTACCTTTCATGGAAGTGGGCAAACGGGAAGGATTGAAGGGATTTACCCTTCATTTGTTTACGGATGGCTTGACGGAGGCCATGAATCCCGAGGAGGAAGAGTATGGAGAGCAGCGCTTCAAGGAGTTGGCGGAGAAAAACAAGGAACAAAACCCTGCTGAATTTCATCAAGAGTTCCGCTTGGCGATTGATCGATTTGCCAAAAAAGTACCTTTTCATGATGATTTAACGCTGTTGAGCCTTCGGTTTTCAAAAGCATGAGCCTAGTTCAACTTCCTTATTTCCTGACCTTCCTGTATCCCGACCGCCTTTGGAAGGGGCCGGAACTCGAGCGTAAGGTGACCCTCACCTTTGACGATGGGCCTGTGCCTGGAGTGACGGATTGGGTCTTGGACGAATTAGCAAAACGTGGTTTGAGCGCGACATTTTTTATGGTTGGCGACAATGTGCGCAAGCATCCTTCCTTAGCGAATGAAGTGATAGCTGCTGGGCATCAGGTAGGAAATCATACCTACCACCATCTTTCGGGTTGGAAAACAAGTACGGCTACCTATTTGGAAGATGTGGCGGCATGTGATGCGATGTTGGAGGACACCTTGGGTGCCCAAACCCGTTTATTTCGGCCGCCCTATGGTTGGATGAAGCCGCGTCAGGCTCGAGAAGTGGCCAAGGACAAAAAAATAGTTATGTGGAGCCTATTGAGTTACGACTTCGATTCGAGTTTATCGGCTGAGAAGATAATTCAAGTCTGTACTTCTCAAACTTCCTCCGGATCCATCCTTGTTTTTCATGATCAGGAAAAGACCAAGGAGCAACTCAAGAAGGTGTTGCCCAACTACCTAGATTTTTTGGTAGGAGAAGGGTTTGCCACACAATCCCTCTAAGGCTAATTTCCTGGTTGAATTTTGTCTACTAATTTTCAATGCGAGGCCTTTTCTTCAGGGGATTGCATGGATACTTTCTTATTTTTGGGAAAGAATTTTAATCCAACACCTGGTTCGCTTTCATGCAGTTAATCGATACCCACGCCCATATTTATTCCAGCAAGTTTGATTCGGATCGGGATCAGGTGATCGAAGAAATCCGCGCTGCAGGCATTACCAAGGTTTTTATGCCCAATGTGGATGTGCATACCATTGACGCCATGCTGGACTGCGAGAGTCGCTATGGGGACCTCTGTGTACCCATGATGGGTTTGCATCCCTGTGATGTGGGGGATGACTTTGAAGCGCAGCTCCAAGTGATGGAGAATTGGCTACATACTCGACCTTTTGCTGCAGTAGGTGAGATTGGAACAGATCTTTATTGGGATAAAACCAACTTGGACCGTCAACTGGCTGCCTTGGAGATTCAAGTGGGCTGGGCCAAGGAGCGCGAATTGCCCATCGTCTTGCACTGCCGAGAGTCCATCGATTTGACGATTGATTTTATTGAGAAAATGCACGATGGCAAGTTGAGAGGTATATTCCATTGCTTTACGGGAAACCTGGACCAAGCCAAACGAATTACGGAGATGGGTTTTTTGCTTGGAATTGGTGGAGTAGTTACCTTTAAAAATGGAGGTTTGGACCAAGTGATTCCGTATATTGGTCTAGAGCATTTGGTGTTGGAAACAGACGCTCCCTATTTAGCACCGGTTCCACATCGTGGGAAGCGGAATTCTCCTGCTTATTTGCCCTTTGTGGCGGAGCGAGTGGGGGACCTCCTTCAAGTACCTGCAGCTGTGGTGGCGGAAGCCACTAGTGCACAAGCACTTCAACTGTTTACAAAGATTGAAAAATGAATTACAAGATCGTTCGTCTCAATACCGGAATCAAAACAAGTAAGGCTTCCTCAGTCCTGATAATCTATACAGGAGGTACCTTGGGGATGTCCTATGACGAGTCCGGTGCTTTAGTGCCCTTCAATTTTGGGCAGATTTTGGAAAAGATTCCCATCCTTTCCAACATGAACATTGCGATTACGGTAATTTCATTTCCCGAGCCTATTGATTCGTCCAACGTGACCATGAGTCATTGGATAGACATGGCCTATATCATTACCGAAAACTACGACAGCTACGATGGTTTTGTGGTCCTCCACGGAACAGATACCATGGCCTATTCCGCTTCCATGCTCAGTTACATGCTGGTGGGCTTGAATAAACCAGTGATTTTTACAGGAGCACAGTTGCCCATCTCGGCCATGCGTTCCGATGCGCGGGAAAACTTGATGACTTCCTTGGAGATTGCTACGGCAAAATCCAAAGGAAAACCCATTGTTCCTGAAGTGTGTATTTTCTTCAACCACATGTTGCTGCGAGGCAATCGCTCCAAAAAGGTGCAGAGCGTGCACTTCGATGCTTTTGAATCGGAGAATTACCCCATTTTGGCTGAGGCAGGCATTGTGATCGACTACAATACCACAGCAATCCGACCCTACGAAGCCAATCGAAAATTGGTCAATCGCAATAATTTGGACAACGGGGTGATGATTGTGAAGTTGTTTCCAGGAATTACCGATAAGATTTTGGATGCCTGCTTTGCAATTCCTGGTTTACGAGGTGTGGTCCTAGAGACTTATGGTTCTGGGAATAGCCCATCTTTAGATTGGTTTATGAAATCGCTGGAAGGAGCCATCAAACGAGGCTTGATCTTATTGAATGTGTCTCAATGCAACGGGGGACGTGTAATCCAAGGTCGCTACGAAACCAGCAAGGAACTACTAGCGGTAGGGGTGGTGAGTGGAGCCGACATGACTACTGAAGCTGCGGTCACCAAGTTGATGTTCTTGCTGGGGCAAAAGTTGAGTCGGGAAGAGATTTGTCTGCAGTTGACGCAGTCTATTGCTGGCGAGATCAGCACCTAATTTTCGTTTATTTCAGAAAGGGGTTTGGAATCGGCGTGAATAATTTTTTTCTTTGCACTCCGATTCGGCTACCGAGTCAAACCACAAACAGAGAGGTGTCCGAGTGGTTGAAGGAGCACGCCTGGAAAGTGTGTATACTCCAAAAGGGTATCGAGGGTTCGAATCCCTTCCTCTCTGCACACAAAAAAAGCCCTTAATTCAATGAATTAAGGGCTTTTTCGTTTTAGCTGCGGATTCCAGACATCTGATCTAATGGTAAAAGGTGAGTTTGATTTTGAGGTATACGAGGAGACGATGCC
>CAJBER010000133.1 GCA_903952135.1 uncultured Algoriphagus sp.
AGCCTAGCTAGGAATCGAACCTAGATCTAGCGTTTAGGAAACGCTTGTTCTATCCGTTGAACTACAAGGCCAAATAGTCCTGCAAGATAGTCTCAATGTCAACTTTTACGCAAATAATTTACAGGCAACTTGTGGCTTTTCAATCCTTTATCGTATCTTTGCAGTCCAAAATTAGGATGGACGGGTTCCATCCACTCACTAAAAACAGTTAATTATGTCCGTAAAAATCAGATTAGCACGTCGTGGTCGCAAGAAACAAGCCATTTACGACGTGGTTGTAGCTGATGCAAGAGCTCCACGTGATGGACGCTTCATCGAGAAACTCGGAACTTACAATCCGAACACGAACCCCGCTTCCATCAACATCAACAATGAGCGCGCTCTTACCTGGTTGTTGAATGGAGCTCAGCCTACCGATACCGTGAAAGCCATGCTTTCTTACCGCGGTGTCATGCTGAAGAAACACCTCCAAATCGGAGTGTTGAAAGGTGCTATTTCCCAAGAACAAGCCGATGCTAAATTCAACGCATGGCTTTCTGAGAAAGACACTAAGATCGAAGGCAAGAAAGACCAACTTGCAGCTGCTAAGGCAGATGCACGTAAGGCTGCACTTGCTGCTGAAACAGCCAAGAACCAGGCGCGTATCGACGCAATCAAAGCAAGAGAAGCTGCTGCTGTTGTCGCTGCTGAACCTGCAGTAGAAGAAGTTGAAGAAGAAACTCCTGCAGCGGAAGCTCCAGTGGTAGAAGAAGAAACTCCTGCTGCTCCTGAAGTTGAAGCTACCTCCGCTGAAGAGCCGGTAGTTGAAGCTGCTGAAGAAGTTGAAGCTCCAGTTGCTGAAGAAACTGCTCCTGCAGTGGAAGCTGCTGCTGAAGATACTACCTCCTCTGAGGCACCTGCCGCTGACACAGCTGATGCTGGCTCAGCCGATGGTGGCGCTGCTGGAGAATAATAGATTCCTACCATGAACAAGGACCAGTGCTTTTTGATAGGCCGGATAGCCAAAGTTCATGGACTTCGTGGTGAAGTAAATGTGGTGCTCGACGTAGATTATCCTGAGGAATACGAAGGATTAGAGCACCTCTTCCTCGATCAAAAAGGGCGCTTGATTCCCTTCTTTCTGGAACACTTTGTGATCCAGCACGGAGGCAAAGCACTCGCCAAGTTTGAGGAACTCGACCGCATCGAAGAAGTGGAACATCTCGTAGGATCGGAAGTATATCTTCCACTCTCCGAGCTGCCCGAACTCGATGAAGATCAGTATTACTTCCACGAACTGATAGGTTTTGACGTCATCGACGTGACGATGGGACCCATCGGACCTGTGCAGGTCGTCTACGATCTGGAAACACAGGACCTCCTCGGAGTGACCCACCAGGGCAAAGAAGTGCTGATTCCCATACAGGACGGCATCATTACCCAAGTGGACAAGGCAGCAAAAAAAGTTTTCTGCCAGTTGCCCGAAGGCTTACTTGACATTTATCTGGAAGATTGAGCCATGCAAATTGACATCATCTCGGTCGTTCCCGGACTATTGGAAGGCCCTTTTTCACATTCCATCCTCAAACGAGCGGAAGAAAAAGACATCGCCACGGTTCGGATACACAACCTCCGCGATTATGCCACCGGCAAACAAAAGCAAGTGGACGATTATGCATTTGGTGGGGGCGCAGGGATGGTCTTGATGATCGAACCCATTGCCCGCTGCATCGAAGCCCTTCAGCAGGAGCGTGTATATGATGAAATCATCTACATGACCCCCGATGGAGCCACCTTCGATCAGCCCATGGCCAATGCCCTCTCCCAAACGAAAAACCTCCTGATCCTCTGCGGTCATTACAAGGGGGTCGATCAGCGGGTCAGGGATGCCTTCATCACCAAAGAGATCAGCATCGGAGATTACGTGCTGTCGGGTGGCGAGTTGGCTGCAGCGGTTGTCGCTGACGCCATCATTCGACTCATCCCAGGCGTACTCAACGACGAAACCTCTGCGTTGACGGATTCCTTCCAAGATAACTTACTTGCCCCGCCGGTATATACTCGGCCGGCAGTATACGAAGGAAGAGAAGTTCCCGAGGTACTGCTCTCAGGGCACGAAGCCAAGATAAGTCAATGGAGATTTGAAGCGTCGGTTCGCCGAACTCGAGAAAAACGACCAGATCTTCTAGAAGATTCGGGTTGGGAGTAGGCGAGACAAGAGTATAGAAGTAGTAATTCATTTATACCGCTGCGGCGGTGCACTGCGAAAGCATAAAAACATAGAGCTATGAGCGATCTAATGAAAATTGTAGAAGCGGAATACAGCGAGGCGAGAGCCAAATTCCCTTCCTTCAAAGCCGGTGATACCATCAACGTACACGTACGTATCAAAGAAGGTAACAAGGAGCGTATCCAGCAGTTCCAAGGAACTGTGATCCAGCGCAAAAACCCAAACTCCAATGGTGAGACCTTTACCGTGCGTAAAGTATCCAATGGTGTAGGAGTAGAGCGTATCTTCCCAATCATCTCTCCAGCCATCGAGCAAATCGACTTGGTACGTGAGGGTAAGGTGAGAAGAGCACGTCTATTCTACTTGAGAGGACGTCAAGGTAAGGCGGCTCGTATCAAGGAAAAAATCAGACCAAGAAACTAATTCTAGTCTATTCCCAAAAAAAAAGGCCCCGTATTTACGGGGCCTTTTTTTTAACCTTTGCTGTTTTCAAAACAGCGAAGGTTTTAGACTAAAACAACTAAACTAGACCTTCGAGGTCTGGGAGACCTCAAAGGTTGCGCCCAACCTTTGCTGTTTTTTTTAACAGCGAAGGTTTTGTATTCCATTTCAAGCATTTAAACCTTCGAGGTCTAAAAGACCTCAAAGGTGCCCGACAAATTCCTATCTTTGTGGGCTTAGTAGCCACAAAAATCTATGACCAAAGAAGTTCGCGTACGATTTGCACCTTCCCCAACGGGAGCACTCCATATCGGAGGGCTGCGCACCGCCCTCTACAATTACCTTTTTGCCCGAAAAATGGGAGGAAAATTTCTCCTGCGCATCGAAGATACCGACCAAACGCGCTTTGTGCCTGGCGCCGAAGAATACATCCAAGAATCCCTAGACTGGATGGGGATCTCCCCAGACGAAAGTCCCTGGAAGCCAGGAAGCGTAGGCCCCTACCGCCAGTCCGAGCGCAAGGCGAGCTACATGAACTATGCCCTGGACTTAATCAAAAAAGGGCACGCCTACTACGCCTTCGATACCGCCGAAGAATTGGAAGCCATGCGCGAGCGCCTCACCGCTGCCCGCGTAGTGCAGCCTCAGTACAACAGCATTACCCGAACCCAAATGAAAAACTCCCTCACCCTCTCTGCAGAAGAAGTGAAGGAACGATTGGCTTCGGGAGATCCCTACGTCATTCGCGCCAAACTTCCCCTCAAGGAGGAGGTGCGCTTTCATGACTTAATCCGCGGCTGGGTGCTTGTGCATTCCAGTACCCTAGACGATAAGGTCTTGATGAAATCAGACGGCATGCCTACCTACCACCTGGCCAACATTGTGGATGACCACCTGATGGGCATCACCCACGTGATTCGTGGAGAAGAATGGCTTCCCTCAGCTCCCCTGCACGTATTGCTGTACCGATTTTTTGGTTGGGAGGATACCATGCCCCAGTTTGCCCACCTGCCCCTGCTCCTCAAGCCGGATGGCAATGGCAAGCTCTCCAAGCGCGATGGTGACAAGTTGGGCTTTCCCGTATTTCCACTCAACTGGACCGATCCTTTTACAGGGGAAAAATCCAGCGGCTTCCGCGAAAACGGCTACCTGCCGGATGCGCTCCTCAACTTCCTTGCCTTCCTAGGCTGGAACCCAGGGGATGAGCGCGAGATTTTCTCCTTGGAAGAACTCGTAGAAGCCTTCTCCATCGAGCGCATTGGCAAGTCGGGAACCAAATTTGACATCGCCAAAGCGAAGTGGTTTAACGAACATTACCTCCGTAGCAGCGCGCAGGAGGACTTGATCGCCTACCTTCAGCAGGATGCGCATGCAGCAGGCACCACCCTTTCCCAAGAAAAAGCAGGAGCTATCGTCTCCCTTCTTCGAGATCGGGTCACCTTCCCTGGGGACTTCTGGAGAGACAGTCAGTTTATCAGCCATGCACCTACTCAATTTGATACAGAGGTAGCGGCCAAAAAATGGAATGCCGATGCAGCCACCTTGCTTCAAGGCTATGCAAACGCACTGGAATCTGGGGTAGCCGCTCCTTTTGATGGAACGGCAGCCAAGGCACTCTTGGAAAGTACGGCCGAAGCCACGGGCATCAAGCTGGGCAAAGTCATGCAGGCAGTCCGTCTGGCGGTCACTGGACTAGGTGCCGGCCCTGACCTAATGGAAGTTTTTGCGATTTTAGGTCCTCAAGAGGTGGCCAAAAGAATTCGATTTGCGTTAGATACGCTAGCAATCGTAGACTGAGATGACCAAAAAGAAGAAAAAAGAAGAAGACCCCCGTGTACACGAAGAATTGAAGGGATTCAAAATGGAAATCAACTCCTTTGGAGAAATCTCTTCCAGCCTTCCTATCGAGGCAATCAATGACTTCCTCAATAAAAATGTGGAAGATAAAAAACTCAAAGAGCGAGAGGATCAAACACAGGATTAAACCCTAAACTACCTACAAAAGCTTCTTTAATCGAGGCTTTTGTGGTTTTAGGGGTTTCATTTTTTTAAGTTCAACACCCAAACCTCATGGTACACCAAAAAGAATTTTCAGCAAGTGAACATCCCTCAAGGAGTAGGTTGAGGCAAACACAGCTCTTCCTACTGAACCTATCGTGGGCGTTCATTCTGTTGTGTTTTCTTGCCACTTCCACACAGGCACAAACCGGAAGTCTCAGCGGAACTATCCTCGCAAAACCAGCAAATACCCCGCTTTCGGATGTCCATGTTTTCATTCCCAACACCACCTTTCAAGCCTTTTCTGATGGGGAAGGCAACTTTCTGTTGGCCAACTTGCCGGAAGGCACCTGGGAGCTGCAAGTGCGAGGACAGGGATGGGGGAGTTTTAGTCAACAGATTCAAATCAAAGCAGGGCTGCCTGTGCGCTTAGCCATTGCGCTCAACAAGGCCGCAGAGCCAGCACCCAGCTCAGCTACTCTATCCAAATCCAAGCGAGCCAAACTGACTGAGGCTGTCCAGGAGGCCTTAGTTGGAAAGGCCGAAGAAGGGAAGCGCCCCCAGCTCTTAAATCCGGATAAGCTGATTTTTGAGGAGCAAAAGGATAAATCCTTCCGGGCGCATTCAGCTGGGCCCTTGTTTTTTTCCAACGAGGAAACCGGCTACTTGGTGGCTGTATATTTTGATCCCTTTACCTTAGAGATCTCCGCCCCTCAGCGCCTGACTTACGCATATTTTGAGTTGCCCAAGGAAGAAAGTAAGGAAGAAGCAAGGAGGGCGGCACGTCTAAAGGCCTATCAAACTAGCCCAGCCTTTTATATTGCCCAGCTGATGGAAGGAAAGACGGAGCTTTTTTCTACTCCAGCACAACCTGAAGTGGCATTTACAACCCAGCCAGGCACCTACCGACTTACCTTTGCCAAGCCGCTGTCCATTAGCTTGCCTGACGGCTCTCAAGGCTCACTAGACTATAGTGGGGAAAAGCTGCTCGTTCACCTCAACGGCAATCCCGTGTCCCAGGCTCAACTCAATTTGGGTGGGTTTTTTGTGAACCAAAACCCCATCTTCGGAGTGCCCTTCAATTTCAATGCGGAGCGCTTGACCAAATTGGCCAATCTAGAAAAAAATGAAGAGGTGATGCAAGAACGCCTCTACCTGCATACCGACCGCAAGCACTATTGGCCAGCTGAAAACATCTATTTCAAAGCCTACCTCTCCTATGGTAATCCACTGATGGCAGAAGAGTTGAGCAAGGTTCTGCATGTGGAGTTGATCGATACCACAGGCTACGAATGGATACATCAGGTGGTAGAAATCAAAGACGGGGTTGCCCAAGGGCACCTATCCCTTCCGGACTTATCCGAAACGGGTAATTTTTTCCTGCGTGCCTACACCGCCTGGAGTCTAAATTACGAGCAGGAAGAATTTGTATTGCCTATTCAGATTTTAGCGCACCAGAAGCAACCTGCCCCATCCCTGCCTTACTTGGATTCAAAGCATGTTCGTGTTTTCTCGGATAAGCAGTCCTATGGCCCAGGAGAAAAAGTCACGCTTAATATCCTAGCGCTAGATCAGGAGGGAAAACACCTGAAATCCAACCTTTCTGTGTCGGTGCTCGATGCCAATCAGGCGGTCTATGTGCCCGAGCCAAAAGGGATGGAAGTACTCGTTTCCCCTTCCAAACGAAAAAGTCAAGGCCCCGAAGCGGCCTATCCCGTAGAAAAGGGGTTTGAGCTGGCTGGAAATCTGCTGAACGATAGCGGAGTACCAGTGCAGGGCTCCATCAAAGCCTTTGTCAACGGATACGAAGATGTGCGTACCCTTAAATCTGGGAAAGACGGCACCTTCAGCTTTCCGGCATCAAACTTCCCTGGGGAGTTTGAAGTGTCCCTACAGGCTACGGATCAAAATGCCCGTCCCATACGCGTGATCCAATTGAAGGTAAAATCATATCCCACCCAAAATTCCTTCGGTCAACTCCCTTTCCCTAGCGTAGTGCCCAGGGGAATGCAGGATGCTTCCTTCCTGCCTATTCAGCCCTTGAAACAAGGCGAAATCATGCTGGAGGAAGCGGTGGTCGAAGAAAAAAAGGAAAACTCCATAGGACCGATGATTTATGGGGAACCAGATAAAGTAGTGATGACTGAGGGAATGAATCTAGTGGGGACGACCCTCCAGTTTATTTATTCCTTATCCGCTCAAGTAGCAGGAATGAGAATTGTAGGCACTCCTCCAAATGTCCGGGTGTCCTTTAGAGGGGGCGAACCCCTAGTTCTAATCAATGGAGTGCCCGCAAATGGGTCTTCTGGAACTACCCTGGGAGGTGATGGAGGGGGTAGAACTTTTTATGAGGTGTTAGATGGGGTCAATATCTTCAACATCGAGCGCGTGGAGGTCATTCGGCGCTTGGTGCCCATGTATGGGGACTTAGGGAGAAATGGGGTCATCTCCATCATCTTGAAGTCTGGGGAGCAACTCCAAAAAGAGGGCAATAACTTTACCCTGCTGAAGCTTCAGGGATTTGCACCACGCATTCCTTTTGAAACCGCAGAAGCGAGACGGAAGTTTTATCTATTCTTACAACCATTCCGGCCTACCCTGTATTGGAATCCAACCCTAAGTAACGACGGATCTAGACCTTCCATCCCCATTGAATTTATGCTCAATGAAAAAGCAGGGCCAATTTTGGTAGAAGTCCGTGGGATTACGGAACTTGGGGAGCCGATTTACGGTACCTTTGTGTTCAACGAACCCATCAAAGAATCCGGTCAAAACTAACTTGCTACCTACTCCCGCTAAACTCCTGTGAAAAAACTCCTTCTTTTAGCTTTCTTTTTGATTTATGCTGTTTGTGTTTTTGCACAGACCGCTACGATTACCGGAAAGGTAAAGGATGCGGAGACTGGGGAAGCCTTGCCTTTTTGCTCGGTCTTTGTCAACAACACCACCCTTTCTACCGCTACGGATCTCGAGGGAAACTTTACCCTTTCGGGCTTGGAACCTGGAACCCTAGAGATTGGCTTCTCCTTCATGGGCTATACGGCCGAAACGCGCAAGGTGACACTAAAACCAGGAGGGACCTTTACGCTGAATCTGAGCATGAACCCATTGGAACAGGAGCTTTCCGAACAGGAAGTAAAGGCATCTCGCGATAAAAGTTGGGAGCGTGACCTCCGTAAATTCCAAAGTCTTTTTTTAGGGATAGACGAGGCTGCTGCACAAACCAGCATTCTCAACCCCTGGGTCATTGATTTTCCAGAGGCCACCGAGAAAGGAAGTTTTGTGGCGCGCGCAGAGCAGCCGATCGAACTCGAAAACCGCTACCTGGGCTACAAAATCACCTTCAACCTCAAGGAATTCGTAGATGCACCCACCGCCTACCGGATCGTGGGTGCAGCTCGATTTGAGTTGCTGCCCTCAGACTCTGAAGCGCAACAGGCGCTCTGGGAAAAGAACCGGGCAGAGATTTACCGCCGTTCGCCGATGAACCTTTTCCGCTCCATCCTAAAGGGATCCTACGAGCGGGAAGGATTTTACCTCTATGGGGATAAGGCAGGTGGTT
This sequence comes from uncultured Algoriphagus sp., assembly GCA_903952135.1. GTDB lineage: Bacteria > Bacteroidota > Bacteroidia > Cytophagales > Cyclobacteriaceae > Algoriphagus. The sequence continues at coordinate 8,211 of CAJBER010000133.1, forward strand.
CGGCGAGCATGAATATCCGAACGGACATCTTTGCCAATGAGCTGGGTAAATCCGTAGTGCCTTACAAGGCCGATCCACTTGTGATTCCAAGTAATCCTCCCGGAGATTACCTGCTGCAGCTTAAGGGACGCATCGAAATACACTACCAAAAGGGCTTTGCTCAAGCCAATACTTACCGGGATGCTCCCTATCCCATCTCCTGGTTGGAGGTGAAAAATGGGCAGGTTCGTGTACGGGAAAATGGTTCGATCCTCAATCCCGAAGACCTGGTTTTCTCCGGAGACATGGACCGCAAGCGAATATCAAATTTGCTGCCCTTGGACTACAATGCCGAAAAGGCACTGCTGCTTCAGGACCTTTCCAAGACAGCCAAAAACTTACAAGAGAAGGTTTACCTTCATACCGACAAGCCCTACTACTACGCAGGGGATTCCCTTTTCTTCAAAGGGTATTTTGCCTACGGCAATCCTTATCTGCGTGATGTACTAAGCAAGGTGCTGCATGTGGAACTCATCTCCGAGGAGCGGGATATTCTTTTGGCCAAAAAATACCCTATCCGAGACGGTATCGTTGTGGGGGACCTGCAGCTACCTGACTCTTTGGATGGGGAGCGCTACTACCTGAGAGCTTACACCAACTGGATGCGAAACTACGGTCCCAACCAGTATTTTATGCAGGCACTTCCTGTGCTGAATCCCTACAAGCGGATTGTGGCTGCGGAAGGGATTAGCCAATGGACCAATCAAGGCGTTAGCTTCCAATCGGATAAGTCGAATTTTGGTCCTCGTGAAGAAGTCAATTTAAAATTGCAGCTGAGCGATGCAAAAGGCCGGCCAGCCCCTGCCACGCTATCCGTGAGTGTTTGGGATGCGGAGCAACTTGTGCCTATTCGCCGAGAAAAAGACATTCAAACCAGTCTTCAGCTAAGCCCTATTGCAGAGGAATTAGGTACAGATCGATTTTCCTATCCGATCGAAACCAGCATTTCTGTTACCGGGAAAGTGACCGATGCCAAAGGGAATGGGGTAGGCACCGATGTGACTGCCTTTGTGAATGATTTTCAGGGAATGATAGACCTCAGTTCCAATACTGCTGGGGACTTTGCATTGGAGAGCATGGAATTTTATGGATCCATGCGCTTGGGTCTGTTGGCTGCTGACAAAAAAGGCAGGCCGCTCAATGTTCAACTCCAAGAGCCGCTCAAAGCGCCGGTAGTCTTGCCTGTCGCACCCTATTTTCCCAAAGTCACGACCCTAGCTACACCTGCGAAAGTTCCCGATCCTGAAGTCGCCAACCCGGAAGCAAAGGAGGAAAAGGTCCAGCAAAAAGCAATTTACGGCAATCCGGATTTTATCATCGAAGGAGAAAAATTGACGAAGACGGGCAGCGCTACCGACCTGGTGAATAGCATAGTAGGCAACATTCCAGGTGCCCAGGTAACCCTGGTCGGAGGTACGGGGCAACAAACTATCCGACTTCGTGGAGGAGCTGTTTCGGCTTTTGGTTCGATGGAGCCCGTCGTGATGGTAGACGGAATAGTTCTAGTAGGTGGAGGAATGTCTACCGCAGCGGACAATTTGCGCACCATCAATCCCTTCGATATTGATCGCGTAGAAGTGGTCACCCGGATGGTGCCGATGCTCGGGGATCAGGGCAAAAATGGAGTCATTGCCGTTTACCTCAAGGATAAGCTAGAAGAGGGCGAAGAAGAGCTCCTAAAAGCCCAAGGGATGGTGAGCTACACCTTGGAGGGCTTTCAAGTGCCGAGCAATTTTACCCCACGAGTCTATGGGCCTGCTAGCCCAGTGGGAGATAAAGACGATCGACAGACCTTGTATTGGAATCCTTATCTGGTCACCAACGAAAAAGGAGAACTCTTGCTTTCTTTTTTCTCCAACGACTTAGGAGGTGCAGTGGTCATCGAAGTACGGGGCTTGACTGTGGAAGGTAATCCAATTCAGGGTACATTTGTGCTCAATAAAAAATAGCAAAAACAAAAATTATGATTGATTCGGCTGTGGTAAAAAAGCTGGCACTCCTAGTCTTAGTCCTCTTGCCTGGTATGGCTTGGGCACAGCTGAGCTTGGGCATCCGTGGGGGGCTCACGACGAGTTCCTACAGCTACCAAGCCACCGCAGGTACCCGAGTCAAAAAAGTAGACGGGATTTCTGCCCCTACCTTTGCATTGGTGCTGGAGTATTTCGACTCCAAAAATGCAGGCGTTGAACTCAATATACAGCAGCTGACCCTTGGCTTCGCCCAAGTCAACGATGCCGGCAAGGTCAATCAAACCGAGTTTACTTACCTCAAAATTCCAGTGCTAGGCAGTGTTTTTGCGGGACGTTCTGGTCGATTTCAAATCAAGTTTGGCCCCCACTTCGGTGTGTTGAGACAGGCCGATGACATTTCTCGGGAGTATTCTGGTGCTACTCCAAAAGAGCTTCCTACCTTCGGACAGCCTGCAGATGCACCCAGAAAACGAATGTATGGCTTAACTGGGGGAGCAGGAATTTCCAAACTCTTTGGCAAGTCCACCTTGTCAGCGGAGGCACGGTTTGGGTACGACTTCACCAATCCCGAGTCCCAGGATCGAATTTTTGACATGAGTTCGACCAATCTGGAATTTACGCTGGCCTATTTATTTAGAGTCAAAGAGCGCAAGCAAAAAACTCCTTGAGGGAAGCTTTGGCAAGCTTGACCTGAGTCAATACCTTTATAGTCAATTCTTTTCGATGTACGCATGAAAATCCAGGTAATCAACGGCCCCAATCTCAACTTGCTCGGCAAGCGAGAGCCCGAAGTGTATGGCAGTGAATCTTTTGAAAGCTATTTTGTGCAGCTTCAGGCCCAGTTTCCAGCGGTAGAATTTTCCTATTTTCAAAGCAATGTAGAAGGGGAGCTGATCAACAAGATTCAGGAGGTAGGCTTTTCTGTAGATGGCATTATTTTGAATGCGGGAGGCTATACGCATACCTCGGTAGCCCTTTCCGATGCAGTGGCCGCGGTCACCACACCTACGGTGGAGGTGCACATTTCCAATTTGTATAAGCGTGAAGAGTTTCGCCACAAAAGCATCCTTTCCAAATCCTGTGTGGGCATGATTGCTGGCCTAGGATTAACTGGCTATGCGCTGGCAGTACAGTATTTTCTAACTACAGCAAGCCGATGATCACATTTGCTCCAGGACCTTCCAAGGTGTATGACGCAGTCCCGCAGTACCTTCAAGATGCCTATGCACAAGGGATCCTGAGTGCCAACCACCGCAGTGCGGTTTTTATGAATTTGTATCGGGATACCGAGCAGCTTTTTCGAGAGAAGTTGCAGGTTCCAGCTGACTTCACCTTGCTTTTCACCTCTTCGGCGACAGAAAGCTGGGAGATCATTTCCCAATCCCTGGTAGAGCAGTCCAGCTACCACTTGTATTCGGGTTCTTTTGGTAAAAAATGGTTGGAATATGCACAGTACATCCTTCCTGCTACTCAAGGCCAAAAGCTCGGGGCCAATGAATCCATTCCGGTGGATCAATTGCAATTAGGGCCTGATGTTGACTTGATTGCGGTAACGCAAAATGAAACAGCCAATGCCTCCCAAGTGCCGATGACCGTGCTCAAAGCACTGGCAGCGCGCTATCCTGAAAAAATGATTGCTGTGGATACAACCTCTTCCATGGGGGGGATCGCCCTAGATTTTTCCTTGGCAGATGTGTGGTATGCATCTGTACAGAAATGTTTTGGCTTGCCAGCAGGCTTGGGCATTCTTTTACTATCGGGCAAGGCCAAAGAAAAGGTAGCTCGAAAAGGAGAAAAAGGGCGTTACAACAGCCTCAGCTTTATGTTGGAAAATGCTGCGAGTTACCAGACCCATTACACCCCAAACGTGCTGGGCATTTACCTGCTGTTCCGTGTTCTTCAAGGCATGGATCCCATCGCTCAGGTGGATACTAGGCTTCGGCTGCGTATGGAGACCTTAGAGCAAACCATCTCACAATCGGCAGCTTTCCAACTTTTGGTAGACAATCCTGCCACAAGAAGTACTACCGTAGCAGCTATTTCTGGTGAGGAGCAAGCGATTGTTGCCATCAAAAAGGCAGCTGAAAAAGAAGGCATGCAACTCGGTGGAGGCTATGGCCCACTCAAGGCAAGCAGTTTTCGGATTGCCAACTTTCCAGCGATCACTGATGCCGAGTTTATGCGCTTGGTCGATTTCTTGAAGAGTTACTAACCAGTTGAAAATCTAAGAATAAAAAAAGTCCCGCAGATGCGGGACTTTTTTTGTGCATGTAGGGAATGTTTATTGCTTTTCGGTAGGGACAGAATCCGTCTCTACACCTTCCAAAACTTCTCCTTCCTTACTCGCTATGACAGCTGCGACCACCACGTCGCCAGTGATATTGACTACCGTCCTAAACATGTCAAGAATCCGATCTGGAGCCATGATCAAGGCAATGCCGGCTGCTGGGATACCAATGGCTTCGAGCACGACGATAAGCATGATCAAACCTGCACCAGGTACGCCTGCAGACCCTACTGCAGCCAAAGTGGAGGTCAACACAATCATCACTTGCTGGCCGAAGGTAAGCTCCATCCCAAGCGCTTGGGCTATAAATACGGCGGCCACACTTTGGTACAAACTGGTACCATTCATGTTAACAGTGGCTCCTAGAGGGAGAACAAAGCTGGAAATGTTTTCAGACACGCCCAGTTCTTCTTCCGTAATCTTCATGGTTACGGGAAGCGTTGCATTACTGGAACTCGTAGAAAATGCGAGTAACTGTGCAGGGCGGATGGCACGGAAAAAGTGACCCACCGGAACCTTGGTCATGAACTTGAGTAAGAGAGGGAACATGACTACCATGACAATGAAAAGACCTCCTAGGACGATCAAACTGTACTTGAGCAAAGCCAAAAGTAGGGTGACGGCGGAATCGGGATCGTCTCCAGCAATCTCCACAATCAAGGAAGCCATCAAGGCAAATACACCATAGGGTGCAATGACCATGATGTAATTGACAATTTGGGTAATCACTTCGTTGAATCCGTCAAAGAAAGCCATGACAGGTTCGGCTTTCGATCTAGGAATTTGCAAGAGTGCAATGCCCGCTAGAATGGCAAAGAATACGACTTGCAGCATCGCTGCATTGTCCGTAGTTGCCAAAAAGAAGTTTTGAGGCACCATATCGATCAAGGGCTGTAGTGGGCTCTGTTCCTGAAGCTGCGAGGCAGAAGCTGCACGCTTACCGGCATCTCCTTCGTACAAGGCCATGAGGTTTTCCCGAGTAGAATCAGGAAGATCTGCACCAGGTTGGAATACGTTGACTAGGGTCAAGCCGATGCAGATGGATACCACGGTGGTGATCAAGAAAAGGAATAGCGTCCTGCCACCAATACGACTCAACTTGGAGATATCACCTAAGTTAGATACACCAATAATCAGGGAAGCAAGCACCAAGGGCATGGCAATCATCTTCAATCCATTGATGAAGATGGTGCCTATGGGTTTGATGTAATCCAAGGTGATCCACTTGGGCATTCCGGTCTTGATGGAAACCAGTCCAAAGATCAGTCCAAGAACAAGTCCGATAATAATTTGCGTGTGAAGAGGTATTTTTTTCAAAAGTTCTTTGGGTTAAAGTGCTTCGAGTTTATTGGATTTTGAAAGTAATAGAAAGTCAGCGATAACCAATGCAGCCATAGCTTCTACAATGGGAACTGCTCGAGGAACTACACAAGGATCGTGTCGGCCCTTGCCGCTCACTGTGACCGCTTCTCCAGCCGTATTGACTGAGGCTTGGTCCTGCATCAGGGTAGCTACTGGCTTAAAGGCAACTCGGAAATAGATGTCTTCCCCATTGCTGATGCCACCTTGAATTCCTCCTGAGTGATTGGTGAGGGTTTGGATTTTTCCGTCTTGCTGTACAAAGGCATCGTTGTGTTGGGAGCCGCGGAGGGTTACCCCTTCAAAACCACTTCCATATTCAAATCCTTTAACAGCATTGATGCTTAGCATGGCCTTGCCGAGGTCGGCATGGAGTCGGTCAAATACGGGTTCACCCAATCCTGGAGGACAATTTTTGATCACACAGGAGACGATGCCTCCGATGGTGTCGCGGTCCTTTCGCACTTGATCGATGTGTTCAATCATTATTTCCGCCAAGGCTGGGTCTGGGCAGCGAAGGATGTTGTCTTCCGCCAAGTCCAAGTTGAGTGCGGTGTAGGGTTTTTCAAGTCGAATTTCTCCCACCTGGGATACATAGGCTTGAATGCTGATTCCTTTGGTGGCGAGCAATTGCTTGGCAATGGCTCCGCCTGCCACTCGGGCGGCTGTTTCGCGGGCACTGGATCTTCCTCCGCCGCGGTAGTCCCGGTGGCCATACTTTTCAAAGTAGGTATAGTCGGCGTGGGAAGGGCGGAAGGTGTCTGCGATGTGTGCGTAGTCCTTGCTTTTCTGGTCCTCGTTAGGGATGAGGATGCCTATGGGTGTTCCGGTTGTTTTTCCCTCAAATACTCCAGAAAGCAATTCGATTTCGTCTTCTTCTTTACGCTGGGTAGTGATTTTGGATTGGCCTGGTTTCCGACGCTGCATTTCAGCTCGTATTTTTTCCAAGTCCAGGGTCAAGCCTGCAGGACAGCCGTCTAGGATTGCACCTAGGGCTTTTCCATGGGACTCTCCAAAGGTGGTGAGTCTAAACAGCTTGCCGAATGTATTGCCCATTATTTTTTTCGGATGATGATTACTGCCAAGAGGATGAGAGCACCCAGGAGTAATACATTGATTGCGTTTGTAAAATAGTACTTATATCGCTGGTTTAAAAACTGGTTGCTTTCAGTGGCGATTTTATCGTAAATCCCGCCTAGCCGTTGTCCAGAAAGGGCTTCGTTGACCTTTGATTCTCCAGTTACCTTAATTATCGCTTGAGGCTTGAGCGTATCGTACACTTCGCGTTTCGGATCAAAGTAGATCCAGTTGAAGTACTGATCAAGCCGATATTCTCCTGCTTCGTTTAGGGTAATAAAGTAGTCAAACTCTTTGGTTCCCGATACCTGGCCATAGCCGCGATTGATCTGCTGACGCACGTTGGGATCAAAGGTATTCAGATTGGTGCCCGGTAGTCGCTTGGGAGCAGCAAGGGAATTGATATTTCCTACCCCTGCAATTCCAAAATTGTAAGCAACCCCTTCACCTGTTTTGGCTTCAAGTGTTGTGATGTTTTCGCGAAGCTGGAAAACTCCTACGGCTACTTCACTTTTTAAAGGATGTGGAGGCAGTGGTTTGACCGTGATTATGCGAGGAGCGGAGTAAAAGGTCTTGAAATCTTCCTGTCTATTGGCACCAAATAGCGAGGGATTTTTCGCGATCTTGTATTTGATCATTTCCCAGGGTACACGAGGAATTTCGATTTTCCCTTCGGAAAATGGAAAAAAGGTGCTTTCAAAAACCTTGAATTTCACCCATCTTTTCCCGTTTAGTTCGACCGTTTGCGGTTCGATGGTAGTGATGCTGAAGTTTTCTTCCCAGGCGTTGGCGGGCTTCAATTTTTTGAGAATGCCATCGAGCTGCTTGCCTGCTTCATAGAATTGGAAGGGAGCTTGGTTTTGCTCCGACATAAAAAAGGAGATATCCATCGTAAATCCTTCGCCTGCATAAATTTCGGATTTATCGATACCTACAGAGAAGAAAGCATCGTCTGCGATTTCCACAAATTCTGGGAGCTCATTGCTTCTGCCAAAAAAATCCGCGAAGGGATCGTAGGCATTTCCTCCCCCTGCGGAATTGCTAGCGGCTGCATCGGCCACTGTAATTCGCTTTCCTGGCGAGGAATAGGGTTTTCCATTGATGGTGATCGAAAATTTCCCAAGGGTATACTGTCCCTTTTTTGTGGGTTTGTAGTACTGGATGATGCTGTTGGAGCTACTCATCTGACCATTGATGATATTCGTGGCCGAAGACTGAGAAATGCCTTGTTTTTGAAATCCCGTTATTTCTGGAAATTGGTCGTAGGACTTTATTTTTTCGTTGGACAGGGTGACTTTGATGGTGAAAGTCTCGTTGATTCCAATTTGATCGGGTCCAAGGTCCACTTTAACTTCCTGCCCAAATACTTCCTGTCCTGCTAGCAGGAGAAAGCAAAAGAATACCAGTAGGTGTCGTGCTGTTGTCATCATCGTTGCGAAAATAGGGGAATTTCAGCTAGGTCCCTCAAAATAACGCAACATCTTGGGATATGCTGCCGTTGAAAAACTTAAAATCAGTTAATGCCTTCAAAATTTTTAGACCATGCTGGATTACGTAAAGACTATTTTACAGAAAGTAAGCTTCAACAGGTTTCTTTTTGAACGGGAGCTGAAAAAAGGGCTTGGGTATTTGTTGCCGGAGGAATTTGTAGAATTCAAGGCCTGGTGCTATGCCAAGTTTGGGCACCTCCATCAAGCCATCTTGCTTCGTCATGTAGGTCCGTTGATCCTCCTCCCCAATGCATAAAAGCAAATCCCCTGAGAAGTCAATCTCAGGGGATTTTTTTGTGGTTTAGTTTTTAATCTTTCGTTGCAAAATCCGGGTAAGCCCGCATCTGGTGTTCGTTGATGTCTAGGCCTTCGATTTCTTCCTTTTCATCGACCCGAATGCCGACCGTTCGCTTGAGGGTAAAGAAAATCAGCCAGGAGCTGCCAAAACAGAAGGCGCCTACTGAGGCGATGCCAATGAGTTGGGAACTAAGCTGGTTCAAACCTGCCAAATCCCCAAAAATTCCCACGGCCAATGTGCCCCAGATCCCACCAATTAGGTGTACAGCAATGGCTCCTACTGGATCATCGATTTTGAGTTTGTCAAAAGCAATGACAGCAAGTACCACCAAGACTCCACCAATGGCTCCGATGTACACTGCATCCATCACGCCCATTTTGTCAGCGCCAGCGGTGATGCCTACGAGACCAGCCAAGATACCATTGAGCACCATGGTGATGTCATAAGTTTTGAATTTGATGTAAGAGGTAAGGAGTGCTCCGATGGCGCCGGCAGAGGCAGCTAGCGAGGTGGTCACAAATACGCGAGAAACAGTACCTGGATCTGCACTTAGGACAGAACCGCCATTGAATCCAAACCAGCCAAACCAGAGGAGAAATACGCCCATTGTCGCCATGGGAATGTTGTGGCCTGGAATTGCCTTCATCCCTGTTGGGGTATACTTTCCGATGCGAGGGCCTAGTAGAAATGCGCCTACCAAGGCAGCCCAACCTCCGACGGTGTGTACGATGGTGGACCCAGCGAAATCATAAAATGGGGTTTCTAGGGTATTCAAGAATCCTCCTCCCCACTTCCACATGCCTACCACTGGGTAGCAAAAGCCTACATAGATTAGGGAGAAGATGATAAAGGGCCCCAGCTTTACTCTTTCGGCAACTGCTCCAGATACGATGGTGGCAGCTGTAGCGGCAAACATGGCCTGAAATATAAAGTCGGTGAAATAGGTATAGCCTGCATTGTAATTGCTGCTGTCCCAGCCCTCAGGAAGTGAGAGGCCAAATCCAGAGAATCCAAAGAAGGAACCGGCAAAGTCAGCTCCAGGATACATCAGATTGAAGCCAACAAAAGCATAGGTTAGGAGGCCTAAAGCCGGAATAATCGTGTTTTTAAAGAGGATATTGACTGTGTTTTTGGCTCGGGTGAGCCCTGCTTCCAGGGTAGCAAATCCGAGGTGCATGATAAAGATCAACAAGGTGGATATCATCATCCAGAGGTTGTTGACGGTGAATAGGTCTTGAACAGGTGCTTCCATAGGTGAAAGAGCGAATGCGTTAGGTTTAAATAGGAGTGATTAGAGAGCAGCTTCGCCCGTGTCTTGGTTGCGAATGCGGTAGGCCTCGAGTACTTCGTAGACGAATATTTTTCCATCACCTACCTCGTTGGTTTTTCCTTCTTGGAGGATGCAATTGATGACGCCTTCTGCCATATCGTCTGGAACGACGATTTCAAGTTTGGTGCGAGGGATGTAAGCGGGCTCGTAGGCTACTCCTCGGTACGTTTCCTGTCGGGCATGTTCAAATCCCATCCCTTTTACTTCGTAGAAGGAGAGAAACTTGACGCCCAACTTGGAGATGCATCGGTGGATGTAATCAAAGCGAGAGGTGCGGATGATGGCTTCGATTTTTTTCATTTTTTCAAGGAAGGAAAGGTTTTGTTGAAAACAGGATGGAAAATAAGTTAATAATTTGCTAAAAATCAAAAAAGAAGATTAAAAAAGAATCAAAAAAATAAAAAAATATGTTTTTGATTAAAAAACTGGTTTAAAAATGAAGTCAAAAAGAAAAAAATAATTCAAAAAAATTAAACATAGGGTTAAAAATGAACTTAATGAAAATGGATCTGTATTTGCTCGGAATAGAATTCGGGGTAATTTTGCCTACGTTTTTTTAAGAGAGACAATGACAAGCAAACCAACACTCGTAGTCTTAGCAGCCGGAATGGGCAGTCGCTATGGAGGAAACAAGCAAATTGATGGTTTTGGCCCGAATGGGGAGACTATTTTGGAGTATTCGATTTTTGACGCCATCCGAGCCGGATTTGGAAAAGTAGTATTTATCGTACGGCAGGAAATCCTGGAAATTGCTCAGGAGAAGTTTATGCCCAAGCTTCAAGGGAAAATTGAAGTGGACTGGGTCCTCCAATCTTTAGACAGTTTTGTGCCTGCCGATCTGAAGCAAGCGGATCGTGTCAAGCCTTTTGGAACGGCGCATGCGGTACTTTGCGCAAAGGATGCGGTGCATGAGCCTTTTGCAGTGATCAATGCAGATGACTTTTATGGAAAAGAGGCCTTTGCTGTTTTGGGTAAGTTTTTGACCACGGACGTTCAGCCTAATTTGCATGCCATGGTGGGCTATGCCTTGAAAAATGTGCTATCAGCACACGGAACGGTGAGTCGTGGGGTTTGCGAAACGAATGCCAAAGGGCAATTGATCGGCATGACTGAGCGAACTTCCATTGCGCAGGAGGGTGACAAAATTCTCAGTCGTGGAGAAGGGGAAGCTTTGGAAATTGCACCCAACACGCCGGTAAGTATGAATTTCTGGGGATTTCACCCTGCGGTATTCCAAGCTATTGAAACGATGTGGAAGGAGTTTTTACCTGCCAACTTGGGGAATTTGAAGTCAGAATTTTACATTCCTACTGTAGCCAACAACCTGATTCAAGCCAATGAAGCGGCGTTTGAAATTTTGCCAGGAGGAAAAACCTGGTTTGGGGTGACCTACACTGAAGATCGTCCGGTAGTGATTGAGGCCTTACAGCAGCTACACGCGCAAGGTGAATATCCAACTACCTTATGGTAAACTAAAAAAGGGGCTTCGGCCCCTTATTTTTTGATGAATGGATTACTTGGTAAGAGGTCGAATTTTCGATTTCAAAGTTTGATCGAAAGTTCAAGCCGGCCCCCAAAACCAAGCTCAATGATTTTTTGAAGCGTAGAAATTCGAGCTTCTTTCATATTGTTTTCAATTTTGGAAATATAGGATTTTGTTGTCCCAACCTTTTCTGCAAGTTGCTCCTGTGTCATTCCCCTTTCGAAACGGGCCTGTTGAATCAAGGCCCCAATTTTAAACGCCTCATAGCCCGCTTCAAGCTCGTCACGCTCTTTTGTCCCACGTTTGCCGTAGTTTTTTTCTTTAAACTCCTCAAGGGTCATCAAGTTTTTACCTTTCGTTTTCATAAGCTGCCTTTATTTTGAGTGCCCTTTCTATTTCTTTCTTTGGGGTCTTTTGGGTTTTCTTTTGAAATCCGTTCGCTAACACAACCAATTGTCCTTGATCAAAAAAACAGAAAATTCTAAATATGTCGCTCCCAAGTTGAACTCGGATTTCATAAAGTCCGTCCGTATAGTCTAGGTGTTTCAGATAGGATTCAGGTACTCTTGGTAAATCTTCAACCAAGTCAAAAGTCCAAACAATTTTTGCTTTTACTTTCTCATTTTGTTGGGAAAAGAAGTCTTGAAAGTAGTTTTTGTAAAACGTTATCTTTCTGTGTTTTTGATTTTTTTCCAAAGTATAAAGTTAAAAAAGTTTCCCTAAAGTGAAACATAAATGTTGATGGATTCTATCCAAAAAAACCGTCATGTAAGAATAGCTAGTTAGAAGTAACTATCAACACTAACAAGTTCTTGGCTCCTGTTTTTGAGCCGTTTTTTTAGTAATTTTTACTAAACTCAAAAAAGAATTGCAGAAAATGCAAATCAAGTTGCTGAGTGACGAATCACCCCATCCTCCATGAAAAAATAAGCCACCTCAGCTTTAATTGTTCCCAGAATTTCCTTGGACCGCTCCGGTCGCGCATCGGTAATGAATAGTTGCCCAAAGTTGCCCTGAGATACTAGTTGCAGAAGCTTGGCAATGCGCTCCTCATCTAGCTTGTCAAAAATATCATCGAGCAGCAGCAAGGGTTTTTCTCCCTTGGCTTTTTCAAACAATTCAAACTGTGCCAATTTCAAAGCAATGATAAAGGACTTCTGCTGCCCTTGGCTTCCGAGTTTGCGCAGCGGATGGGAATCGATCCGAAAATCAAAATCATCTTTATGAATGCCCGCATTGCAATTCTTAGTTGCGAAGTCCTTAGGCCGCATACTTAAATAGTATTCTGGGAAATCTTCCCGAAGCGCTTCGGTCTCGTAACCCAAGCCCACCAGTTCCCGACCCATAGACAGGGCTTCGTAATACTTCTGCAGCAATGGGCTTATTTCTTGGATCAATGCTGCCCGCTGCTTGGCAAGGGATTGACTTAAAGGAATCAGTTCCTCCTCGTAGGCAGCAAGCAAGGTGAGGTCTCGCCGACCAGTCTCGGCAAACTGCTTCAATAGGGCATTGCGCTGCTTGAGAAAATGATGGTAGCGAATCAATTGATCCAAGTAGGGGTGGTCCAACTGGGCAAGGAGGCCATCGAAAAATTTACGTCTACCCTCGCTGCCCCCTTTGATCAGTTCGGTATCGTCAGGAGCAATCAAGACCAATGGAATTTTGCCCACATGGTCGCTGACTTTTTCCACGGCCTTCCCGTTTTGGAAAATCTGTTTCTTTTTCCCCTGCTCCAAGGTGCAGCGCACTTCCAAAGGACTAGCGTCTACCGTAAACTTGCCTTTCACCGTAAAAAATTCAGCATCATGCTGAATGCTCAAGGCATCGCTAGACTGCAAGGCACTTTTGGTAAGGGAGAGGTAATGGATGCCGTCTAGCACATTCGTTTTTCCACTCCCATTTCGGCCAAGCAAACAATTGATTTGCGGGCTGAAGGACAGCTTGCTGTGGTGGTGGTTTTTAAACTGAATGAGTTCTAGGGACTCTAAAATCATGTGAACGGCGAATTATTTGCTTTGCATCCTAATTTTTAGGTCGGGATTAGTATATTTGAGGCCTAAAATAGCACATTTTGATCAGTACCCTATGGCAAAGAAAACTGCAGCGGCAAAGACCAAGGTAAACTACTCCAAAGAGACGTACGCGTATTGGTACGAAAGCATGCTTTTAATGCGGCGTTTTGAGGAAAAAGCAGGTCAATTGTATGGCCAACAGAAGATCAGAGGATTTTGTCACCTATACATCGGTCAAGAGGCTTGCGCTTCTGGCGCGATCACTGCCTTGACCAAAGACGACAAATGGATTACGGCTTACCGTTGCCATGCCCATCCACTAGGTTTGGGTACAGATCCAGGAGCTATTATGGCGGAATTGTATGGCAAAGCTACCGGAACCACCAAAGGTAAAGGGGGCTCCATGCACATTTTTGACAAGGAACGAAATTTCCTAGGTGGCCATGGAATTGTAGGTGCACAGATCCCGATGGGTTTGGGCGTAGCCTTCGCTGAAAAATATGCAGGCACTAAAAATCTATGCATCGCGAAGATGGGGGATGGTGCCGTGCGTCAAGGTGCAGTCCATGAAGCCTTCAACCTAGCGATGATCTACAAGACCCCAGTTATTTTTGTGATTGAAAATAATGGCTATGCCATGGGTACCTCTGTGGCACGTACCTCCAATGTGACTGAATTGTATAAAATTGGAGAGGCTTACGATATGCCTTCCTTCCCAGTAGATGGAATGAATGTAGAAGCCGTGCACGAGGCAGTAGCAGAAGCAGCTGCTCGAGCTCGTCGAGGCGATGGACCTACGCTTTTGGAATTTAGAACCTACCGATTCAAAGGACACTCCATGTCCGATCCGCAGAAATACCGCAGCAAGGAAGAAGTAGAGGAATACAAGCAGCGCGATCCAATCGAGCAGGTACTTGCTACCATTCAAGAAAACGAACTGATGACCGAAGCGGAAATCGAAGCAATCAACAAAAAAGTAAAAACTCAAGTGGATGAGGCGGTAAAATTTGCCGAAGAGTCTCCTTGGCCAGATGGCATGGATGCCTTCAAGGACGTGTACGTTCAGGAAGACTATCCTTTTGTAATGGAATAAGCGCCGCGAAGGCCACACAGGGACTGCTTGTGTAATCGATAAAAACCGTATATTTGCGACCGAAATTTGAGCAACATGGCTAAGAAAGAAACAAAAAAATCAGACCAAAACGAACTCATCGAAAACCCTGAGGTACTCGCAGAGAAGATAGTTCCTGGAGAGGATTTTTTGAAAAGTAACAGCAAAATACTAGCAGGAGTACTTGTAGTAGCTATAGTATTGATTGGAGGAATTCTGTTTTTCCAGTACAATACCCAACAACAAAACGAAAAAGCTCAGGCTGAAATGTTTCAGGCGGTTTATTTCTTTGAACAAGACAGCGTGGACTTTGCACTGAATGGTGACGGAATCAACAAAGGCTTTTTGAACATCATTGAGAGCTATCCACGTACGGATGCGGCCAACTTGGCACATTTCTATACTGGATCAATCTACCTTTCTCAGAAAAAATTTGAAGATGCTTTGACACACCTTCAAGAGTTTTCTTCTGATGACTACTTGGTACAAGCAAAAGCGTATTCCTTGGTTGGTGATGCCAACCTAGAGCTAGGAAAGACCGAAGAGGCGATCGCACAGTACACCAAAGCTGCTCGTACAAACGAAAACAAGTTTATGTCTCCAAAGTACTTGGCTAAACTTGCGGTAGCTCAAGAGGAAGCAGGTAAGATCGAAGACGCAATCAAGACTTACACAGAGATCGAAGAGAAATACTACGAGTCTTTTGAATTTGCTGCAGCACGAAAACATAAAGCACGCTTGGAAGGCCTTGCCGCTAAGTAATGCTTTTTTGAAGTATACTAGAAGAGTAAGGCGCATGGTGTCTTACTCTTTTTTGTTTTAACCCCATTTCCCCAAATCCTTTCCTATGGCCAGTTCCCTAAAAAACCTCAGCGACTACAGCTCCCATAACTTGATTGATGTTTCCAAAAAGCGTTTTGCAGTGGTGGTCTCCGAATGGAACGCGGAGGTTACTGAATCCTTGTATTCCGGAGCCTATGAAACCCTAGTTCAGCATGGCGTGAATCCTAAAAACATCCTTCGCAAGCAGGTTCCTGGATCCTTCGAACTTTCACTAGCCGCACAGTGGTGTGCGCAAGATGAGCAGATCGACGCAGTGATTTGCCTGGGATGTGTGATTCAAGGGGAGA
This sequence comes from uncultured Algoriphagus sp., assembly GCA_903952135.1. Lineage (GTDB taxonomy): Bacteria > Bacteroidota > Bacteroidia > Cytophagales > Cyclobacteriaceae > Algoriphagus. Next base: position 23,797 of record CAJBER010000133.1, read on the forward strand.
CCCGCCACTTTGATTTTATCTGTGATGCGGTAGCACATGGGATCACCCAAGTAAGTTTGAAATATAATAAACCAGTCATTTTTGGGGTCCTCACACCCAACACCCAGCAGCAAGCCCTTGACCGAGCGGGAGGAAAGCATGGCAACAAGGGAGATGAGGCCGCCATCACGGCCATCAAAATGCTTGGATTCTAACAAACCTATTCAACTGATTTACGCGTGAAAATAATGAAGTTTGGAGGGACCTCCGTGGGACGTCCCGAACGGATGCATCAAGTGAAGGACTTGATCACCCGAAGCACAGAGCCGACTTTAGTGGTGCTGTCCGCCCTATCTGGGACGACCAATGCCTTGGTAGGTATTGGGGAAGCTTTGGCCGCTGCCGATAAGGTGCTTGCCAAGGATCGAATTGATACCCTGCATGCCCATTATCTGAATTTTTACCCTGAACTATTGGCTAGCACATCCGGCAGAGCAAAGGCAGAGGGGATCCTGAAGGAGCACTTTGAATTCCTGAATATCCTACTCAAAATCTCATTTAACGAAGCGATTCAACGGGATATCTTAGCTCAAGGTGAATTGCTATCGACCAAACTTTTTCATACGCTGTTGGAAGAGCTGGGGATTTCCTCCATGTTGTTGTCAGCTTTGGATTTCATGAGCATAGATGAAAATTCCGAGCCGGAGCTGGGGAAAATTTCGGAGCGCTTGAAAGCCATACTTGCCCAGCATTCCGATCAGCGCCTCTTCATCACCCAAGGCTATATCTGCAAAAACCACCGCAACGAGGTAGACAACTTAAAGCGTGGCGGCAGTGACTATACCGCTTCCCTTGTAGCTGCAGCCATACAGGCATCGGTATGCGAGATTTGGACCGACATTGATGGCATGCATAATAATGATCCACGCGTGGTGGATCGAACCCGACCCATTGCAGAGATGTCCTTTGATGAGGCGGCAGAGTTGGCCTACTTTGGAGCCAAAATCCTGCACCCTGCTTCCATTTGGCCAGCCCAACTGCACAATGTGCCTGTACGGCTTTTGAACACCATGGATCCTGCCGCGGCAGGAACATTAATCAAAGCAGAGGTGGCAGAAACGGGGGTAAAAGCCATTGCGGCCAAGGATGGCATCACAGCCATCAAAATCAAATCCTCTCGAATGCTTTTAGCATACGGATTTTTGCGCCGCATCTTCGAAGTCTTCGAATCTTTTAAGACTCCAATCGACATGATTACTACCTCGGAGGTTGCCGTATCGGTGACCATCGATGATTTGAGCCATTTGGAGCAAATTGTAGAAGAGCTACGCCGCTTTGGCACCGTGGAGGTGGATTCCAATCAGGCCATTGTGTGCGTGGTAGGAAATCAGGTGGCGGAAACGAAAGGGGCGATCCAGTCGGTCATGGATTCGCTGGTGGATATTCCCGTTCGCATGGTGTCCTTTGGAGGAAGCAAACACAATGTATCCATCTTGATCGATGCCCAATACAAGGTGCAGGCACTCAAAAGCCTCAATGAAGGCGTATTTACCTGGTAATTTGCTAGAAAAATGACTGAGCCCAAACCTGGATTTCTGCAGCGTCTGCAAAGCAAATGGCAGCTGAAAAGCCTTACCCAAGTGCTTTTGGTTTTACTTGTTTTTGCCTGTACAGGTACCACCATCTTACTGATCAAAAATCCGATCCTTGCTTTTTTTGGAATCGAAAGAGGTGGAGGATTTATGAACACCCTCGCGTACCTACTGCTGGTGCTGCCCTTGTACCAAATTATGCTGTTAATCTATGGCTTTATTTTTGGGCAGTTTCGATTCTTTTGGGAAAAGGAAAAGCAATTGGTGAAGCGGATAGGTGGAATTTTTATCCGAAAAAAATAAGAGCCTTATTTTTAGCTAATTCGGCTCCAGTTGACAGCAGTCTTTTTCTGCTGCCGTACCTGCCGAAGGATAGCGAAGTGTTCCGGATTTTCCAGAGTAGGATCTGCAGCTAAAACTTGCTGCGCAGCATCCCTTGCTAAAATGAGGAGTGGAGCATCTTTACTCAAGTCAGCAATCAAAAGGTCGGTGATGCCACTTTGCTGGGTGCCCATCAGGTCGCCTGGACCACGTAGCCTCAAGTCGACGTCTGCAATTTCAAAACCGTCGTTGGTGCGTACCATCGTTTCCAAGCGGATTCTAGAATCCCGGCTGAGCTCGTACTTGCTCATCAGGATGCAGTAACTCTGTTCGGCACCCCGTCCCACCCTGCCTCGGAGCTGATGCAACTGGGAGAGTCCAAACCGTTCTGCATTTTCAATGATCATCACGGAGGCATTGGGTACATTGACCCCAACCTCAATCACCGTGGTGGCCACCATGATCTTCGTTTCCCCTTTCACAAATCGCTGCATCTCGTAATCCTTGTCTTCGGCTTTCATGCCCCCGTGGACGATGCTCAGCGGAACTTGCGGAAATGCCCGCGCAATGCTTTCGTAGCCATCCATGAGATTTTTAAGGTCCAGGCTTTGGGACTCTTCGATCAGCGGATAGACGATGTATACCTGCCGACCTTTTTTGATTTCCTCCTGCATAAAACCAAAGACCTTGAGGCGATCCTTGTCGTAGCGGTGCACCGTTTGAATGGGCTTGCGGCCGGCAGGGAGTTCATCGATCACCGAGACCTCCAAATCGCCATACAGCGTCATTGCCAAAGTGCGAGGAATAGGGGTAGCCGTCATGACGAGCACATGGGGCTGGTATTGCTCATTTTTAGCCCATAGTTTTGCCCTTTGGGCTACACCAAATCGATGCTGTTCATCTACAATTGCCAAGCCTAAGTTTTTGAATTGAACGACCTCTTCCAAAAGCGCATGCGTTCCTACCAGGAGGGTCAACTCCCCGGACTCCAAAGCTTCATGTAAGACTTTGCGAGCGGCTTTTTTGGTGGAGCCGGTAAGCAAGGCTATCTGCAGGCCCATGGAAGTAGCAAAGTGGCGTAAGCCTTCGTAGTGCTGGTTGGCCAGAATTTCGGTAGGGGCCATCAAGCATGTTTGCGCTCCTGAGCCGATCGCTAGGAGCATGCTGATGAATGCGACCATGGTTTTCCCACTTCCCACATCACCTTGAATCAGACGGTTCATCTGTTTTCCGGAGCGCATGTCCCCAAAAATTTCTCGAATCACCCGCTTCTGCGCATTGGTCAGTTCAAAAGGGAGGTGTTGGGTGTAGAAGTCAGTTAGCAGTTGGGTGGATCCGAGTACCTGACCAAGTGACTTTTCCGTTCGGGTTACTTTTAGGGTAAGTAATCGCAATTGGAGGTAAAAAAACTCCTCAAATTTCAAGCGCTTGCGTCCCTGGGAAAGTCCCTCAGGACTGCTGGGGAAGTGAATTTGTCGGATGGCTTCCTTTTTTCCCATTAGGCGATACTGATCAAGAATCCCCGGAGACAAGGTTTCTTGCACCTGTGGGTAGACTAGCGGAAGCAATTGTTCGAGAATGCGGGAAAGGCCTCTTGAATCGAGAAATCGAGCCCTCAGTTTCTCGGTGGTGGAGTAGACCGGCTGAAATTTATTTCGGGCTTCATTGGCCGCGGTAATCGGCTCCATCTCCGGGTGGGCCATGCTCCATTTCCGACCAAAAAGGGCCGGCTTGCCCAAGAAAATATAGGAGGCGCCGAGGGGTAATTTCTTCTGTACCCAGGTGATGCCTTTAAACCAGGTCATCTCCATTTCTCCTGTATCGTCTGCCACTACAGCCACCAGTCGCTTTCTGGAACCCATCCCGACCAAGTCAATGCTTTTGATTCGTGCGATCACTTGGACATGCTCCAGTTCCTCGTGGAGGTCCTTGATTTTCAAAAAGGTGCTGCGGTCCTCGTAGCGAAATGGATAGTGCTGCAACAGGTCCCCATAGGTGAAAATACCCAATTCCTTATTCAAAAGTTCGGCCTTCTGTGGGCCAACCCCCTTGAGGTATTCGATGCGGGTATCAAAGATGGTAGACAAGGTTTCTTTTTTTGGGTAGAGCAAGTTACCGCAGGACCTTGGATTTTGCCAAGACTTTGCGGGAAATTGTCGGAAAGGAAAAATTCAGGGTTTACTCCTGCTCGTCTGCTACAGTTGTGCAGCAAATTGAGCAAAACGTGTGCGGTATGTCTGCTGACTTAGGAGCAATGCCAACTGATTTTTCGCACGGTGGAGGTTTTGAAGGGGGTAAGTGACCCGGTAGTAGACATTCCCTTCGAGGTGGTCGGTGAGAAACCGCAGACCCATAATCAGGGTCATAATTTCCCCGCCAAACAAAAGGGATTCTTTTTCCTCAGCAGAAAGTGCTCCTTCCAAGCCTTCTAGGTAGCCCGAAAGCAACTCTTCAACTAGTTCCGGAATGGCCTGAATCTGATTCCACTCGGTGCTCGTTTCGGGAAGGTTACAGGCTACAGTACGTACCAGATCCCCAAAATCGTACATCAGATAGCCTCCCATCAGGGTATCCAAATCCACTAAGGCTTCTACCTTTTCAAGAGAAGGAGCAAAAATCAGGTTGTTGATTTTCGTGTCGTTGTGCATTACCCGAAGGGGCAACTGGTCAAGTTGCTTGACGTAGTAGTCAATCAAAGGCTGCTGTGCCAGGTAGCCTTCCAGGAGGTCTTGTTCCTCTTCAGCCAAGGAGGGCTGGTCTTGGGCCACTTCCTTCAACCGGGCATAACGCAAGTCTAGGCGGTGAAAGTTGGGAATGGTCTCCTCAAATGCAGTTGCTGGCAGTGGGGAAGCCCAGGCGGCGAACTTCCCATAAGCCTGAGCAGCCATCCTGGCTTGGGCGGGTTGCTGCACTTGTTGTAGGGTAGTGCCCTGGACAAAGTCAAAGAGGCGGTACTGCTTTCCTTCGATGCTTGCGAGTCCTTTGCCTTCTCGTGTGAGTAAAGGCAGGGGAAGTTCGAAGGGAAGTGGGGATTGTTGGAGGTGCTTGGAAAGTAGGTCGAGGTTGTGAGCAATGCGTTCAGGAAAACGGAATACAGATGCGTTGAAGCCCTGGAGTATCCATTTGTCATCAGCTTGTTGGACCAAAAGGGTTTCGTGGATCAGTCCTTCCCCAAAAGGGGAAAGTACAAGGGGAGCATCCGTAAACTGGGGGTAGGCCTGCTTCAGGGCGGTGGCGAGCGCATCAAACATGGGACGAAAATAGGAAAGAAATGAAGCAATCGATAGGAGGCGGATAGATTTGGAAAAAAATGAGAGCGTCTCAGGGGACAGGGATCAAGAAAAAAATTGAAAAAGCCCCGTGGTCTTCACCAAATATTTTTGTTTATTGTCAGCTCAATTAACCCAAAATTCCATGAATGTAACCGCTTTAGATTGGGGCATTATTGCAGCCTTCTTTGTTATTTCTTTGGTGATCGGTCTAGCCTCTGCCAAAACAGCTGGCAGCTCGGCCAAGGAATTCTTTTTATCTGGAAGGAACATGCCCTGGTGGCTTTTGGGAGTGTCCATGGTGGCGACCACCTTTTCGGCTGACACACCCAACTTAGTGACCGACATCGTTCGAAAAAATGGGGTAGCCGGCAACTGGGCCTGGTGGGCCTTTTTGCTCACGGGCATGCTCACCGTATTTGTGTACGCCAAGTTGTGGAGAAGATCCGAGGCTACTACGGATTTAGAGTTCTATGAAATGCGCTATTCAGGCAAGGGAGCGGCTTTTTTGCGTGCCTTCCGAGCTATTTACTTAGGCGTATTTTTTAATGTAGTCATCATGGCTACAGTTTCCCTGGCAGCCATCAAGATTGGTGGGGTGATGTTGGGCATGTCTCCCATTCAAACCTTGCTTATTGCTTCAGTCGTAACCGTAGTTTACTCCTCTTTTGGAGGATTAAAAGGAGTATTATTGACCGACTTTTTCCAGTTTTTCATTGCGATGATTGGGTCTTTTGGGGCAGCTTATTATGTGTTGGAATTGCCTGAGATCGGTTCGCTTCAGCAGCTGCTCAGCCATGAGTTGGTAGCGACCAAGTTGGACTTTGTTCCAGATTTTACAGACCCTAACATCTACATTCCGCTCTTTATCATGCCAATTGCTATCCAATGGTGGGCTACTTGGTATCCAGGTGCAGAGCCGGGAGGAGGAGGGTACATTGCCCAGCGAATGCTGTCTGCTAAGGATGAGAAAAATGCGATTGGAGCTACCTTATTGTTCAACATAGCTCATTATGCTTTGAGACCTTGGCCTTGGATCATTGTCGCTCTTGCCTCCTTGGTGGTCTTCCCTACCATTGCTGATCTGCAGGTGGCATTTCCTCATATTCCTGCGGACAAGATAGGTGATGATTTGGCTTATCCTGCCATGCTTTCTTTCCTTCCTACTGGTATGGTTGGAATCGTCTTGGCTTCTTTGATTGCAGCGGTAATGTCCACGCTTTCTACCCACCTCAACTGGGGTTCGAGTTACGTGGTGAATGATTTTTACTTGCGCTTTGTCAAGCCTGAGGCAAGTGACAAGGAGTTGGTATCTGTAGGAAGAATTTCTACTGTGGTGCTAATGATCTTATCCTCTATTTTGGCTTTGGCACTTTCCTCAGCTTTGTCTGCCTTTGAGATTTTACTTCAAATCGGAGCAGGTACAGGCTTAATCTTTATTCTACGTTGGTTTTGGTGGAGAATTAATGCCTACACAGAAATCTCAGCCATGGCTATCTCCTTTGCCGTTGCGATCTTCTTTGAAGTCATCAATCCTAAAGTGGGTTGGATTGATATTCCAGTAGAGGCTTCCTACCTCAAGTTGGTCTATTCGGTATCCATCACTACGGTAGGCTGGCTAATCGTCACCTTCCTTACCCAGCCTGAAAAAGACGAGGTCTTGCTTTCCTTTTACCGAAAAGTTCAACCTGCATCGCTAGGATGGAAGGCGGTTTTGAATCGCTATCCTGCGGAAAAGCAAGAAAAAGGAAGACTGGGAATGGAGATTGGCTTGATGCTCGTGGGCACGGTCATGGTCTATGCCGCCTTGTTTTCCACCGGATTTTTCATTTATGGAGAGATTGCCCAAGGGGTGATAGCAGGAGCCATTGCCGTAGCAGGGGGCTTGTTTATCTTGCTTTCTTGGAAAAAGTTAAATTCCTGAGTAATCCTTTTGAATTGATTTTAACTCCCTCTAGTGACTCTCGTTGAGTTGGTGGAGGGAGTTATTTTTTCCCTTCCCTTCCCTCTTTTTTAGTTTCCTGCCTTCTTTTCAAAGTTGACCGTATTAATCAGGTGAGCTAGGTCAATCTTGATGTATTCGATGACGGGTGCTAAGGAATCGTTTTTGAGGGCAGTATTGAAGTACAGGGCTCCTCTAAGAAAATGGGAGGTGGAGTCGGTCACAAAAAACTGAAACTGGGTTGGAACTTCTCCCGTGAGTTCGGCCACTACTGCCGAGTATCCATTCGGGGTGAGTAACACTACTTCTTCGATGCCGTAAGCTTTGATTTGATGCTTGGCAGTCAGGTTAAAAGCGTCGTTGGATAGTGCCTTGAAATCGGTGTTTTGGTCAATTTTTTTGTAGGTCAGATGAACCTTTGCCCCCAGTTTTTTATAGTTCAGATTGATCCACTCCTTTTCAGAAAGGTTGAAGGAATCGGCTTCCACCTGGCTCAGGGTAGAAAAATCAAACTGATAGGGATAGCCTTCCTCTAAACGGTTGTACTCGTGTCGAGGCAGGTCGATGCGGTTGTACCCTGGAGGCTTAGGTAGCCAGTTGGTTTCACAGGCAAAACAAACTAGGACAAGAAAGGCTAAGGGGAAGAATCGCTTCATAATCTAAAAGTAGTTTTTGTAGCTGAATTCCTTGCCACTTGAAGGTAATTTTCCCTGGGGACTATTTTCATTTAAGCGTACAAGTTAGGCATACCTTCCCACCTCAAATCCCTTGATTTCCATGGAGGTGTCTTTCTGTTGATGCAACTCTGCTAGGATTTTGCCTGTGGCAGGAGCTAGCGAAATTCCCATCATGGAATGCCCACTTCCTACCAGCACGTTGGAATAGTTGGGTGCAAATCCGATGTAGGGAAGGCCATCAGGAGAGCAGGGACGTAGACCTTTCCAGATCTGTTCCTCCTCAGGGAAGGAGGCCTCAAAGTCAGGATAGTATCGGTTGATGGCTTCAAAAATGCCCTTCACCCGATTTTTATTGATGGACTGATTGGTACCTGCAATTTCCATGGTGCCACCAAATCGGATTGTATCTCCGTAGGGGCTTACTGCTACTTTTTGTTCGGTAAGGATGGTGGCCTGTAGAATTTCGGGCTTATTTTTTTGAATGAAGGAGTAGCCTTTTCCACCCATCATTGGAAGAGAGAATTGGAGCATGCGGGCGAGTTCGCCAGACCAAGATCCACCACAAAGCAGAATTTTTTCACAGTCGATTTTGCCTTTGTCCGTAAGGACCGCTTGTACGGTGCTGCCGGACTTTTCGAAGCCGAGCACTTGGGTTTCGGTAAGGAATTTTACTCCTTTCTTTTCCAGGTAGCTCTTCAAAAAGCTGTACAAGGCTCCGGGATCTAGGTGGGCATCTCCTGGAAATAGAACGGCACCACGCGCCTTCAGGTGTAGGTAGGGTTCTATCCTTTTGAGGTCTTCGGGGGTAAGAATCTCTGCATCAAGGCCATATTTTCGTGCTAAATGGGCAAACTCCACCTCCTCCTTTTCCATGGATTCGGTTTGATAGGCCATCATGAGGCCCTTTTCTACCAGGGCTATGGAAGATTCAGGATGCTCCTGACGAAACTCTTGGTAGAGCGCCTTGCTCAGTAGGCTGATGTTTTTGAGGTAAGGGATGGCCTTATTGACCTGGCTGGGTGTGGCTGCCTTGAAGAAGAGGAGGCACCATTGGACTAGTTTAAAATCCAGTCGAGGGTGGATGTAGAAAGGGCTCTTGGAGGAAAACATCCAAGAAATGCCTTTGCTAATCATGCCAGGCGCAGCCAGAGGGATGATGTGGCTCGGAACGATCATGCCAGCATTGCCTGTGGAACAGTTGTCCTTCAAGTCCGTCCGGTCGATTACGGTTACCTCGACACCTTCCTTTTGAAGGAAGTAGGCAGTAAATAAGCCGACGATTCCACCGCCGATCACAAGGGTTGGTTTCATATAAGATGCTTTTAACCTTTGAGGTCTTTCAGACCTCGAAGGTTTTGGTTTATCCTTTGAGGTTTTGGATTATCCTTTGAGGTTTAAAAAACCTCGAAGGATTAGAATTTGGATTAAATCTTTGAGGTTTTGATTTATCCTTTGCGGTCTTTCAGACCTCGAAGGATTAGATTTTGATTTAAACCTTCGAGGTCAAAAAAGACCTCAAAGGTTTAGATCACTTGGAATCCATGTACGTATGGATCGTCCTCGTCTAGGATGATCGTATTGTAGCCATAGACTTTTGCCCAGCCTTCGATGCTAGGGACGATGGCGGGTTTACCACCTATCGTGGTTTCTTCCTCGATGCGTCCGATAAACTTGGAGCCGATAAAGCTTTCGTGGATAAACTCGTCTCCGGGCTTCAACCAGCCTTTGGCATACCATTGCGCCATTCGTGCCGAAGTGCCCGTTCCGCATGGGGAGCGGTCAATGGCTTTGTCTCCGTAGAACACGGCATTGCGGGCAGTGCTGCTCGGATCGAGGGTTTTTCCGGTCCAAAGAACATGAGAAAGGCCCCTAATTCGCTTATGCTCGGGATGCACAAAGTCGTAGCGCTCGTTCATTTTTAGACGAAGATTTCGAGCCATGGAGATGAGCTGCTCCGCTTTGAAGTGCTCAATTCCTGGGAAATTTTCCTGCGGATCGACAATGCAGTAGAAGTTGCCTCCATAAGCTACATCTACTTTGAGAGTTCCCAATTCCTCGATTTCGATGTCTAGGTTTTCTGCTGCGAGGTAACTTTTTACGTTCGTCAGTTTGACTGATTTTACCTTATTTCCCTCTTGGCGGTACTCCACCAAGACCAAGCCTGCCGGAGCCTCCATACGAAGAAAACCGGGTGTTTTGGGGTGAATCAAGCCTTCTTCGATCGCAATGGTGATCGTGCCGATGGTGCCGTGTCCACACATGGGAAGGCAACCCGAAGTTTCGATGAAAAGGACCGCAAAGTCATTCTCCGGATTGTGCGGGGGAAATAACATGGAGCCCGACATCATGTCATGGCCCCGTGGTTCAAACATGAGGCCTGTTCGAATCCAATCCAGGTTATCTAGAAAATATTGGCGTTTTTCTAGCATGTTGTCCCCTTTTAGAAAGGGTACTCCGCCTGAAACTACCCGTACGGGATTGCCACAGGTGTGGGCGTCGATGCAAGAAAAGGTATGGCGTGAAGGCATTTTTTTGTGGAGTAGAATAGTTAAATGAAATGCAGTAGAAATAAGATGGAAATAAGGTAGAAATACCCGCCGCGGCGGGCCGCTTCGTGAAATAAGTTAGGGAAATACAATGGAAATAGACTTCGCTTCGTGAAATAGGTTGAAATAGAAATTGGTGTTTATATTTCACCGAGCCGGTAGGCTCGGTTTATTTCTACTTTATTTCTACTCTATTTCATAGTTACAATCCCATTCACTTGCCTCCAAATCCCGAGTGGATTTTGGTCTTGTAGGGCATCGGGCAAAAGAGCAGAGGGCATGTCTTGAAAGGCGATGGGACGCGCAAAACGCTTGATGGCATAAGCACCCACCGAGGTACTATTGGGAGCAGTGGTAGCCGGGAACGGCCCACCATGCTGCATGGCATTGCCTACTTCCACACCCGTAGGGGCACCCTTAAACAAGAGGCGTCCACATTTTTCTTCAAGCAAGTTGATGAGGAAAAGTTGAGATTGCAGTTCCTCAGCCTCTGCCCATACCGTAATGGTCAATTGGCCATGAAGCTGCTTGGCTACTTCCGACAATTCCGCCACATCTTGGTAAACGACCATCAGCGCAAATGAACCGAATACTTCTTTTTGAAACTGTTTATCCTTCAACCAATCGGCAACTTGGATTTCTGCCAAGGCGGCGCTGCCATTTAGGAGGTGTTTGGGATCTGCCACTTTTATCCAGCGCAGTTCTTCACGGGATTCCAAGTATTGAATGGAATCGTAGTAGGCTTGCGCGATTCCAGGATGGAGCATGGGAGCTGCTGTGATGCCTTTTAATTCTTCGATCAAAAGAGCTTCGAAGGTCTTGGCCTGACTAGCAGGAACAAAGATCAAACCCGGGTTAGTGCAAAATTGCCCTACACCCAAGGTGAGCGATGCAATAAATGCCTTTGCTAGCGACTCGGTTTCTTTGGAAAGTTTGTGAGGGAAGCAGAAGATTGGATTGACGGAGCCCATTTCAGCATACACCGGGATGGGTTCCTCCCGTTGGTTAGCCAATTGGAATAGTGCCATTCCTCCAGCATGAGAGCCTGTAAAAGCTACTGCTTTGGCAAGGGGGTGCTGTACCAAGGCTTGTCCTTCAGCAATGCCACCTTCTACATGGGTGAATAACCCAGTAGGAAGCCCAGATGCGTTCAATGCTTCTTGGATACACGCTGCTACTTTCTTGGAGGTTTCGGGATGCGCAGGGTGTGCCTTGTAGATCACGGAGCAACCTGCCGCCAAGGCGGAAATGGTATCCCCTCCTGCTGTGGAAAATGCCAACGGGAAATTACTCGCCCCAAAGACCACTACAGGACCTAGTGGAGTTAAAAATCGGCGAATATCTGCTCTAGGAAGCGGGCTTCGATCCGGAAGAGCGGGATCGATAGTGGCTTCTACCCAAGAACCTTCCTTGACCAAATTGGCAAACAGGCGAATTTGCCCCGTAGTCCTGCCTAGTTCACCATTGATCCGCCCTTCTGGGAGATTGGATTCGCGTACTGCGAGCGGTACGATTTCAGCCCGTTGGGATTCCAGGATGTCGGCAAGTTTATCCAAAAAAGCCCCCTTTTCTTTGCCGGAAAGGTTTTTGTAGAAGAGGAATGCTTCTTGGGCTACCTGAAAGATGGAATTGGTATTCATGGTGTATTGGATTTAGGGGAATTACTAGGAAAACAAGGTAGAAATACGGTGGAGATAGAGTTGAAATAGCCCTAGCCGAAAGGCTAGGGGAAATAGGGAATTCAAATTCGAATTTCCATTGTATTTCCCTAGATTATTTCACGGAGCGAAGCGCAGTGTATTTCCACTGAATTTCCACACTATTTCTTTATAGTGCCGGCCTATTCTTAATTCCGTCCGTGATTATTTTTTCAATTCGTGCGCGTTCTTCACCAATTAGGGTCAAGCGCGGGGCGCGAACATGTTCGGAACCAATGCCGCAGTGCTGCTCGGCAAGCTTGATGTACTGTACCAACTTGGGATGAATGTCCAGTTCCAAAAGCGGTAAAAACCAGCGGTAAATTTTGCGTGCTTCTTCGATTTTTCCTTCCTGAACCAAGTTGTAAATCACCACGGTCTCCTTCGGGAATGCACACACCAAGCCTGCTACCCATCCTACAGCGCCCATGAGCAACTCTTCGAGGGCTAGGGTGTCTACACCGCAAAGAATCTGGAAGCGGTCACCAAATCGGTTGTACATACGGGTGACATTGGAGATGTCACGGGTAGATTCTTTGATGGCTTGGATATTTGGGCAGTCTGCGAGTTCAGCAAACATGTCCAGAGTGACCAAAGTCTTGTAGTCTACCGGATTGTTGTAGATCATCATGGGTAGTTTGGTGGAATTAGCCACCGCTTTGAAGTAGGCGACCACCTCACGAGCATCTGCCCCATAGCGCATGGGAGGCAGGATCATCAATCCAGAAGCACCGAGTTCCTCCGCCTTTTTGGCCCAGAATAGTGCGTCTTGTGTGGCACCTTCTGCGATGTTCAGGATTACGGGCACACGTCCGTTGACGTAGTTGACAGTTTCTCGGGTTAGCGTGATTTTTTCTTCTTGGGAGAGCACAGAGCTCTCACCGAGTGTGCCGCCTAGAATAATTCCATGCACGCCAGCCGCGAGTTGTGAGTCTAGGTTTTTGAAAAACAGGTTCATGTCTAGACTGCCGTCTGCATGAAATTTAGTGGTTACTGCGGGGAATACGCCTTTCCAGTTCATCGGATATCAGTTTGTGCCAAAGGTGGCGGGGTGAAACATTTATTCTTCAAAAATAGCATTTGCTAGCACTAAATTCTTTTCCTGAATTAATCCATATACATACTATATTGATCAAAATTGTTCGATTAAGGTTGCAATGGCTTTAATTTTATACCAATTTTAGCCATGGAGAAAATCATTTCCTTTCAGATTCCAAAGTCACAGCGGGAATTTGTTCGCTACCAGGAGGATCGTGGGCCTTATTTTTACGACAAACTCCACCAGCATCCCCAATGTCAGCTGACGGTTATTCTAGAGGGAAGCGGGCAGTTTCTCAGTGGGGATTATGTGGGTAGATTCCAGGGGGGAGATGTATTTTTTTTAGGGGAAAATGCTCCCCATGTGTTTCGGAGTGACGGGGTCTATTTTGAGGAAAAGTCTACCTTAACTGTGGCTGGAAATACCGTTTTTTTTGATTTTGAGGCATTAAAAAGTGGATTGCTGAACTTGGATGAGTTGCAGGCATTGAACCGATTCCGAGACTTTGCAGGATTGTGTTTCCAAGTTCAAGGTGTACCGGCCCAGCAGATTCAAGAGGTGCTCCATTCCTTCAAAAGTAAAGAAGGGCTTCAACGGTTTCAAGCGGCCCTTGAGCTCCTAGATCTACTCGAACAGGCTGGAGAGGAACTGCAGCAACTCAATTCGGGGGGAAGGCTATTGGGGCTTTCCGAAAAAGATGGGAGCCGGATGGATCGGGTGATGCAGTATGTATTGGCCCATCGCTTTCAAAAAATCACTTTGGGGGAGGTGGCGGCCGAGGCCAATTTGACCAAGGAGGCATTTTGCAGATTTTTCAAGTTGCGTACTCGAAAAACCTTCACGGATTACCTCCTGCATTTGCGCATCAATGAGGCCCAGCAATTGCTGCAGGAGACAGAATTGGGGATTTCAGAAATTGCCTATCGGGTAGGTTTTGAAAATTTATCCTATTTCAACCGAAGTTTTAAACGCATTTCGGGCAAAACCCCGCGAGCAGTAAGAGGTTGATTTTTTTGATTAACCACATAGACACATAGAAAAAGGTCTTGGCTTGTAGCGGGACCTTGACTTATGGGGGCCATATAAACCTTATGAGTCTATGTGGTTTTCTAAAATGTGTAGGCCATGTAAATCAGTTAGGCATTTCGGCAAAGATTTTCTATGTTTCTGACAGGTAATTCCTAGCCAAAATCTCTAGCCATGAAAAAATTAATTCTTTTTCTTTCCCTCTCACTCTTCTCCTTACTGGCAAATGCCACCGAGCTCGTATCCCTCATTCAAACTTACCAAGCTGACCGTGGTGCATTAGGCCGTTTGTACACCCATCGGTTATCCAGTGAGTACTTTGCTCGGATGGAATCTTTCAATAAAGACTACCTGAAGACTCTACAAGCCCAGAATTACACGGCACTATCTGAGGATGGGAAGATTGATTACCAGCTGTTTCGAAACTATCTAGAAAAGCAATTGGCGGAACTTGACTTGGAAAAGCGTGATTTTATGCAGATCCAATCCGTCCTTGAGTTTGGCAAGCCCCTAGAGGAATTTACGGTTGCTAGACGTAGGGCCGTTCAGCCCGATGCACAAGCCTTGGCGGCAAAATGGAATCAGGTGGCACAAACCTTAGATGCACAGCACAAGGCGCTTGCTTCGAGTTCCAAATACGATTCTTGGCAAAAAGCAGAACTAGCCGCCCTCGCGGTGGAAAGTTTGCACAAGGTGGTCAAAGAATCCTACGACTTTTATTTTGACTTTGATCCCGCATTTACCTGGTGGATGCCTACCCCATGGGAAAAATTGGATGCAGGCATGAAAGCATACGCCAAAGCCTTGCGTGCCCACTACACCAACTCCGTGAAAGACGATGGATCTGGCATCATCGGCAAGCCGATTGGACGAGAGGCATTGGAAAAGCAGTTGGCTTATGAAATGATTGCCTATAGCCCGGAGGAACTCATCGCCGAGGCAGAAAAGCAGTTTGCCTGGTGTGAGAAGGAAATGTTGAAGGCATCCAATGAATTGGGCTTTGGAAACGATTGGAAAGCGGCCCTTGAAATGGTCAAGAACACCTACCTCCCGGCTGGCGCTTGGCCACAGGAAGTAGTCCGACTAGGAGATGAGGCCATTGACTTGATGGTTAAAAATGACTGGTTGACCGTCCCACCTTTGGCGATTGAAACCTGGAGAACGAGCATGATCTCGGCAGAGCGGCAGCGGGTGAGCCCCTTTTTCCTAGGAGGTGAAGTGATTCAGATTGCCTACCCAACCTCTGAAATGAGCCACGAGGATAAAATGATGTCCATGCGGGGCAATAATCCACATTTTTCCAGAGCTACGGTGCAGCATGAACTCATCCCAGGTCATCACCTGCAACAGTTCATGAATCAGCGGCACCTCATTCACCGTCGTCCTTTTGGTACGCCGTTTTGGACGGAAGGCTGGGCCCTGTATTGGGAGTTTGTCCTTTGGGATCGGCAGTTTCCTCGTGACGCCAAGGACAAGGTGGGCATGCTCTTCTGGAGAATGCACCGGGCGGCACGAATTATTTTTTCGCTCAACTACCACTTGGGAAAAATGACTCCTCAGCAATGCATTGATTTGCTCGTTAATCGTGTAGGTCACGAATCTGCCAATGCCGAGGCGGAGGTGCGAAGATCGTTTGAGGGGAGTTATGGACCCTTGTATCAAATCGCCTACATGATCGGGGCTTTGGAGATCTATGCGCTTCGCAAGGAGATGGTGGACTCAGGAAAGATGCCTGAGAAAACCTTTCACGATTTGATTCTTACACAGAACGCTATGCCGATAGAAATTTTGAGGGCCAAGGTAACGGGTAAGCCCCTTACCAAAGACCACCGGGCCAGCTGGAAATTTTTGGATTAAATAAACCTAAGGGTGTTAGCGTAAGGTGTATTTGTTTGAATGATTAAGAATACGTTTTATGGGTAACTTTAGAACTTCAATCTACGCTACATGTGGCCTCAGCTGATCCGCCAATTTCGTCATTACCTCACCCTGGAGCGCTCCCTAAGCACCAATTCCATTGAGGCCTATACCCGTGATGTAGAGAAGCTAGCGGATTATGTGTCCCGTGAGTTCCCCTCCAAAAGCCCGCTTGAATTGGAATTGGAGCACTTGCGGCGATTTGTGACGGCCTTGGCAAAATTGGAAATATCCGCCTATTCTCAGGCAAGGATTATTTCGGGTATCAAAGCCTTTTACCGCTTCCTGATGTATGAGGATCGAATTACAGAAGATCCTGCACAGTTGCTCGAGGCACCTAAGTTGGGCCGAAAGCTACCCGACACCTTGAGTTTCCCGGAGGTGGAGGCCCTACTCGAGGCCATTCCCTTGGGCGAATCCGAAGGGCATCGCAATCGGGCCATGTTGGAAGTATTGTACAGCTCTGGCTTGCGCGTTTCAGAGTTGGTGGAACTCAAAAAAAGCCAGGTGTTTACCGAAGTTGGGTTTTTGAAGGTGGTCGGCAAAGGGAATAAAGAGCGACTAGTGCCGATTGGAAAGGCTGCTTTACACCACCTGAAGCTTTACGAAGAACATGTGCGATCTCAGCAAACCCCAGCTAGAGGGCAAGAGGAATACGTGTTTCTCAACCGACGAGGACAGAAATTGACGCGTGTGATGGTGTTTTTAATTATCAAAAAGACTGCAGCCCAAGCAGGGATTCAGAAAAATATCAGTCCTCACACCTTCCGGCATTCTTTTGCGACGCATTTGATTGAAGGGGGAGCTGATTTACGTGCGGTGCAAGAAATGCTCGGTCATGAGAGTATCACGACAACAGAGATTTATACGCACTTAGATCGGGATTATTTGAAGCAGGTGCTGCACAACTTTCATCCTAGGAAATAAGAAAACTTATTGCCAGATGGACTCATTTAAAATCTGTAGGACACTGTGTGTAGATATAAAAATCACCAATCGAATTGCGTGGTACACGCCTAATAAAACAGCTAGGGTATAGGCAAGTTTTGTGCTGTAAAGTATGCTTGAAAAATAATTTTTTTGAGTGATTAGTTCTGTAATAAGAACCAGGATAGCTATAAAACTAACAATTGGTACCACTGGACCTAAAATATGGTATTCCATACTTTTTAAGAGGTCTCCCTGATAAAAAAATATAATTGATTTCGTAATTCCGCAGCCAGGACAAGGAAAGCCGGTCATCATTTTAAAGGGGCATAAAGACTGTTCTGTCTCAATGTGCCCATGACTAGTAAGCATAATAAAAAATGGGACTGCCAGCATGCTAAGCGCGCCAGCAATCCCATATATTTTTCGCAAGCGTTGCTTATTCGTAAAGCTTGTTGATATCACCTTGTACAATCATTGCAGCAACCATTGGAGCAAAGAAGCCTAATACCAATAATAGGGTAGATTGTTCTTTTCCAGCTTGTCCAGTACGCTCGTAAATTTTTGGAAGTGCTTCTTTTCCCACGAGGTAATAGAAATACAAGTTTACTGGCATGCAGCATCCTGAAAAAATAGCAATGGGTTGAGAGACTACTTCTTGTTCTGCAACTGCGTTGATTACTTGTGCTACCTTGATATTCCAATAGATCAAATACAAACCACAGGTAACAATGCCAAGTACCAGTACGAGCACTGGCTCATTTTTAAATTCGGGGATAGGTTGGGTCATAATGTTTTTTTTTGCTAGTTCTACTCTTAAGGCTTTTCGATTACGCCCCGTTTTTAATGGTTTCTGGCTCCATGATTATCCTCAATTCTATAATTAATTTTTCAATTATCAAACTTTGGAAACATAATTTTCCGAATTAGTTTCATCTAGAGAAATACTTAATTCCTTCAGTTTTTTCGTTCAAGCCTTTGTTTTGAAGTATTAATTCAACTAACTGACTGTTTATTAGAACCATTATTTTTTTTTATAAACATGCTAAGATTAGGACTTAGACTTGATCCTATCATACATTCCCTTCACTTGCAAGTCCCCAAACCCATAGATACCTGCTTGCCGATTGAATTCTTGAAAGAGTTGAGGAAAGTCTGTCTTTCCCGTCGATAGGATTCCGTGAAGGATTCGTTCTGGCTTGCCCAAGCCATCTGAGCCTGGAAGTCGATCGAGTTGTGCTTGGCATGCTTCTTCGAGGAACTGGAAGCAGGGGGAAGATTGGATCGAGAGGCTTTTGAATACATCCCAATCTTGACTACTATAGGCTTGCCAGAGTGCTTTCCCTAGCGCTACATCCGAATTGGTCAATGGAACCCGAGCTTCATAGCAATCTTCAAGCGAACCCAGATCAGCCTGGCCAAATCCAGCCCATCGATCTTCGGTAGTTGAAATAGGTGGAAAAACCCGGAATAGTTTGAGTTTGGGCTTGTCGGCAATCACCGATAGCATAAACCATAAATTGACCTGACAGAATAAATCGTCTTCAAACCAGAGACAAATCTCCGTGTCTTCTGGGAGCGCATGCAGCCGTTCGATTTCTGAAATGGTTTTCTGGGCATACTCCTCAGCAGTGGCCCCATAACTTGCGGCGATGAATTCAGTCCGAATCTTCCAAAACGCATCCAGGCTTGTGCTCTTTACTGGGCCAACGATCAGTGCCTCTCGAAAGACCAAAAGCTTTTGAAAATAGGAAGCGCCTTGAAGTTGATGCGCCAACTGGTCTCCATTTAAAACGTGCAAGGGAGGTGTCATCTACTATGCTTCTTTAAATTTTCCAATCCATAGACCAGGATCGGGGCAGTTCTCCAGGTAAAAATCCAGGTCTTTTTCAGCCGCCACACCAGGATAATCCCCCCAAAAATCACCCATGTCCCAGATCAACTGGAAGTGGAGGTGGGGCGGCCAATCTCCATTTTCCGGGAAGGGACCAATTTCACAAATTCGTTCTCCAGCGCCTACTTCTCGGCCAACTTCGAACGAGGATAAACTAGTGCTACTGAGGTGTCCATACAGGGAGTGCAAGGTCTTTTCACCCAATTGATGGGACAGGATCAGCGTAGGCCCATAATTTCCAAATCCCACATTGTCTTGGAAACTATGAATTTTTCCCGCTAAAGGGGCATAGACAGGGTTACCTGCTGCCGCCCAAATATCTACACCTAAATGAATGTTTCGAAAATTAGAAGATTCCGTGGCAAATACCTCGCTGCGTCGGTAAATGGCTCGTTTTTCCAAATAGCCTCCGACCCCGTATTTTTTTTCGGCAGTTTGCATTTGACCAAAGACAAAAGCATTGAACTTAGTCGTGTCGCTGAGGTTTACTTCCGCAAGTGCTTCATTGGCTTCCGTGAAATCCAAGGGGAGCGTATTTTCTGGGCGCAGCACTTCTCCCATTATGGGGAAGGCATGGATAGTTGACAAGTTCATGTGGAAAAAAGCAAGGATTTATCCTCTAAAATTGGGTTCAATGCATGAATCTACCCATTTGCCCGTTGAACTCCAATCCCGTCCCTGTTCACTTGTAATGGATGTCATTAAACTTCCCTATTTTTCCCTTTCTCCTTCGGATAATTTTTCTAATTTTACGCCAATTTGGACCTAAGTAAAATTTAATTTCTCCACTCCCCATGCCTAAAGATTCGAGTATCAAACACGTATTAATCATTGGTTCTGGTCCTATCGTCATTGGGCAAGCATGTGAATTCGATTATTCGGGTTCCCAAGCCTCCAGATCCCTTCGTGAAGAGGGGATTATCGTCACGCTGATCAACTCCAATCCGGCGACGATCATGACGGATCCGGTGACTGCCGATCACGTGTACTTGCTACCTCTGGAGAAAAAATCCATTCGCAAAATTTTAACCGATCACCCGGATATCGATGCGGTCCTTCCGACAATGGGTGGGCAAACAGCCTTGAATCTTGCTATTGATTGCGACAAGGCAGGGATTTGGAAAAATTTTGGAGTGAAGATGATTGGGGTGGATATCGAGGCAATCGATACCGCAGAAAATAGAGAAAAGTTTAAAGCCTTGATGGAGCAAATTGGTGTGGGTGTCTGCAAAGGAGATACAGCTACCTCCATGCTTCAAGGCAAAGAAATCGCCCAAGAGATTGGCTTCCCACTGATCATTCGTGCTTCCTACACCTTAGGAGGGGCAGGTGGGGCTTTTGTAGAAAAAGCAGAAGATTTTGAGCATTACCTCTCCGCAGGACTTCAGGCATCACCAGTGCATGAAGTGCTCATCGAACAAAGCATTTTGGGCTGGAAGGAATACGAGCTGGAAGTGATGCGTGACAACATTGGAAACATGATTGTCATCTGTTCCATCGAAAATTTTGACCCCATGGGGGTACATACGGGTGACTCCATCACGGTCGCTCCAGCGATGACGCTACCGGATACCGTGTACCAGCGCATGCGAAACTATGCCATCACGATGATGAATAGCATAGGCAATTTTGCCGGAGGCTGTAATGTGCAATTCTCAGTAAGTCCAGACAACCAAACCATCATTGGCATCGAGATCAACCCTCGGGTATCTCGCTCCTCTGCCTTAGCCTCCAAAGCCACAGGATATCCTATTGCGAAAGTGGCAGCGAAGTTGGCCATCGGCTACAACTTGGATGAATTGTCTAATTCCATAACCGGTACGACTTCGGCCTATTTTGAGCCTTCGATTGATTACGTAATCGTCAAGATCCCTCGTTGGAACTTTGACAAATTCAAGGGTGCCGACCGCAAGCTTGGACTCTCCATGAAGGCCGTAGGGGAAGTCATGGGCATCGGGCGTAATTTCCAAGAAGCCCTGCAAAAGGCCTGTCAATCTCTCGAAATCAAGAGAAATGGCCTAGGTGCCGATGGAAAAGAATTGAAGGACCAGGCGCAAATCTTGTATTCCTTAGCCAATCCAAGTTGGAACAGATTGTTCCACGTTTATGACGCCTTCAAATTAGGTATCTCCTTCCGAACCATTCACGACTTGACCAAGATTGACAAGTGGTTTTTGAAGCAAATCGAAGAATTGATTCACTTGGAAGCGGAGATTAGCAAGTACAAGCTCGAGACCATTCCTCGTGAGTTGATGGATGAAGCCAAGAAAAAAGGCTATGCAGATCGTCAAATCGCCCATTTGCTAGATTGCCTTGAAAGCGATGTGTTTCACAAACGCTACGAGGAAATGGGAATCAAGCGGGTTTACAAGTTGGTGGATACCTGTGCGGCTGAGTTTGCCGCAAAGACCCCTTATTACTACTCCACTTTTGGGGAAGAGAATGAATCGGTTCGAAGTGAGAAGAAAAAAGTAGTAGTCCTTGGTTCTGGACCTAACCGTGTCGGTCAGGGAATTGAATTTGATTACTCTTGCGTGCATGGGGTCTTGGCAGCGAAGGAATGCGGCTACGAAACCATCATGATCAACTGCAACCCGGAAACAGTATCCACGGATCCCGATGTGGCCGACAAACTCTACTTTGAGCCGGTATTCTGGGAACATATCTACGAGATTATCCTTCAGGAAAACCCAGTTGGGGTGATCGTCCAACTCGGAGGTCAAACTGCCTTGAAATTGGCGGAAAAGCTTTCCAAGTACGGTATTAAAATTATCGGAACGAGCTACGAAGCCCTAGATTTGGCTGAAGATAGAGGCCTATTCTCTACCCTCCTGAAGGAAAATAACGTGCCTTACCCTGAGTTTGGCACCATTCACAATACAGATGAAGCGCTCGAACTTTGCAAGACCATTGGTTTCCCACTATTGGTTCGTCCAAGTTATGTCTTGGGTGGGCAAGGGATGAAAATCGTGATCAACGAGAAAGAGTTGGAAGAGCATGTGGTCAACGTACTTCGCGATATTCCAAACAACGAAATTCTTCTAGATCACTTCTTGGAAGGAGCGATCGAGGCGGAAGCTGATGCGATTTGCGATGGAGAAAATGTCTACATCATCGGGATTATGCAGCACATTGAGCCTGCGGGGATTCACTCTGGCGACTCCTATGCCGTGCTTCCCCCCTACAATTTGGGAGATTTGGTAATCCGACAAATTGAAACCTACACCCAAAGAATTGCCCTGGCACTGAGAACTGTGGGCTTGATCAATATTCAATTTGCCATCAAAAATGACAAGGTGTATGTGATCGAAGCGAATCCACGTGCTTCTCGTACGGTACCATTTATTTGCAAGGCCTACCAAGAACCTTACGTCAACTATGCCGTAAAAGTAATGCTGGGAGAAAAAAAGGTCACTGACTTCAATTTCAAGCCTGTGAAGAAAGGGTATGCCATCAAGGAGCCTGTATTCTCTTTCCATAAATTCCCGAATGTCAACAAAGAGCTTGGCCCTGAGATGAAGTCAACAGGTGAAGCCATTTACTTTATTGACGATTTGATGGATGATTATTTCTTGAAAATTTACGCTGAGCGAAACATTTACTTAAGTAAGTAGTGTTGCTCTTAACTAAATAAATCTTGGGTACCGCATTTAAAATTCTACTTATTCTTCTTGGTGTAGGCTGGCTTTTGGGACAGCTTCTCCGCTACTTCCTGCGGTCTAAGCTGGCACAATTGGCCCGAAGAGTCAATGAGGCAGCCATGGAGCAGCAGCGTGCACAGCAGCAGGCACAGCGACCAAGGGATGGCGTAAATGTGGATTTTATCCCGAAAAAGTCTCCTCAAAAAATGAAGAAAGACATTGAAGGCGGAGAATACGTAGACTACGAAGAAGTGAAGGATTGACCTTCACTTTTTTTTATTGGACTCGTTTGCACCAGTACAATTTGAAACCAGTTGCTGTCTGGGTACCGATCAGATAATCCTCCCCGCCATCCTTTAGCTCCAATTTTTTCTTGAGTTCTTCAGCTCCCATCACGTAGTTCCGGCAGATTACGTTGACCTTACCCGAAGGGAAAATGGCTTTGGTTTCCTGCTTTTTTGGGCTGATTTCTCGAAGTACTTCGAAGACACGGCCTGGAATGCCTATAGTAAAGTTTTCGCTAGTATAGAGGTGACTGTTTCTCTCCAGCTTTTTGAGGCCAAATCGTTCGCCAAAACGGTTAAATGCACCCGCTTTGAGTATTCCAGCTAGGGGTTCAACTAGGTACTTTCCTGCTTCAGCAAACTGGGAATGCGCTTGTTCTTCAGCACTAGGTTCAAATTCGAAGGGTGGAAATCCACTGTCCAGATCAACTACGGAAATTATTCTTGGTGCTCCTTCGATGGCTTTATCCCAATGGAGCAGAAGTTCCTTGACTTCATTTCGAACCGATACCACCGTGATTTTTTGGAGGTCTGGTAGTTCTGTCCAGGCTTGAGTCAAATCCAGCATGGGCGAAACTTTGAGAAGAATGGAGTCGGATTTACTTTTCAAGAGGGGCCAGGCCTCCACTACATTCGGTTCGCAGTCTTGAAGTTTGTATAATTTCTGGTTGCCTGTACCCCGACGGGCAGGATCTGCGTAAATCAGGTCAAAGCGCTGGGTGGTTTTTTGTAAATAATCCAATCCATCCCCTTCTACAAAGTCGAACTTACCTGGATTTAAAGTACTTAAATTGTGGGTTGAGATCTGGAAAAGTTCGTTCTGCTGCTCACAATACACCCCTTTTTCAAATCCCTGACTGAGGTGATAGCAATCCACCCCAAAGCCTCCAGTAAGATCGACCATCCAGCCACCTCTGCGGCCTGCGGCCTTGAAGGCTGCTGTTAGCTCGGAGGAACATTGTTCGACCGAGATGCTGGCGGGGAAAAGGAGATTTAGATTTTTCGACCAGCTGGGCAATTTTTTACTTGCTTTCTGTCGGGCAGCGATTTGCTGTACGGCTACTTTTAGGTCAAACCCAACTTTTCCCTGGTACTTAAAAAGTAAAAGTGCAGGATCTTCTTCCAGATGATCCTGCACAAATTGAGTGAATTCGGCGCTATTGAATTCACTTAAGTTCATTAGGCCAATTTATTTTCCAAAAGATATTCTGCAATCTGCACCGCATTGGTGGCAGCGCCTTTACGAAGGTTGTCTGCTACGATCCACATATTGAGTGTGTTGGCTTGGGACTCGTCGCGGCGCAATCTGCCTACAAACACCTCGTCCTTTTTATGGGCATTGATTGGCATGGGATAGATAAAGTTGGCTGGATCGTCTTGAACGATGATGCCAGGGGCATTTTCAAGTAGACTTCTCACCTCTGCCAAGTCAAAATCTTGTTTGAACTCCACATTGACTGCCTCAGAGTGCCCGCCCATGGTGGGAATACGTACCGTCGTGGAGGTCACCTGAATGGTGTCGTCGCTGAAGATTTTCTTGGTTTCGTTGATCATCTTCATCTCTTCTTTGGTGTATCCATTGGGTTGGAACACATCGATATGCGGAAGGACGTTAAGGTCAATTTTGTGTGGGTACACCATCTCAGGTGTTTTCCCTTCGCGTTCGGCCATCATTTGATCCACTGCGGCTTTGCCTGTACCTGTCACGGACTGGTAGGTGGAAACTACGATGCGTTTGATACCGTAGCGCTGGCGCAAAGGCTCTAGGGCCAGGACCATCTGTATAGTCGAGCAGTTGGGATTGGCAATGATTTTATCAGCTGGACCGATTTCCTTGGCATTGATCTCGGGCACCACTAATTTTTTGCTGGGGTCCATTCTCCAAGCAGAGGAATTGTCGATGACAATAGTTCCTAGGGCAGCAAATTTGGGGGCCCATTCCAAGGAGGTACTTCCTCCAGCGGAGAAAATAGCAATGTCCGGTTTGGCGGCAACTCCCTCTTCTAGGTCCATGATTACGTGCTTTTTGCCGTTGTAAGTGATCTCTTTTCCCTTGGATCTAGCTGATGCCACCAGGAGGAGTTCAGTGTACGGAAATTGATGCTCTTGAAGCACTTCCAGAATTTCGGTGCCTACTAGTCCAGTGGCGCCTACGACAGCAAGTTTCATGGGATATCGGTTTGAAGGTTTTGAGAGTACAAAAATACGGATTCAAGTCTCAATACTTGGGCTATTGGGAAACATTTTTATGGCGTCTAGGTTTTGAAAAATTCTAAGTATCTTCCCTTACTTTTTAAACTTTTAGCCATGAATCATTTTTTTAGAGTAGCAGGATTCCTGCTAGGCCTTCACTTCCATTTCTTCTTTCCCTCAGCATTGGCTCAGCACCAAGATTTTGAAGGGGCTTTTTCTAACGTTTCCTATCCCCAACCCTTCTTGCCGGGATGGTACGCCAATGAGTTTAGGAGTACTTCTTCCCGAATTTTTCGACTCTCCACGGGCGGCGTCAATGGCTCAGTTGCTTTGGCCATTCAGCCCATTAGCACCTTTACTGGACGACTATGGGTGCGCCTTCAGCCCAAAGGAATGGGGAATCCACATGTGGTATTTTGGGCGAAAACCCTAAAAAACGGAACGGGAACGCGTCCCGCGCTAGTCTATGCTTCTTGGTCGAGGACTTTGGAAGGAAATTACCAAGAACGGATGCCTGTGGGTGATGTCAATCAATTTCCCAATGCCACGACGGCCTTCCATCAGGTGGATTTGGAAGTGCCTGCTTCATTCGCCGGCCTGGAGGAAGTGTTTTTGAGTTTGGAAGTGGGGATTGGTCCAGGAACTGGCAGTGGGGCCCGCTGGGTGATGGATGCCTTTAGTTTGCAGGATCAGGTAGTGGATGAAGTTGCGCCTCGGGTAGAGCAAGTCAAAGGTTATGGTCAAAAAGAAGTGATGATTACTTTTTCAGAGCCCGTAGATCCTGTTTTTTCGAGATTACCGTTGGCTTACGCTTTGGAAGGCAAGGGGCCTTTGGAGACCCGTAGATTGGCGGATTCTGTGTTGGTGTTGGCATTTGATGAGGCCTTGCTAGAAGAAAAGGAGTACAGTCTCTTGGTACAACAAGTGCCAGACCTGCAAGGCAATTTTATGGCCGACACCTTGTTCAGGTTTAGGTATACCGACCCCAGCGCTTATGGATCTAAATCCCTAGTCATCAACGAGGTAATGGCTGCTCCTCGACAAGATCAGGACCTGCCCTTTGTGGAATATGTGGAGCTGATGAATCCCATGGAAAAAGAGTTGCGGTTAGATGGGCTCATCTTGTCCACATCCACATCCCAGGTGGTATTGCCATCCTACTGGATTGCCCCTGGGCAATGGGTCATCTTGTGCCCCGCTTCGCAAGCAGTACTGCTACGCCCTTATGGAAAGGTGTTGCCTATCGAAGGTTGGCCTGTGCTCTCCAATTCTGGAACTACCCTTCGCTTGCGTTCTCCCATTGGGCAATGGATTGATCAACTGAGTTACAGTACGGCTACCTGGGGAGGAACTGAGTTTGCAAATGGAGGATACAGTTTGGAATTGCCCGATCCTTTGTATCGCTGTGAAGGATCAACCTTATTGGAGCCTTCTAAAGATCTGAGACGGGGCACTCCGGGGACTCAAAACTCAAATTTTAAGCGTCAAGATGATCCAGGACCTCTTCGGGTGGAGGCAAGTTGGTTTACAGATTCCAAAAAGGTGACGGTTTCAGTAAATCAAGCGATACTCCCAGAGATTGGGCTTGCTCCTTTTGTGTTTACCCCCGAATTGGCGGTGGATTCCAGTTGGGTATTTGCTTCAGGGAAGCAAATTGGTTTGTCTTTACAGGCACCCGCTAAGCCTAGCCATCCCTACCAATTGAAGGTGTCTGCTCTAGGACCTTGTATAGGTGAGCCGGGAGGATTTGAAACCTCGCTGATTTTGGGGGAGGAACCCGCAGCGGGAGAACTGATTTTAAATGAGGTATTGGCAGATCCTAGGCCTGGAGACCCCAAGTTTGTGGAGATCCACAATACTAGTTCCCAGAAATACCTTTCCTTAAATGGATGGGCGCTTGCCACCCGTGAGGAGGAAGGCGCTCCACAGCAAGTACGAATTTTTGGAGAAGAGGGTCAAATTTTACCTCCTCAAGGGTATTTGGCGCTGAGTACAGATTCGGATCGATTGCGAATCGCTTACCCGCAGTCTGCTACCGGTAATAGGATGCAGGTAAAGGGACTACCGAGTTTGCCAATTGGAGGAGGTACCTTACTACTAATTTCTCCAGGTGGGCAGGTGATTGAATCCCTTTCTTACGATGAGGCTTGGCATCATCCTTTGCTCCGTACGAGCAAAGGGGTTTCCTTGGAGCGTATTGCTCCTTTTTCAGCGGCAACTGAGTCTAGGAATTGGCAATCGGCATCTAGTGCCGCCGATTATGGTACTCCTGGAAGAGAGAACTCTACGGTCATGAGGGGAGATGTCGAGGGAAAAATCCTGCAAGTAGTTCCCCAGGTTTTTGATCCAGAAGGGAGTAGTGGGCCCAATTTTGTCACCGTGCAATACTCCTTAGAGCAAGCAGGCTGGGTGGGAACCTTCACCATCTATTCGGCGGCAGGTAGAGAAGTGGTCCTGCTGGGGCAACAGCAAATTTTGGGGACCTCAGGGGTATATTCCTGGTCGGGAACAGATGCTGCTGGAAGTAGGGTGCGGCCTGGATACTACGTGTTGGTTGCACAACTCTTCGATTTGACTGGTCGCTTAAAGGTGATCAAAAAGGTGTTTGTAGTGGCTTCTCAATTGGATTAGAGCCTGAAGAAAAATGTGAAAAATTCAAAGGTTGGAGGGGTATTTATAATCCTTTCTTTGTTTTGGTTTTCAAAAAGACTGCTGTATTTTAGGGAATTGTTTTTTAAACTAGTCCCACAAGTGAACCCCTAATTAGGAATTGTATG
>CAJBER010000134.1 GCA_903952135.1 uncultured Algoriphagus sp.
AGCAAATACAGCAGCATTGTAAATGTCATTCACTTTTCCACGCGTCATCCCATCCCCTGCGTTCATCCAGAAGGTAGGTGTTTGCGGAGCCAAGACGAATGCTCCTTCACCAAATAAAGCTTGGATCTCAGGCGAGGCATAATTGAAGGCCTTATTCCCCATCAAAGCAATCGTAGGATCCGAACCTCCCTCTCCTCCACCATGAAGCCAAATGATCAAAGGGGCCTTGGTAGTTATTTTTTTCGGAGAAAAGGCGCCATAAGTCAAGGTAGTTCCTTCATGTGTGAATTTTCCAGATAAGTCAAACTCATCTACAATTGGACGTACTCGAGCAGATTCCTTGTTCCAGGTTTTGCCTGTTTTGGGATGCACCACGGTAACTCCGTAGTCAATCCAGACATTGGAAGCACCAGATCCTATGCGCAGGTATTGAATGCCCGATCCCAGGGGATTTATTGGGCTTACGGCCAATACCAAAGTCAAATGGGGTCCATTTTCCACCCGATTCCCCTTTTCATCCGAGGAATAGGTATACACTACGGAGCGCTTGCCGGAAGCTTGCGCAGCGGGAATTTCTCCCAAGGAAGTAGCACGTGTGACGAATACCTCAAAGTCTGCTACGGTAGTTTCTTTGCTTGCTTTCAGGTCGTGTAGCACCACCTTGCTAGCAGCCGGTCCCCAATCAAAGCCCTCCATCACGAGGGTGTAGGAACCCGGATTTGCGGCAGGTGTACTCGCCCACAAAGAGGCGCAAGACAAAAAGAAAAGGAATGCAAGCGACAGGAGCTTTTTCATAGGAGTTTGGGTCATGAGTTAAGGAGAAGAAATATTCAAAAAAAAGCGGACAATCCCAGCAAAAATTATCCAGTCGGTGAAAATTAGCAGCAAGGGATCAAATCCCATGGGTCGAGGTCACCCCTTCCAAACAACAAACCGGCGGACTTCAGGTGAAATCAGCCGGTTTGGGAAGGAAAAATCTTGAATGATCTACTTTTAAAAGCAGACCTTATTCGTAGCGCAGGGATTCGATAGGATCCAGTTTGCTTGCCTTGTAGGCCGGAATATACCCTGCCAACAAGCCCACGATGATACAAATCACAAAGGAAATAATCATCCAAAGCCATGGAACCAAGAATCCTCCTGGACCAATAAAGTTGGCAATCACGTTGCCAATCAAAATACCGAGCAACATGCCAAATATTCCCCCAATCACACAAATCGTGATTGCTTCAATTAAGAATTGCTGCCGAATGCGAAGTGGCGTCGCACCCAATGCCTTGCGAATACCAATTTCTCGGGTTCGTTCGGTGACGGATACCAGCATGATATTCATCAAGCCGATAGACGCACCCAAAAGCGTGATAAATCCAATTCCAAAGCCTCCAATGCGCAAGTAACCCGCTACTTCTTCCAAACTCTCGGCTACCGACTCACTCTTGGACAATTCAAAGGAGTCCGGTTGTGCCACGCGATCCTGACGAATCTTGCGCATCATGCCGGTGGCCTGTCCCATTTCGTAGTCAATTTTACCGGGATCGGAGGCTACCCCCGTGATGCGGTAGTTGAAGGTGCCTCGAAAATCAAGTCGAGCTGCATTTTCAATGGGAATCAAAATCTGACGATCTGCTCCCTGATCCTGCCCTACTCCTCCTTGTTTGTCCAAGACCCCAATAATGGTGTAAGGCTTTCCAAAAATGGTGATGGATTGGTTGAGGGCTTCTTCCCCTTCGGTAAATAAGGTCTCTTCCAATTCCTTACCGATGATGGCCACATTGTTGCCGTAGCGAACCTCCACTTGAGAAAAATTACGTCCCTCTAACAATTTCATGGCCTTTATGGCCAAGTAATTCTCGTCTCCACCACGAACGCGGATGTTGGGATTGGTTTTTTTGGATCCTCGTTTGATCTCTGCGATGCCTGAGGCGGTAGCAAAGACGGTAGAAATGCCGATGGAGGCATATTCCTCCCTAAAACTTTGGGCTTCACGGAAAGTAATGGGTGGATAGGTTTTCTCGGTTTTCCCCTCTTGAACGACCCTGCCTCCGTTGGAACCGCTGCTTACTAAATCAAATGAGTTGGCCCCAAGTCCTGCAAAACTTTCTGCAATCTGGGCTTTGATCCCATCAATCGCGGTGAGCATCCCTACTAGGGAGGATATTCCGATGGCAATGATGGCTCCAGTGAGCACCGTTCTGAGGAGGTGAACTTTCACTGAGTTCAAGGCTTCCCGGACATTTTCGATCAAATTCATGGTATGTTCGTTTTGGAACAGCTATTCTAGTTGGCTCTACTTCTTTCTCTGAAGTATAGGTAAAAAAAACATTTCAACGCAAGTTACCTTAGATTTTTGAGGAGAACGAAAATTTGGCTCTTTTTTTAAACTACAAGGCACAAGCCTTTTACACACAAGAGCCAAGGGACTTGGCTCATTTTGTAGCAT
>CAJBER010000135.1 GCA_903952135.1 uncultured Algoriphagus sp.
AGAAAGATTGATTTCAATCACCTGATCGAAATAGTTTTCTGGATTCGCATACACTTCAGCGTCACCAGTCAAATGCTCTGCGATACCATTAGCTAGTGCAGCGATATCGGAACGACCCGTACCAGAAAGGTAAGCGGCAGATTTTTCATCGTATCCAAAAATGGAGGTAGTAGCACCAATCTCAGCACCCATGTTGCAGATGGTTCCTTTACCTGTTGCGGAAAGGGAGCGAGCTCCTTCTCCAAAATATTCCACGATTGCTCCAGTTCCACCTTTTACAGTAAGGATACCTGCAACCTTCAAAATCACGTCTTTCGCGGAAGTCCAGCCCGACATTTTACCGGTCAACTTCACCCCAATCAACTTTGGAAACTTCAGTTCCCAAGGCAATCCAGCCATCACATCACAAGCATCAGCACCACCCACACCAATCGCGATCATTCCTAGACCACCCGCATTGGGAGTATGTGAATCCGTACCGATCATCATTCCACCAGGGAAAGCATAGTTTTCCAACACCACTTGGTGAATAATCCCTGCTCCTGGCTTCCAGAATCCGATGCCATATTTGTTAGATACTGAGGCCAAAAAATCATAGACCTCTTTGTTTTTATCTTTTGCTTTGCTCAAATCTTGATCTGCGCCAATCTCCGCTTGAATCAAGTGATCGCAGTGAACCGTAGATGGAACAGCTACCTGAGAGCGGCCAGCCTGCATAAATTGCAATAGGGCCATCTGCGCGGTGGCGTCTTGCATAGCAACGCGATCGGGTTGAAAATCAACGTAAGAGGTTCCTCTCTTAAAAGCCTGACTAGCAGCCCCTTCAGTTAGGTGGGCATAAAGAATTTTTTCAGTCAATGTAAGCGGTTTGCCGACCACCTTTCTTGCCGCTGCAATACGACCAGGGATCTGTGCATACACCTCTTTGATCATTTCGATATCAAAAGCCATCGTTTTGTATAGTTTATGGAGTAAATGGTTCAAATTTCCGACTGCGAATATAGGAAAAAGGAACAAAAAAGGTAACGAACATTCCGCTTTAAGGGTTGCCTGAATAGAAGTTAAGAACCAGGTATTCTCCTGGAATTTTTACTAAACTCCTAATTCACTTAAAAATTGAAGGGTATCTACCCCATCTGCATAGTCCCAAGGGGCTGGACACTGGGTTTGGCCAAAGGGAATTATTCCAAGAATACCCAAGCTAGAACTCCCCACCACGCATTGGATCTGGCTGGCTAAGGTTAAAAGTTTGGATTCCAACTCAAAATCGTCTTCGTAGATCTCGTAAAAAAGAACTCCTATTGGAGAAACCAAGTCTGCGGATTCTTTGAGCAGGAGGAAGCCATTGTCCAGGTGCGGGGTCCCATTGACCAAATAAATGGACTTATTGTACTCGTAATTGTTGAAGTACTTGTGGTGATTGGCTACCCATTCAAAGGATTGAAGCGCATCGAGAAGTTGTGTCAACTGCTCCTGATTTTTGACAAATACCTTGGATACATTTCTACAGCCCAAACCAAAGTAATCGAAAATATCATGGCCCAAAGCCTGCAAATCAGCCGTAGACTCATCTCCTTGAAGAATGGCTACAGAAGTCCGATTGGAACGAATCAGGTGAGGATACTTCCCAAAGTAGTAGTTGAAATATCGGGCAGAATTGTCACTTCCTGTAGCGATGTAGGCCTGCTTGTTTTTCAAGAGTTCTTCAATGAAAATGCGGTCTGAAAATCGAGGCTCAATCCTCTTCAATTGAGTGAGTAACCAAAGTGGCAATGCTGAATCCTGAGAACTTAGTTTGATGCATGCCGAATGGCCGGCAATCAAGACCGCCAAAATATCATGAAAGCCTACAGCCGGGATGTTTCCAGCAAGCATCAGCCCAATTTGTTGTGGCTGATCCGTTTCTGAAAAAGAATAGTTGGATACCCATTTTTCCAAAGCACCTGCATCCAAGAGAACCTGAATTCCCTTCAATGCTTGCTCCAAAGACTGCGGTGTAAACCAAGCATTCTGATTTTGGGCTTGCTGAAAAAGTGCTTGTTTTTCGTCGCCTTCCAATTCGGATAGACGGTTTCCTAGGCGAATAAAGGCCGAAACTCGATCAGAAAGCGGGAAAATGGATTGCATGATGCAAAGGTATCCAAAAAGAAAGCTCGTTGGAATAAATTTAAATTAATTAGTGTGACAACTTTTTTATTGCGAAGGTGTTAAGGAGATTGTAACTTTGAATTCAAATTTGACTACCTATGGCAATAATGATTACAGACGAATGCATCAATTGCGGTGCATGCGAACCTGAATGCCCAAACACGGCAATTTATGAAGGTGGAGTAGAATGGACTTGGGCTGGAGGCACCAACTTGAAAGAAGTAACAACTGAAGATGGCACAGTAGTGGCTGCTACAGCTAAGCAAACGCCTGTTTCTGATGAATTTTATTACATCGTATCCGATAAGTGTACCGAATGCAATGGCTTCCATGAAGAACCTCAATGTGCGGCTGTTTGTCCGGTAGACTGCTGTGTAGATGATCCAGATCACCGAGAAAGCGAAGAAGCGCTACTTAAAAAGAAAGCCTTCTTACACGGAGAATAAATTTTATGACAACCCAATTAGGCTGTTTCTGAAAAGAGACAGCCTTTTTTTATGCTGCTAACCTAAAAAAATAGACCTCATTGGAATTTAGTCAGTTTGTATCTTTTTTAATCTAGCTATTTAATTAGTAACCAATACAATAGCCTGAATTTTTACTGAATTATCCCACATTTTTC
Organism: uncultured Algoriphagus sp.; assembly: GCA_903952135.1. GTDB lineage: Bacteria > Bacteroidota > Bacteroidia > Cytophagales > Cyclobacteriaceae > Algoriphagus. The sequence goes on from CAJBER010000135.1 coordinate 2,771, forward strand.
ACTTGCTTTCTGTTTAAGTAAATTAGGTTTGTATCAGATTTAAACCAACTTGTACTCTTTTTTTTACAGATTTTAAAAAAAAAGCAGAGTTTCGTTTTGAATTCTATCTTGCTTTTGCCTTATCTTAGACCCAACATAATTAACCATTCCAACCAATAACCCCTACAACATTGGAAGATCACCGAGGATACGATAGAGATGAAATTTTCTCTAAAAAAGTTAAGGCAGGAAAAAGAACCTATTTTTTTGATATCAAATCAACCCGTGGAAACGATTATTACCTGACTATTACAGAGAGCAAGCGGAGAACAGACGGCGATAGCTTCAGTTATGAGAAGCACAAAATCTTCTTGTACAAAGAGGATTTCTTCAAATTTGTCAATGCGTTGAATGAAGCAGTGGATCATGTGAAAAATGATTTGCTTCCCGACTTCGATTTTGAGCAGTTTGAGAACGAAGAATCTGAGAACGAAGTAAATAATGACTTGCGCTGGGAATAATCCAGCAGGATAGCATTAGGGATAACGTTCTTATTCCAATATCTTTGAGGAGGCTTCTGCCTCCTTTTCTTTTACATCCATGCAGCGGTTTTTCATCTACCTTATTCTTTTCTTTATCACCTTCCTAGCTTTTGGATGGTATTTTTCTTCTATTTCACTGTATTTGGTGGTTTCTTTAATCCTCGCCGCCTTGCTTCGCCCCTTGACGAATCGAATCAACGAAGTACACATCATGGGGCAGCATATCCCGAGAGGTATTGCCATTCTTGCCTCTTACGGGGTGGTAGTTTCCATTGTGTTTTTGTTAGGACTCCTGTTTTTCCCCTTAATCAATCGTCAGGTAATTCTTTTGAGCGAATTGGATTTGGATAGTATTTACTTGCAACTAGAAGTTCCCCTAGAAAAACTCGAGCGATTTTTAATGAAGTACCAACTCATTGAAAATAAAAAAGGAATACTTCTAGAGGAACTTCGGCTGTCAGTACAGGAGGTGCTCAAAAAATTTGACATTGGAGGATTTATTTCTGATGCAATTGCAGTAACAAGTAGTGTGTTTATTGGCACCATGGCCATTGCATTCATCACTTTTTTCCTGCTTTTGGAAAATGGCCTGCTGCGCAGAAATCTGTTGAATCTCATTCCAAATGCCTATTTTGAGTTATCGGTAGCGACCTTTACCAAGGTTGAAAAGTTGCTTTCCAATTACCTTTTCGGACTTTTGCTACAAGTATTGGCTATATTCTTACTAGCTGCCTCTGGGCTCACCCTTGCTGGTGTAGAGTATGCCTTAACTATTGCTCTTTTTGCTGCCATTGCCAATCTCATCCCTTATGCAGGTCCGATTTTAGGTACCGCATTTGGAATCGTGGTAGGTGTATCCACAGGGGATTTTAGTGTAGACAGTGACTATAGCTTTTTCCTGTTTAAAATCATTTCGGTATTTGCAGTGGTCCAGATTACCGACAATGTCCTGCTTCAGCCGCTTATTTTTTCCAAATCCGTAAAAGCTCATCCCCTTGAAATATTTGTTATTATCTTTGTCGGTGCAAAAATCGCAGGAATCCTAGGGATGATCTTTGCCATACCTGTTTACACCATTTTCAGAGTATCGGTCATGGAATTTTACAGTGGGTACAAGTCCTACAGAATATTTAAAATTAAAGCAACGAATTAATGGCATTACAATGTGGCATAGTAGGTCTCCCAAATGTGGGCAAATCTACCTTGTTTAATGCGCTCTCAAGCGCCAAAGCAGAAGCAGCAAATTTCCCTTTTTGTACCATCGAACCCAATGTGGGTGTAGTCTCCGTTCCAGATGCACGCTTGCAGGAACTGGAAGCCTTGGTCAATCCGCAACGTGTCGTTCCCACCATCATCGAGTTTGTAGATATTGCAGGACTTGTAAAAGGCGCATCCAAAGGCGAAGGATTGGGAAATAAGTTCTTGGCCAATATTCGAGAAGTGGATGCCATCATTCACGTCATCCGATGCTTTGAAGACAATAATATCGTTCACGTCGCAGGGGGTGTAGATCCTATTTTTGACAAGGAGGTAATCGATACCGAATTACAGTTGAAGGATTTAGAATCCGTTGAAAAAAAGATTCAGCGTATCGAAAAAGTGGCCAAATCCGGAGATGCCAAAGCCAAGCGTGAATTGGAAACTTTGCTCCAATTTAAAGAAGGATTGACTTCTGGACTAAATGCACGTGCGATCGAAGTAGACAAGGAAGATCTAGAAGCCGTTCGTGACCTTCAACTCCTTACCATCAAGCCAGTGATCTATGTGGCCAATGTGGACGAGGCAAGCATTCACACAGGAAATGCTTTTGTAACCAAACTTCGTGAAAAAGTAAAAGAGGAAAACGCAGAGGTTATCGTCCTTTGTGCTGCCATCGAATCCCAAATCGCCGAATTTGACGACCCTGAAGAAAAGGCAATGTTTCTAGGTGAGTATGGACTAAACGAAAGTGGATTGAATCGTTTGATTTATGGTGCCTATACCCTACTCGAACTGATCACTTACTTTACTGCCGGTGTCCAAGAGGTTCGTGCATGGACGATTCGTAAGGGATGGAAAGCTCCTCAAGCTGCTGGGGTGATACACACTGACTTTGAACGAGGATTTATCAAAGCAGAAGTAATTCGAATCGCAGATTACAAACAATTTAAGAGTGAGGCAGTTTGTAGAGAAAATGGCAAAATCTCAATCGAGGGCAAAGAATATGTGGTCCAAGATGGTGACATTATGCATTTTAGGTTCAATGTTTAAGTTTTGCTAAAAAATTAGTGTAGTTTTACACCAACTAATTAAATACCAAGGCTTGGCACCACCAAGTTTTGGATTGTTTCATTTTATTTTTAATAACCGTGAGAGTACGTCTGATATTTTCCCTAAAAAACAAAGGCTCTTTTTTGCCTTTCCACCACCAGTACATTCTGGCTCAATTCCTTAAAGGACTCATCGTCAAAGGAGGAAAAGAGGAATTCTTCAATTATAATTTCTTCAATTTCTCTGGATTGAAGGGACAAACCAAGGTAAGCCGTAGTGGTCTCCATTACTATTCCAGCTTGGTTACGCTTGTCCTGTCTTCTCAAAGTGAGGAATTCATCGATTACTTGCTAGAGCAAGTATTTGCCACTCCAAAAATTGAGTTGGGCAACTTGATCCTTTCCCCAGAGTACACCGAACTAGAGACAGAGCCGACTTTGGAAGTTTCCAATAAGTTTGTTTGCATCTCTCCTTTGGTTCTCATCACTCCAGCCTTCAATGAAGAAGCGGGCAAGCGATTTATCAATCCAGACAGCGACGAGTTCTCTGATCTATTGTATGAATCTACGCTGACACGTATGGAGAAATCCGGTTGGTACACCCCAGAACAAATGGAATCTTTCTTCAAGTTCCAGGTGGTACCTGACATGGTTTACGTGAACAAGTTGAAAGAACAACAGAAGAAATTTGCTCGAATCTACGCTGTCTACGACCTAGATGTAAAATACGAAGTAAGAGGATACACGCTTCCATTCACGCTTTATGCCGCTCCTGAAGTACAAGATTTTGTATTTAAGTGTGGATTGGGTGCCTTTACCCACAAGGGTTTTGGAATGATGGATTTGGCCACGCATCCTGCTGATAATAAAACTACTCCTTACAAGTTCAAAAGAGAAGGTTTTGTGCCATACAAAGCTACTGGAGAGCGAGTTCGGCAAAATGTAGCCCCAACTGAAGAAGAAACGGAAGCCTCAACTGAGGAATTTTAATCCCTTCGACTTACTTTAACTGACCCCCAAAGAGTTCATTCTTTTTGGGGGTTATTTTTTGGATTAAAATGGATTAGAGTCTTCGCTTATTCGGCTGCAAGTACACATACCCCACCAATTGATCGTAGCGAGAACCCAGACCTCGGTAATACACGAATACCTCGTATTCATTCTCGGTTTGGAAGTGACTTCCCTCCATGGACTCAAAATCATAGGATCCATCTCCATTTGCATAAGCAAACTGATAGTCATACCACCCCTGCTTCAACAAAATAGAAGTGGAATACAAGCGCTTTTTGCTATCGTACACCATCGTCGCTTCAGGTGCCTTTCCCCATTGACTGAGAGCTCCCATCAACTTGATGTTTTTTCCGGGCACATCATTAAGGTAAAATGTGGTATACACGTATTCGCTTTCCACTTCTGGATCACCGCCTGGTCGGTCATTCGTTTGCACCACATAGAACCCATTGAGGTCCAAATATTGCGCATAAGCACCGCCTGGTCGAGGTAAATCCACCCGTGCTTCTGCCGACACAAGGGTTTCTTCCACCTTCACGGAAGCCAAATTCACTCCTGTGGCTCGGATAAAGCGTAGATCAACAAACCGAAACTCGTTTCCAGCGCGAAAGGTACTTTCCCCCTCAAAGGGTTCATACCGAAGAAGTTTAGAATTTTGATTCAAAAATGTAGGCTTACTCAATACTTTCGCATTATCCCAACGCTGATTTTGACGAATAATCACTTTGATTTGTGCTTGAGGATCAATCACTTCCAGATTACTATAGTTGACCGAGGCATTGATTTGCTGCAAGGTCCGGCGATCCTCAGTCTGTGCGGGAGGTACCACTTGAGCCGCCACTGCAGCCAAGCTCTCCACTACCATAAATCGCTTGGTGAAGATGAGTGCACTTTCATCTCGGTTTTTGTACACCTTAAGTAGGTAATTCCCAGATTTACTTACCCGCGGAAGGGTAAAGGAATACCGAATGTAAGGCATCCGCGTATTGACCGAATAGGTATAATCCGATAAGGTATATTCATTAAATGCCAAGGAAAAATCAGTATCCCGCAATCCCGACTTTTTCCAATCTGCATCGCAGTGAACCAGTTTGGCCGTATACAACTCCGGATCATAGGAAACATCGTCAAACCAAACCACCAAGGATTTGGAATCAGACAAAGAAACCACAGGTGCATTCAACTGGCTTTCTACATCACCACCTTGAGGAAACATCCGCACGGAAAGAATGTGGTCTGCATAGACCTTATCCTCAAGCACCTGTGCATTTCCCATAAATGAGAGGACGAGTAAAAGTAAGAGCAGTGCCTGCGTTTTCATAGAATTATTATACCTGAGCCACTTGCTGTTGAAGGGAGGAGATTTGATCCACCAACTGCTCCCAAGTGGCATTTACTTTTTCAAGTGATGCCTCAATTTGCTGGTAGCTTGTCTGTATTTTCTGGGCTTCCACCTCATTCAAGTACAAGGAAGGCTCCGCCAATTTGGCTTCTAAATCCTGTTTTTGAACTTCCAATTGGTGAATTTCTTTTTCGATAAGCTGTAACTGATCCTCCAGTTTCTTCAATTCCTTTTTGGCTTGCAGGCTTTCTTCTTTACTTTTTGATGGAGTCATCGCCGCTGCCTTCACCGGCTTTTGAACGGGTGCTGCTGCTACCTGTTCTACCTGCTGGCTTCGCCAAAACTCATATTCCTCATAAGTTCCCGGGTACTCCTTGATTTCATGTTGCTCGATGTACCAGATTTTGTTGGCCACCCCTTTGATGAAGTGTCTATCGTGCGAAACCGTGATAAAGGTGCCCTCATACTGCTGCAAGGCCTGAATTAGAATATTTACGGATTGAAAATCCAAGTGGTTGGTCGGTTCATCCAGCAACAAGAAATTGGCTTCAGAAATCAGCGTTTTGGCCAAAGCCACACGAGATTTCTCCCCTCCTGACAGCACTTTGATTTTTTTGTACACCTCTTCGTTGGAAAAAAGGAAACATCCCAACACACCACGAAGCTCCATTTCTGTTTTTCCGCTTCCTGCCTGAGACATTTCTTGAATGATCTCATTATCCAGCGTAAGGGCCTCCAATTGGTGCTGCGCAAAAAAGGCCTTGATCACATTATGTCCTTCAGCACGCTTTCCTGCAATTGCCTCTGTTCCAGCAATAATCCGAAGCAAGGTGGATTTTCCTTTTCCATTGGCTCCAATCAGCGCAATTTTATCTCCACGCTCAATGCGGGCTGTGGTATTTTTCAAAATCGTCAAATCTCCGTAAGCCTTGGACACCTGGTCTAAAGTCACCACATCTCGACCTGATTTTTGTGAAAATTTAAATTTAAAGTTTACGAAAGCCTCGTCATTCACCACCTCATGCACTCGATCCATGCGATCCAAAGCCTTAATTCGGGATTGGACCTGGTTGGATTTGGTAGCTTTTGCACGAAATCGTTCAATAAAGCGCTCCGTCTGCTTTATTTGTTGCTGCTGATTTTCGTAGGCATTCTGCTGCAGCTCCATCCGCAACTTTTTTTCTTCCTTGTAAAAAGAATAATTCCCAGAATAGGAAGTTAAGGTCTGGTTGGCTACTTCCACCGTGGTACTGATACAATTATCCAGGAAAGTCTGGTCATGGGAAACTACCACTACGGCACCTTCGTAATTTTTTAAGTAATTCTCCACCCATTGAATGGAAGGAAGATCCAGGTGGTTGGTCGGTTCATCGAGCATCAGCAAGGCTGGCTTTTCCAAAAGCAATTTAGCGAGCATCACGCGCATACGCCATCCCCCGGAAAACTGGCGCAAGGGTTTTTGTAAGTCGTTGGTTTGAAATCCAATACCCTCCAATACCTCTTCTGCTTTGGCCTTGATCGTATAGCCCTCATTGGATTCAAATCGATCCTGCAGGTGGGCTAGTCGGTTGATAACCTCCTCTGAATAATCCGTTTCCATCAACTTGAGTACCTTGTCGATTTCATCCTGGATCGCCAAAGTTTCTTTAAATGCTGCCAAAGCCACATCCAAGATAGAGTCATCCGATTGGTAGGAAAGCAAGTCCTGATTCAAAAATCCAATAGTACAATCCTTGGCCTTCTGCACCTCACCCGTAGTAGGCAGGTAATCCCCGTGAATGATTTTCAACAAAGTAGATTTACCCGTACCATTCTGACCTACTAGGCCAATTTTATCTTTGGGCTTGATGTGTAAGTTGGCATTCTCGTACAGCGCACGGCCGCCAATAAAATAAGAGAGGTTACTAATGGATAACATGCCGCAAAAATAACCAATACTCCACTCTAATCTGAATCATTCTCAGAACTATTCGATTAAATTTACCCAAAATTCAACCTCATGATTCGACCCCTTCGTTTGTTACCAACTCTTGCTGCTGTTCTTCTGCTAAGCCTATTCGCTTGCAGCGAAGAAAAGTCAGCCACATCCACCGCCGCCGTAGGTTCAAAAATTTCAATTTCAGAAGCCAAAGCCGATGTGCAGTTGGCCAAACTCAAACTACCAGAAGGATTTAAGATTGACGTATGGGCAGCAGATGTCCCGAATGCAAGATCTATGGCGATTTCAGAAAGCGGGATTGTGTTCGTAGGAAATCGACAAGAAAAAAATGTCTATGCCCTCGTGGATGAAAATGGCGATGGCAAGGCTGACAGCAAATACATCCTTGCCAATGACCTTCGGATGCCCAATGGAGTGGCCATTAAGGATGGAGATCTGTATGTAGCAGAAGTATCCCGAATTCTACGGTTCAAAGACATTGAGAAAAACCTAGAAAACCCAACTTACGAGGTGGTCTATGAAGGCTATCCTGACGAAGCACACCACGGATGGAAATTTATCGCCTTTGGTCCAGATGGCTTACTCTACATTCCAGTTGGTGCTCCTTGCAATATCTGTGTGTCTGAGGATCCTATTTTTGCAAGCATCACCCGATTGGATGTGAGCAAGCCAGGTGCGAAACCTGAAATCTATGCCCATGGAGTACGCAATTCGGTAGGCATGGATTGGCACCCAGTCAGCAAAGAACTGTGGTTTACAGACAATGGACGCGATATGCTTGGTGACGATACGCCGGATTGTGAACTCAATAGAGCCACTAGCCTTGGCCAGCATTTTGGATACCCTTACTGGCATGCAGGCACTATCCAAGACCCCGAAGTGGGTACTGAAGGCAAAGAAGCCTCGTTTTACGCTGCACCAGCAGCCAAATTAGGTGCCCATACTGCGCCTTTGGGAATTCGCTTTTACGAAGGCGATCAGTTTCCTGCTAGCTACAAACAACAACTATTTATCGCCAAGCACGGTAGTTGGAACCGAAGTAAAAAGTCAGGCTACGAGGTGGTGTTAGCGCGAATGGATTCCACTGGAACAGTGACAGGCCAAGAAGTATTTGTAACAGGTTGGCTAGATGCCGAAAGCCAAGAAGCTTGGGGAAGACCAGTAGATGTTCAGGAATTGAAGGATGGAAGCCTATTGATCTCGGATGATGTGGCCAACTGTATTTACCGAGTGACCTATTCCAAGTAATCTAAACAATACAAGTTAAAATAAAAGAGGCTGTCGAATCGACAGCCTCTTTTTAGTTCAACCAATCTGGCTTGGTGGTATCCACCGTTGCTTCAAGTTGATTGAGCAAATTGTATAAGCCAAAGTAAGTTCGGTTGATGTATAAGCCATGACGTGAACCACGGGCCTGCCTGGAACTTTTAAACATTTTGTCGTTGGAAATTCGATCCCCTAGCAAGAAGATTTGTTCGAAATAGGCATCATCAGAAAAATCAAAGCGATCTACGTGAAAGGGCTTGCCAAGCAAGGAAATCATTTCAGTAAATACTCCCTTGAAATACGTTTTCTCCACTTCAGTATCCTTGTCCGAAATGAAGTCAAGCCCATAGAATATTTGATCCAACTCGGCTGGATTCATTACCAATTCTCGCTTGATTAGCGCGAAGTATCCTTGGTAAAAATCCTCTGGAATCACTTTCACGCAGCCAAAATCAATAATTCCCAAGGTCCCATCTTCTTGAATGATAAAGTTCCCTGGATGCGGATCCGCATGCACCTGCTTTAAATTATGTACTTGGTGATGGTAAAAATCCCATAGTGCCTGACCAACCTGATTTTTCATTTCTTGGCTAGGCTTCGTCGCCATCCACTCCTTGATATGCTTACCCGCAATCCAATCCATGGTAATGATTCGCTCTGCGCTGTACTCATCGTAATAGCACGGAAAGCGAAGGTTCGGAATGTGCATGCAAGCTTCTGAGATTTCCCGAGAGCGTGTGACTTCGAGTTGGTAATCGGTTTCTTCCAACAAGCGCTCTTCCACCTCTCCCATGTAGTGATCCAACTCCTTTTCATTCATGTTGAGTAAGCGAAGCGCAAAAGGACGTACCAGCCGCAAGTCTGAACTTACCGAATCTGCCACTCCTGGGTATTGAATTTTCACAGCCAAGGTCTTGTCTCCTTTGGTTGCCTGGTGCACCTGCCCGATGGATGCCGCATTGATGGCTGACCGGCTGAAAGTGTCAAAGAGTTGCTCAGGCGTCTTTTCGAAGTACTTTTGGAAAGTCTTCACCACCAAGGGATAGGACAAAGGGGGCGCGGTGTATTGCGCCATCGAAAACTTATCTTGATAAGCCCTTGGAAGTAGATTTTTATCCATGGACATCATTTGAGCCACCTTGAGGGCAGACCCCTTGAGTTCACTCAGAGAGTTGTAAATATCCGAAGCATTATTCTGGTGCAATTCCTCTCGGTTGAGTGAGGGATTGACCATCTTCTTTGCGTAATGTTTGACGTAATTCCCCCCTACCTTCGCTCCTGTAGAAATAAATTTGGCCGCACGCTGAACTTTAGAAACAGGAATAGACCCCTGTTCTTTTACCTTGTCAGACATTCCTTATTTGGTTTGGTATAGAAACTTCGCTAAGTCTAAAAAAGAGTCTAAGGCACTTTTTCCCATCAAGTCGAAGGCAAAATTCACCGACTTTTCGATGGCAGCATCTGTTTTTTCAAATCGTGGGCTGTTATCGTCCAACCAGTAGCGGAACACGAAGGCTACTTGTAACCAGAGTGCTTCATCGTACTTCTCGGTAATCAAGGGACGCGTGGCAATTTCCTGTGTTTCTTTTCCCTCTAAGATCAGCTCTGAGGCAAAATCCGTAAACCGCTCCTTGAAGTCTCGTGTATCAGAAGGCAAGTTCTTGAAGGTGGTCGCCTTATCCTTGTAGAGTGATAATAAGTAGGATCTATTTTTCTTGAGTTCCTCCACCCAAGTAAATAGGAAGGAAAGGAATTTTTCGCGAACAGCATATTCCTTGTACACCTCTTGTTCCTCTAATTGGCGATGAGTTTCTTCAAATAAAGCTACCCATATCGCCGATTTTATGGCTTCAAAAGAGGTGTAATGATTGTAAAACTCCTCTTCTTTGATTTTTAAATCTTTGGCAAACTTGAAAATAGAAGCAGGTTCTTTGCCATGCTCAAGCACATGCGAAACAAACCCCTCTAAAATCAATTTTTGGTAATCTTTTTTACCTGCCTTTTTTGCTGTTGCTGTGTCCATTTGGAATCGTGAAGTATACCTACATAACTTAAAAACACCACTTCTGGTTTGCTGGAAATAAAAAAAAGTCGGAATTCTTTCCGACTTTTTTCCTAAGGAATGGGATAGATCAGGTAGTTACCTTTTCTACCACCAAATTGTGGTTGGTGTAGATGCAGACATCTGCTGCTATGTGAAGGCTTTCTCGTACCATTTCTTCGGCAGAAAGTTGGGGTGCAAACTTCTTCATCGCCCGTGCGGCAGACTGGGCATATACGCTACCCGAACCGATGGTAGCAATTTCCATATCGGGTTCGATCACATCCCCATTTCCAGAGATAATCAAGATATCGTCCTTGTCTGCCACGATCATCATGGCTTCCAAGCGGCTAAGCATGCGATCCATGCGCCATTCTTTGGCAAGTTCTACGGCAGCACGCTTCATGTTATTGCCAAATGCTCCGAGCTTTTCTTCAAACTTGTCCAGCAGGGTAAAGGCATCTGCTGTGGAACCTGCAAAACCAGTTACGATCTTTCCTCCTTGGAGAACTCTGATCTTCTTCACTGTGCTTTTGGCTACTGTATTGCCGAGGGTCGCTTGACCATCAGCACCGATAACAACCTCTCCATTGTGCCGAATGGCCACTACGGTGGTAGATTTAATTTTTTCCATGGAAAATTTATTTTCTAGTGTTCTAGTTTAGCACCCTAGTTCAAAATGCATTTCAAAAACCATACAAAAGCAAAAAGTCCTCGTTGAACAGGACTTTTTGACAGGTAGTTTTTAGATGAGGATACGCACTGGATCCTCAAGCAAGCCCTTCAGCGTCTGAAGGAATGCCGACCCTACTGCTCCATCTACGACGCGGTGGTCGCAAGAAAGCGTCACCTTCATCACGTTGCCCACTTTCATTTGGCCGTCCTTCACAATGACTGTTTCCTTGATTCCTCCCACTGCCAAGATGCAGGCATCTGGTGGATTGATGATGGCTGTAAATTCATCGATGCCAAACATACCCAAATTGGAGATGGTGAAGGTATTGCCTTCCCAATCTTTAGGTTGTAGCTCTTTGTTTTTAGCCTTTTGGCCTAAGGATTTGGCTTGATTCGAAATCTGGCTTAAGGACAACTGATCTGCAAATCGGATTACTGGAACTAAGAGGCCCTCCTCTACTGCTACCGCCATTCCAATATGAATGTGATCGTTGTAGCGAATTTTATCTCCCAACCAGCTTGAATTTACTTTTGGATTCTGACGCAATGCCGCTGCAGATGCTTTGATGACCAAGTCATTGAAAGAAATCTTTGCAGTACCAAACTCGTTCATGCTCTTTCTCGCCTCGATCGCCTTGTCCATGTTGATCTCCATGGTCAAGTAGAAGTGAGGAGCCGAATATTTACTTTCAGCCAATCGCTTGGCAATTGTTTTACGCATCTGCGAAACCTTCTCTTCTCTGAAGCTTTCCTGACCCAATACTGGACTAGCCACTGCTTGGGTGGAAGTTGCCTGAGGACTAGCAGCTGCTGCAGCTGGTACAAAGGTCTCAATATCTCTTTTGACAATACGTCCGCCTTCACCGCTACCGGCTACTTGACGAATGTCTACCCCTTTATCAGAGGCTATTTTCTTTGCAAGCGGAGAAGCTTTAACGCGCTCGTTTCCAGTTGAACTAGCAACTGGTACTGCAACTGGTGCTTGAGGCACTTCTGGAGCAGGTGTAGCAACTGCCGCAGGTGCTGCTGGACTGGCTACTTCAACAGGCGCTGCGGGAGTTCCACCTGCCTGATGCGCAGCCAAAAGACTTTGGTAATCGGCTCCTTTTTCTCCAATGACGGCAATGATTCCGTCTACGGGAACGCTTCCTCCGGCTTCTACACCGATGTACAACAAGACTCCATCTTCGTAAGACTCCAATTCCATGGTAGCCTTATCCGTCTCCACTTCTGCTATAATTTCTCCGGATTTAACGGTATCGCCTACTTTTTTCAACCAAGCAGCGATGGTACCTTCCTGCATGGTGTCGCTCATTTTGGGCATGGTCACCACGATGGCAGGAATGGAAGATGTGGATGCTACAGGTGCTTTTACCTCAGCCACAGCAGGTACTGGTGTAGGTGTAGGTGCAGGAGCTGGGCTTGCGACTTCGGCTTTTGCGACTTCGGCAGGTGCACCAGACAACAAATGTTGGAATGCTTCTCCCTTCTCTCCAATTATTGCGATGATTCCATTTACAGGAACCGAATCTTTCTCTTTTACACCTACATAAAGCAAAACCCCCTCTTCGTAAGATTCCAACTCCATGGTAGCTTTATCCGTCTCAACCTCTGCAAGAATGTCTCCAGGCTTGACAGTGTCACCTACTTTTTTCAACCAGGATGCAATCACACCTTCTTCCATGGTGTCACTCATTTTTGGCATTCTAATAATTTCGGCCATGTTCTATGCGCGCTTGTAGTTTTTAAAGAGCCCAAAAATAGTTTTTAAAAACGCTTTATTCAAATTTATATGCTGTATTTTCCAATCAGTTTTGACCGCTTACCTCTATGCCCTTACTTCAATCCAGTACTTACCAAAGGCCTAAATACCTCTTTAACGGACACTTAGAAACGGTTTACCCTGCAATTTTTAGAAAATTAGAACTCATTCCTACACAAAAAGAACGCATAGAAACTCATGATGGAGATTTTTTAGAAATTGATTGGCATCAACGAGGAAACTCAAAACTGGTGGTAATTAGTCACGGATTAGAGGGAAATAGTAGCCGGGCATACATTTTGGGAATGGCCAAAGAGGCTTTGAACAATGGGTTTGATGTATTGGCTTGGAATTACCGGGGATGCGGTGAGGAACTCAATCGAAAGGCAATATTTTACCACAGCGGCGCCACCTACGATTTAGACACGATCATACAGCATGCCTCACAGCAGTATGAAGAGATTTTTCTAATTGGCTTTAGTTTGGGTGGAAACCTGACCCTCAAATACCTCGGCGAAAAGCGAAAACGAACTCCAAAAATCAAAAAAGGGGTTGCCATCTCCGTACCCCTGGACTTAGGTAGTTCTTGCGATCAAATATCAAAGACCGCTTTTGGCCTGTACACCAAACGATTTCTAAAGACACTACGGCAAAAAGTTGAAAAAAAGGCTAAACTATTTCCAGCTGAATTTGACTTAACTAAGTTTTCTACAATTCAAACGCTTCGCGATTTTGACGATACCTTTACAGGACCCTTGCATGGATTTGGTGATGCGGAAGAATACTACCAAACGAACTCCTCCATGCAGTTTTTGTCGGGCATCTCCATTCCAACACTCGTTTTAAACGCCAAAAACGACCCGTTCTTAAGTCCCTCCTGCTACCCGATTGAGTTGGCAAATAAGCTCGATCAAGTATACTTTGAATTCCCCAAGCATGGAGGTCATGTGGGATTTATGAGCGCTGATTCTGAAAAAAGGCTTTATTCAGAAACCAGGGCAGTTGAATTTATTTGCCAGGATTCCTAACTTCGAAAAAATTAGCTGACTACTGCAACCATGTGTGGAAGATATTCACTTGCCAAAAGTAAAATTGAACTCGAAGAACGCTTCCAAGCAGAAATGCTGGCAGATTTTTCACCACGGTACAACATTGCTCCCACTCAACTAGTGCCCGTCATCACTTCGGATAGTCCCAAAGGTTTCTCCTATTTTTATTGGGGCATTACCCCTGACTTTGGTCAAAACAAGCCCGTATCTACCAAGTTGATCAACGCACGAGCAGAGTCCGTCCATGAAAAAGTCTCCTTCAAACCCTCCTTCCAAAAAAGAAGATGCCTGATCCCAGCAGATGGATTTTACGAATGGAAAAAAGTGGGGAAGAAAACCAAAATACCGCATCGTTTCACACTCCGTGATGAAGAACTTTTTGCTTTTGCTGGCATTTGGGAAGAATACGAAACTGTTTCTGGGGAATCTCAGCATACATTCCTGATTTTAACAACCAGCCCAAATGATGTCGTTTCCGAAGTTCACGATCGCATGCCGGTGATTTTGAAACGAGAACATGAAAAAAAATGGTTGGATAGCTACAGTTCTGAAGCTGAACTTTTGGAACTCTTGAATCCCTATCCGAATGAATTGATGCTGGGCTTTACCGTATCCCCCCTAGTCAATTCTGTACAAAATGATTCCCAATCGGTCCTCCGAAAAACTTCACCCATGGACCAATTTGGGAATTATACCTTGTTTGGCTGAAAAGCCAAGTCCTTTGCTCTAGTTGTTGAAATAATCTCCAGTCCCGATATTGCAGGGATTTTAGTTTGCCATCACCCCACCCTACCTACCCATGTATAACTCACGCATTCTCGCTGCCGGACATTATGTTCCAGAACGTATTGTCACGAATGATGAACTTTCCCAGATGATGAACACCTCCAACGAGTGGATCGTAGAGCGTACAGGAATTCAAGAAAGACGTTGGTATACACCTGGAGTAGACACGGTGACCAACATGGCTGCCAAAGCAAGTAAAATGGCAATGGATCGTGCCGGAGTGCAGCAGGATGACATTGACTTCATCATATTCGCAACTATCACCCCCGATTACTTTTTACCTGGTAATGGGGTACTCCTTCAGCGGGAAATGGGCTTTAAAACCATCGGTGCCCTAGATATTCGAAATGCTTGTTCTGGGTTTATCTATGCGCTATCTATAGCGGATCAGTTTATCAAAACAGGCATGTACCAAAAAATATTAGTGGTAGGTGCTGAAATACAATCTTCCGCCTTGGACAAAAGCGACGAAGGAAGATCCAGTGCAGTAATCTTTGCTGATGGTGCGGGCGCCGTGGTGGTGGGCAGAGCTGAAGCTGGACAGACCGGAATCATCAGCACCCACTTGCATTCCGAAGGATCTCATGCCGAAGAACTCTACTGCATCGCTCCTAGCTCCAGTGGGAAAGAACGGATTTCCAAAGAGTTGATTGAGCGAGGAGACTTTTTCCTAAAGATGAATGGAAATGCGGTATTCAAGCATGCTGTGGTTCGTTTTATGGAAGTAATTCAAGAAGCGCTGGCTTTCAATCAGCTAACCAAAGACGATATCGACCTTCTCGTTCCGCATCAGGCCAATTTGCGCATCTCCCAATACATTCAACAAAAATTGGAGTTGCCAGACCAGAAGGTGTTTAACAATATCATGCACCTCGGCAACACTACGGCGGGCACGATACCTATCGCGTTATCACAAGCATGGGAACAGGGTCGCCTCAAGGAAAATGACCTAATTTGTTTGGCTGCCTTTGGTTCTGGATTTTCCTGGGCATCGGCAGTGCTGCGTTGGTAATCCGATGCAAAAAGAACTTGACCTAGATCTTTGGTTGGACCAATCGCTAATTCAGCGACAAAATCAACTGAAAGCTGATTTCTTAGATCTTTTTGAGCAGCTCGGCAACTCGGTTACCAATGAGGAATTGACTCAATTTTTCTCCAATTCGAAGGGTAAAAAAATCTCCAAAGGGAATCAACTGCTGGGCTTCCCCTATTTCGTGCTTGATCTAATTCGAGATTTTGACTTAGCTACAGGCTGCACTATTCGCTTCGTCAGTTGGTTCGGACATGGCCTGTATTGCTGTGTATTTTTCGGAAAAAATTTAAACTTCCCTACTGAACCCTTCTTGCATGCCGGATTCCACTTGGGCAATGCGCATTCCCCATGGGATCTGCCTGTTCAACTAGAATGTCTCGGGAAATCTAAGCTAAGCCCTAGTTCGGAGCAAGGCAACATCCTATGGATCAAGGAAATTAGCTTACCTGCAAACAAAGAACTAGCACTCAAACTTTTGAAAGAAGAAGTGAATAAAATTCTTCAGGTTAAACCCATTTCGGGAATTAAAATCTAAGGATTTGATGTACTTTTAAACAGGAAATGATTTTTTACGTAGGTATAAAAAAATCACCCAATTCTGAGTACTGAAAACTGTTGCCAACCTACCTTAAGAACCCCAATTCGCTATGAAGTATGCGCTGATTGTACTCTTCTCCCTTCTTCATTTTTCGCTTGCTGCTCAAACTTCAAAAGTTGCTGTACGCTATTCCAGTGACTCATCGATTGTAGGTACTGGGCTGGTGGAGAAAAATCTTCCCAATGGACTTTGGAAGTTCTACACCACCAAAACCAATACTCTAGTTACGGAGGGAATTTTTAAAAATGGGCTTCGAGATGGCCAATGGACGAGTTATCATTCAAATGGCAAGCGAAAAGAACTGGCCGATTACCGAGAAGGGAAACTCTTTGGTCCAGCACGTTTTTTTGATACCAATGGATTTCTAGTCAAAGAAATGATCTTTCAAGACAGTATTTTGGTCGGAAAGTACAACGAATATTTTGGTAGTGAATCCAGCGATTACTACATCGATCCTAGCCAACTTAAGCTGGAGGGAAATTATAAAGAGGGAAAAAAAGAAGGGCAATGGCTATCTTATTTCCCAGAAGGTGAGCTTTCGGTACGGGAATTTTATGTAGATGGATTGCGGGAAGGCCCATATTTCGAATTTGACCCTGAAGGAAATGTCCTAGCAGAAGCCACTGCGAAAAAGGGGCAATTCGACGGAGCCTATAAAACCTTCTCCTTACCTAATGTTCCCCTACAAACCGGCAATTACAAAAATGGAGTAAAAATTGGCCCTTGGAAAAGTTTCTTCCCGGGCACAAAAATCCCCGAATCAGAAGAAGTATACGATGACTTTGGAAATCGAATCGGAGAATGGAGCTACTACTACGAAACAGTCCGCCTTGCACGGAAGGAACGGTATGAAAACAATGTAGCGGTAGGCGTTTGGGAAGAATATTTCCCCAACAAAGAAATCTCCAAACGCAAAACCTATGTCCTGGGTGTTCCCGAAGGCGAATATGTAGAAAATCATAGTTCAGGCAAACCTTCTGTACAGGGTCAATACGAAGGCGGAGCTAAAGTTGGGGTATGGAAAAACTTCTACCCAGATGGACAACTCTATGCGCTTGGGGAGTACAAAAACGATCTCAAAACTGGACTGTGGAAGTATTTTAATAAAATCGGTCTTCTAGTGGCCGAAGGAGAATACCTGTTGGGCATGGAAAATGGACAGTGGGTTTACTACTACGATGGAGGACAACTCAAGTCTGTAGGTCGATTCAACCTGGGCTTCGAAGATGGTATTTGGGGACTTTTTTACGACAACAAGCAATTGACACAGGAGGAATTCTGGGA
This sequence comes from uncultured Algoriphagus sp., assembly GCA_903952135.1. Taxonomy (GTDB): domain Bacteria; phylum Bacteroidota; class Bacteroidia; order Cytophagales; family Cyclobacteriaceae; genus Algoriphagus. Next base: position 20,327 of record CAJBER010000135.1, read on the forward strand.
CAATGGAAGGTTGCTGAATGTCGGACCCTACTATTCCTATGATGGAAAAGAAACCAGAGATGCCGGTACCTTAAAAGATGGCACTGGAACTCGAATCACCTACTATGTGACTGGTCAAAAAGAGTCTGAAGGAAAATACCTTTCTGGCAAAGCAGATGGTCTTTGGATGTACTACCATGAATCTGGACGGAAAGCCTCTGAGGGTATCATGAAGGATGGCAAGAAACAGGGAGCATGGAAGTTTTACAATTCCGCAGGAAGACTAGAAGACCTCATCCAATTCAAAGATGATGAGATTCAGTATCCTAGTGAACGCACAGACCTTCGTTAAACAATCCTTGACTGAATCGGTTCATCACTAAAACCGAAACTCATGTTTGGATTATTCAAAAAGAAAAGCGAGAAGGAAAAACTCCAGGAAACCTATGCCAAAATGATGGCAGATGCACACAAACTATCGCATAGCAACCGAACCGCTGCGGATAAATTGATGGCTGAAGCTGAAGAAGTGGCCAAGAAAATCGATGCCCTAAACAAAGGGTAATTTAACCTACTTTCTTGCGTAATCGTCCTGCAACCGGACAATGTCGGATTCATCAGAAGGCTGGTTTGCATCAGAATGCATCCAAATCTCAGCGACAATCCCCCAATCTCCTGTACCAATCAAACGGTGACGTTCACCTTGCTGCAAAGAGATCACCTCTCCTACTACCATCGAAAGCACTGGACCTTGGCTATCGTCCATGCTTCTACTGATGGCGGCATCTCCTGCTACCAAAGTCCACAACTCAGCACGGCGGAAATGGTATTGCCAAGAAAGTCGTGCTCCAGGCGCTACTAATAGAAACTTAGGGCTCAACTTCTGAGCATATTGCCCTTCCGAAAGGGTTACCTCAGGAAAAAAGGTATCCTTAAATTTTCGGATTTGGGTTTCATCCAATACAAAAAAACCACCCCAAGGACGTTCAAAATCTTTGGTAGAGATCGAAAATTCAGCATCAATTAAATAGCGCTCTACAAGTTCAGCAAGCTGAGATTTACCCAAGTTGGGTGAAAGAATAAGTGGCTTCATACACTAGCATTAAAAAGAAATCAAAGGTAGACATTTTTCTAGTTTTCAACTTGAAGCCCTGAAAATTGGGCTCCCACCTCATGAAAATACTAATTCGAGGCTAGTAAACCCTACTTCCTAATTTTCTTGAACAAATTGCAAGCACCTTCTTTAATTTTTTTCATAAAGTGTTTTTCTCTCCGTTAATTTTTCACGTATTTGAATGCATATTGTCGATCCATGCACCTAATCAATCCCCAAGAAGCACTTTCCAAAATTGATGGCGTAGTAGAAGTAAAAAACTACTTGCTTAAGATCCGACTGATCAAAAATCTGTACCAGAAAGGTGCATCTACTGCCAATGAAATCTGTGGAAGCATGGGGATTTCCTTACCCACAGTGAATACCCTCCTCACGGATTTGATTCGATCAGGAGAGGTGATCAAACAGGGTCGAGCAGCTTCCCAAGGCGGAAGAAAACCCGATTTGTACCGATTGGCACCTGATGCCTTTTATGTGTTGGCAGTGGATCTGAGCAAGTATGCCGTAAGCCTAGCCTTGTACAATTGCCAACAGACCCAGGTAAAAGATAAGGTCATCTATAAATTGGTACTCAACAATGAAGCGGAGACTTTCGAGCAACTTTGTCTTCATCTAGAAACCTACATTTCAGCATCCGGATTCCCAAGTCAAAAAATTATTGCCATCGGCTTTTCCATGCCTGGATTGATTGATTCCAAGGCAGGGATCAACCATACCTACCTTAACTTTGGTGGGAAAAGTTTGCAAGCGCACCTTGAAAGTAGGTTTCCACAGGCCGTTTTTCTTGAAAATGATGCTCGAGCCATGACCTTGGCAGAATTCAAATTTGGAGCAGCAAAATCAGCCCAAAACGTATTGGGAATTTTTGTGGGTTGGGGAATCGGATTAGGCATTGTCATCGATGGAAAGCTATACCAAGGCACCTCAGGCTTTGCAGGAGAATTTGCGCACTCTCCCCTATTTGAATCTCAAGAGATCAATTGCACCTGCGGAAAAAAGGGTTGCTTAGAAGCCATTGCCTCAGGAACCTCCATCGTACGGATGGCAGAGGAAGCCCTGCTGCTGGACAAGGATAGTATCCTGGCTCGAATAGCAAAAGCATACAAAGGACCACTAGATCCAAATTTGGTAGTCAATGCGGCTAAGGAAGGAGATCAGCGGGCCATTACCATCTTGTCGGATGTTGGCCTGAACCTCGGTAGAGGCATTTCCATGCTGATCCAGTTGCTCAATCCAGAACTCATCGTCTTGGGAGGCGTGGTAGCGGAAGCAGATCAGTATATTTTAACCCCTATTCAACAGGCTCTCAATGTGTACAGCATGGCTAAATCACGAGAGAAAACGCAGCTCGCGCTCTATCAACTAGGAAATGATGTGGGATTAGTCGGTGCCATCGCCGTGGTAACTGACAAACTCTTTGAGGAGGTACTTTCGAAGCCAAATTAAGGCCAACTTAATTTTGACGGATGATCAGACAGCAATTTTCATCCATGAAAATCACCCCAAACTCGTAACAACATAAAGCTGAGAGCCCCGAAGGCTGTACCGCCTGGTGCGTCATGTATCCAAAAGAAAACCCTGAAAAAATCAAGTAATCTTTGGGGACCTTCACTTGCTTCTTACCTTCCGGAAGTTTGGCGAGTAGAATGGATCTGTTTCTTTTTAAGATCGAATTGATCCTTCGCATCTCTTTATTTTGAGTAGAGTTATGCTGATTGTTAAAGGTATTTCTGCAACCATCGTCACAGAATTTTTTATCTGTTCTCCCATGTAGGGTTTGGCCACAGCAGAGGCAATTGGGCTTTTCAGTTTGCATAGTTGAAAAAGTTAACTGCACAGAAGTCAAACTTCCAGCAGGGTAATTGAAAAATGGTCCTTAACCAAGTCAGATCTTCGGTACTAAAAAAATCAAGAAAGGGGAATGCTCCCCTTTCTTGTGTTTAAATTTAGAATTTGCGGTACTTACCACCCAAAAACTTGTTGGCTTTCCGCTCCGCAAATTTTGCCTTCTTGCTATTCCAGTGAAGGGTTTCATTTGGAAAACGACCCGCAATCACTCCTAGAAGAATGGTTTCGGTCAAGCGCGCAGAATAGGAAAAAGGAGCAGTACATTTACCCTTGCCCAAACAGGCATCCACAAATTGGTGGTAATGCTTCTTGCTTTCGCCCACATAATCCTTAACAGGGGCACCCAAATTGAATGGAGTTACATCAAATTGCTTGTACTCTCCATCCACAATCCATCTTGGAAGTTGTTGGAAGTGTGGCAACAATAATCTGCCTTTTTCGCCCATAAACATGGCACCCTGATCCGGAAGCTTGTCCCCATTGGGAAGCCTCAAATCATCGTGCTGGTCAGGTGCTCCTGGTCCATCGTACCACACCCACTTCAAGGTATCTGTGGTATACGGTGTTGAAGGGAATTCGTAGGTCACGATATTGTTCTCTGGAAAACCAAAACCCGTCGGCTTTCTGCATTGGTTGACAATGGTCCGCGGCACATCCAATTGGAGTGCATTGTAAGGGGTGTCAAAAATATGGACACCCATATCTCCTAAGGTTCCACAACCGTAATCCAAGAGTTTTCTCCAATTGCCTGGGTGGTACACCCCTTCCTTGTAATCGCGTTCAGGGGCAGTCCCTAGCCACAAATTCCAATTCAAATTACTAGGTACCGCATCTTTCCCATTGGGTTCCTTGCCATCAAAACCCCAGTTTTTAGGTGACCAGGCACGTACCGTATGCACCTTACCAATGATGCCAGATTGGATGAGTAGTGTAGCCAGCTTGTAATCGTAGAACGAGTGAACCTGGATACCCATTTGGGTAACCAATTTTTTATCCTCAGCCATCTTTTTCATCGCTCTCGCCTCAGTCACATGGTGGGTCAATGGTTTTTGGCAGTACACCGCTTTATTCATCTCCATCGCCATCAGGGAAGCAGGCGCATGGGTATGATCTGGAGTAGATACCACCACTGCATCAAACTGATCTTCCATTTCTTTCAAAAGGAGGCGATAGTCGCTGTAGGTTTTTGCCTGGGGGTAAAGGGCCGTAGCATTGCTCAAGGCATTGGTATCCACATCACAAAGCCCCACAACTTCCACACTTGCATGGCTAGCAATTGCTTTTAAATCTTCCATGCCCATTCCTCCAAGACCGATGTGTACAGTTCTAAGTTTGCCAGAGGCGGGAACATTGGCCAAAAGCGAAGGGGCCAAGGAAAGGCCAGCAACGCCTAGGGCTGCTTTTTTAAAAAAATCTCTTCTGTCGATTACTTGATATTTTTTTTTCATGGGTAAACGGGGGCTTGGGCTTGGGTTTAAGGTAATTCTTTGATTTTGATATTTCGAAATCGGACCAAGTCTCCATGGCCCAAAAATCCAATATGTCCTCGGCTACGGGTTAGCCCTGGATGTTCTTTCTTGTCGAGCGTGCCGGATTGGCTCGCTTCTAGGTAGTTGCCTTCCAATATCACCTCTCCATTCAAGATTACGGTGACATAAGGATGATTAATGCGTACCTCCTGCTGATTCCATTCCCCAGTTGGACTCAAGAAGCCCCGCTTGGCTGACATTACTCCGTACAGGGAACCGTGGTATTGGTAGGTTTGAAGGCCTGCATACTTCTCGGCTTCATTGTCCAAAATCTGGAATTCTTTGCCTACGTATGCTGCATCCCCTTCCAAAGGCGCATGAATTCCTAAGCCATTATTTGCTCCAGGAGTGAGTTGAAATTCAAAACGAAGGATGAAATTTCCATATTCCTTCTCGGTGTATAGATTTCCTCCTCCCCCGCCTTTGGGTTCGATGACGATCATCCCCTCTTTGACGAGGTAGGAACTTTTGTTGCCCACCCATCCTGTCAAACTTTGTCCATCAAATAGGGAAACAAAACCGGCTTCCTGGGCTTGTAATGAACCTACGGAAAGGCTAAAGAACAGCGCAAGTACAACCCAAAAGGTGCGTAGGAGTAGTAATTTCATAGCAGATGACGCCAAAACGGCTTATACAAATCTAAAAGAGTTCTTCAATTTTTCGCCCCCTTTTATCAAAAATCAACGACTGGAATTGAAAATTAATGGCGGGCTTTGAATTCCTTAAATGGCTTCCACTAAAATAATCCCCTATTTTTGAAACAGCCATGCCTGATTTCGTGTTGAAAGATTGTCACCGGCAGGCATTTCAAATACTGCTCGGAAATCCTTGGAAATGAAAATTAACTCAAAATTTAGCTATCCCATGTTCGCATTGATTACCTCACTTTTCCTTGCTTGTAGCGGGGGACCTAATGCCTCAACTGAAACCCAAAATACAGCAGCAGAAGAATCTCCAAAAGAAGTTTTTTCCGAATCCCAACAGGTTGCCACCTTTGCGGGCGGTTGCTTTTGGTGTGTAGAAGCTCCTTTTGAGGACTTAGATGGAGTCATTTCAGTGGTTTCTGGCTATGCGGGTGGAAAGGAAAAAAATCCTACCTACGGAGAAGTAGCAGGAGGCAAAACCTCTCACCGCGAATCCGTACAAATTACCTTTGACCCTGAAGTCATCAGTTACGCTGAACTTGTAGATATTTTCTGGCAAACCTACGATCCTACGGACGTGGGTGGCTCATTTTTTGATCGAGGAACTCAATACGAGTCCGCCATTTTCTTTCATAACGACCAGCAAAAAAAGGTAGCGGAAGAGAGTAAAAAGCGATTGGATCAATCCAAACGGTTCTCCAAGCCTGTAGCCACTCCTATCATCAAGTTTACGAATTTCTATCCTGCGGAAGATTACCATCAGGATTACTACAAAAAGAGCCCTCAAGATTACTATGCGTACCGCAAAGGCTCTGGAAGAGATGCATTTATTCAGAAGCACTGGCCTGAGCTAAGTACCAAAAAATACCCAGCTCCATCCAAAGGAGAACTCAAAAAAGAGTTGGATGAGTTGCAATACGAGGTGACCATGGAAGGTGCTACCGAATTTGCCTTCAACAACGCCTACAACGGAAATAAGGAAGATGGCATCTATGTTTGTGTGGTAACAGGTGCTCCCCTATTTAGCTCCAAGGATAAATACGAATCAGGCTCAGGATGGCCGAGCTTTACCAAACCCATTGATGCACGCGTAATTGATAAGCCTGTGGATCGTACGCTGGGAATGCTTCGCGTAGAAGTGCGTAGTAAGCTTGGAAACTCCCACTTAGGGCATGTTTTCAACGATGGCCCTGCTCCTACAGGGTTGCGCTACTGCATGAATTCCGCAGCCATGAAGTTTATTCCCAAATCAGAAATGCAAGCTGCAGGTTACAGAGACTACCTCTGGGTGGTAGACTAATTCAAAACCAATCAACGATTGATTTAACCGATCAATTTGCGAAAAGTAAGGTTGATTCGAGGAGCCAATACCTTCTTGGTTTTGGGAAGCTGATGTTCCCAGAAATGCTGACTTTCTCCCCCCATGAGCAAAAGACTTCCATGCGAAAGTTCAAGGCTCAATTTGGGTTCCTTTTTTCCGTAGGGTCGCAATTGAAAAGATCGGGTAGCTCCAAAGGTCAGCGAAGCTATTGTTGGATTCTTTCCCAAGACAGGTTCATTATCTCTATGCCAACCCATACTATCCTGACCGTCACGGTAATAATTGCAGAGCACATGCGTAAACTCCTGTTGGGTAAAGGCTTGCAAACGGTTCTTGATTAGTTCTAGCTCTTCGGTGAAAGGTGATGCTTCCATCGAAATCCCTGAGTACCCATACGGCACCTTAGGATCCCCATACAGCGCAGTTAGTCGTGGTTGAAGCACTTGCTTACCAAACATCCAGATCGGTTCCTGCTGCCAGGCTAAACGATCTTGAAGCACCTGAAAAAATCCATCTGCTTCTTTCATCGAAAAAAAGTTGGGATGGAAAGTTACTTCCCCTTGAAATGGAAGCAGGTTTCTGGATTCCTGTGGTAGAAGTGAATACTGCATAGGGATCAACTCGTCTTCAAGTCAACTAGTTTAACGCGAAGACAAGTGGTTATTTAAACCAAGGAATTGGTTTATTTTTTGGTCCAATAATCGATCACCGTCACCTTATCCAAATGTGGGCCTAGAAGTCCCACAAACTCCTGATGCGCAGGATGTGGAATGTAAGCATCGCGATCTGCATCGGAATGAAAAGTGACCGTGAACGCATGAGTCAATCCTTGGTTGAGTCCTTCCGGGCTAGAGTTGACACCCCACTCAAAGCCTTTAATTTCAGAGATTTTTCCAGGAAGTGCTTGAAAGGCAGCGACTATCTTATCCACATCTTCAGGGGAGGAAGTTGCTTTAAATCCAAACAAAACCACATGGCGAAGTACAGAATCAGGCATGACAGGGGTATTTAGGTTGGTTTGTGATAGAGAACTTGAGTCAGTAGCTTCTTCGGCTTGCTTTGGAGCACAAGAAAGTACCAGTAAAAATACAAATAGGTAGATTGGGTAAATTTTCATAGCAAGTAGGTTAGTGAAGGGCGAATTAAACTTCAGACACTTCAAATTAGCTGAAAGTGTAAGCTAAAGCTAAGCTTCTCTTTTGAAAAAAGGAAATAAAAAATCCCCGAACGATGAATCGCCCGGGGATTTTACCTCAAGGGTAGTTGTGATTACTTAACCACTTTTACGTTAACGGCATTGATGCCTTTTTTTCCTTGTACTAGTTCGTAAACCACTTTGTCATTTTCACGGATTTCGTGTACCAATCCAGTGTGGTGAACGAATACGTCCTCACTGTTATCAGATGGGGTAATGAATCCAAAGCCTTTGGTTGTGTTAAAGAATTTTACTGTTCCTTCATTCATGATTTTTGAAATTTTGATTGTTTTTTACTCGGTTTTGATTTGATTGATTTGAAATAAATTTTTTCTCTACAGGTGGTTCTGGAGGAGTAGCTGAGATATTCCCGAATTCATCCACATAAGCGATCATATTGTCTAGACTTCCGTCTTTAGGTTGTCCTTTTCGCTCTAGTTTCTTTTCAAGTTTATCTTTCTGCTTTCTCTTTTTTAGTTCCGCCTTCTGTTTTTTGATAAATGTGTTTTGATTTTTTGACATGCAAGTGGTTTAGTTTACAAATGTGATGGCATGGCCTACTTTACCGGCTCTACCCGTTCTTCCGATACGATGGATGTAAGCATCCATGGTCATCGGTAGCTGATAATTGATCACATGGCTCACATCAGCTACATCGATCCCTCTGGCAGCAACGTCAGTAGCCACCAACACCCGGATGTCCCCACTCTTGAATTCTTCGATCATTCTATTTCGAAAATTCTGGGACTTATCTCCGTGAATCTGACCGGCTTTGATACCGGCTTGAATTAATTTTTTAGCCAATCGATCGGCTAATCTTTTGGTTTCAGTGAATAAAATCACCTTTTCCAAATCTGGGTTGGCAAACAAATCTGCCAGCACCTCAAACTTATCTTGACCTTCGGGTACCCGAATGGTTTGTTGTTCAATGTTCTCGTTGGTAGTCGCTCCCGTAGAAACTTTCACCTCTACCGGATTGGACAATAAGCCATCGATTAACTTTTTCTGTCCTGGTTCTAACGTAGCGGAGAACAAAAGAGTTTGGTCTCTAGCTCCAATTCTATTGACTAATTTGTTGACATCTAGCACAAAGCCCATGTCCAACATTCGGTCAAATTCATCCAACACAAGCGTATTGACTTTTCTAAGGTCCAATACACGGCGATCTGAAAGGTCTAAAAGCCTTCCTGGAGTGCCTACGATCACTTGAAGCTTACGCTCCAACTTAGGTAGATCCGAGTTGATATTGGTTCCGCCAATGAAGGTAGCTGAGTACAAGTTCATGCCTGTGGTTAGGCTTTTAAACTCCTCTTCGATTTGAAGGGCTAGCTCACGAGTAGGGGTCACGACCAATGCCGTGTAATTCCGAGGATCTTTGAGCGCATGCTCAATGATCGGAATCAAAAAGGCAGCAGTCTTACCCGATCCTGTCTTTGAAATCGCCATCACGTCTCTTCCATGTAGAAGTGGCTCGATGGATTGTTCCTGAATCGTAGTAAGGGTTTGGTAGCCTTTGGCTAAAATATTTTGAAGTAACTTGGCGCTTAGGCCTAGTTCAGCAAATGATTTTTCGGTACGGAATCCTTCCTGTCCACTTGGCTGTGCTTTCTTCACAAATAGCCTTGGGTCAAGGGTAGACTCTTTCTTTTTCACCTGTCTTCGATCGGGATTTGCACCTCGAGCTGGAGCAGATGACTTGGTATTCTTCTTGGTAAATTGATTCATAAGTTGGTTTTAGGCTTTAACAGGCTGCATTTCGAGGCGACCGAGTTGGTACAGCATCTTAGCATGGGCCTTCAAAGCATCAAAAAATGTCTTTTTTGTATAGTAAGGAATATTGTATTCTGCAGCGGTTGCTTTCACAATCGGAGCAATGTTTCGGTAATGTACGTGGCAGATATCCGGAAACAAATGGTGTTCAACTTGGTAATTCAAGCCTCCAATCATCCAAGAGAATAGCGGGCTATTTTCAGAATAATTCGATGTAGTGGCTAATTGATGCAGCATGCGTTCTCCTTCCACAATACCATTTTCATTTGCCTGAGGAAATGATACTTCCGGCATGATGTGGGCTGTTTGAAACACAAGGGAAATGCTGAGTCCAGTAATAAAATGCAAGAGCAAAAACGCAAGCAAAATTGGACCTACTCCAAAGGGAGAGAATGCAATTGGTAAACCAAGGATAAAGGCGTAGTACACCAGTTTCCAAGCAATGATTTTGAGAACTGAATTTCGGTACACGTTTTTACCCTTAAACAAACCCATTTTGTAGTAACGGTCAAATCGGATAAAATCTTTGGAGGTTACCCACGAAACAGTAGATAGGCCATAAAAAATCCAGGTGTACCAATGTTGAAATTCATGCATCTTGTTTTTCGGTGCATGAGGGGAAAATCGAAGGAAAAAAGGTGCATTGATGTCATCGTCCCCTTCCGGAATGTTGGTATAGGAATGATGCAATACATTGTGTTGTATTTTCCAAACCGTGGCATTGGCTCCTACTAGATTGAGGGTATAGCCAAGAAGCTTGTTGATTTTTGGATTTTGCGAATAGGTGCCGTGAATGGCATCATGCATGATTCCCATGCCAATCCCTGCCATACCAAAGCCGCTCATCACATAGCACGCAAATAGCTGCCAAGTTTGATCGAATAGGCCGATGCTTAGGAGAATGATGGGTAGGAAATACAGACCCAACATCACCACCGTCTTGAACTTCATTTCTGTATTCGCAAACTTGGTCTGCTGGGAAGAAGTGAAATAAGCGTTGACTCTGCTTCTTAGGGTAAGGGAGAATTCAGACAGGGCTGAATCGGAAAATCGAATGGTCTTAATGGGGTGATTATTTTGGTAGGTACTGGTAAATCTGGGTTCTCTAAAGATTGTTAACTGCAGGTTTTAACTCAAAAAAGAAATCTCTTCTATCGAATTAAAAAAGTAGAAGAAAAAGAAGTAAAACCTGTGTTGGAGAACTCTTGATTTGCTACTTAGGGCAGGTGAATCGCCGATGCTAAACTTGATAACAAGTATCGAAAACATTTTTCCGACAAACAAATGTGAGCCATTTAAATGGGAATTCCTAATAAATGAGGCGATTAGGTATTTTCGAAGCGTTTAGTCCTTCTTTAATTTCCAATTGATTAGTCCATTGAAATGCCACAGGTCCACTTTATTGTACTGCTGTACTGGAAGAAGTTTTTTACTTGTCAAGGGCTCCTTCACCATCAAAATCAAATGAAAATCTAGATTTTTTAGTTTTTTGGGAGTATACCTCAGCCCAATATTGTGTTGTCGGTAACTTGGAAAATTGTACTTATTGGCATCAGCATCTTGCGTTGAAGGCAGGAAATGTAGTCCTGAATAGCTATACAGGTTCAAGGGCAGATTCTCAAACCGATAGGAAACATAACCCACCACAGCAGTTACTGTTTCAAATCCTTCGTTTCGTTCTCTAGGAATGAAGGTATACCAAGCATCCTTCCCCCATTCCCTAGGACTTAGCCAGCGCCCCTTTCCTCCTATTTGGGTAGCGCTAAGTTGGGTTTCCCATGCCCCCTTTTTCCAATTCAATTTGGCCGAAACTGCAAAATTTAGGTCTTTAGGATTCTTGTACTGCAGCTCGATCAACGAATTACCCCCATCTCCTACTCCATGTTGAAATCCACCCTGAATACCTGATATCCATGTTCCATGGGAGTTTTTGGATGTTTTTTCGAATGTAGCCCAGTAGGTCGAAAACAGGTTGGCTGCATAGGTTTGCGAAAACCGAAGCGTCTTCCCTCCTTTCATCTTCCCTTCAAGTTCCCAAATTCCTAGCCAAGGACTCGTCGTATTTCCAAAATAAGCTGATGCTTTACCTAGAGGACTTCTACCCTGTGGAAATAATCCGACCGTCTCTCCAACTGGCATCCAATCTTTACTGCCTCGAATGTTCATTCGATTGATAGCCAAGGCTGTAATTTTCCAATTGGGTTTGGGTGAATACCAAGCCTGAATCCCTTCTACTACGGTTGGAGAAAGGCGTCCATCCTGAGCATTTACCCAATCGGACTGAATTCCCATTTTACCCACTTTAACACCAAAATTCGGTTGGGAATATCCTAGAGAAAGCAACTCTATCCTGCCAAAGAATCGGTCTTGGGGCTCCAATACATTGAATAAACCAGATTCATACCGGTTCGCTTGGCCGGTAACTGGATCAGGCAACCAAAAATCAGAACTAAAGGCATTGCCGAATACACGATAGCCTGCTTGGATTTCCCATTTTTTTTGAAGGGTCAATTTCCCACCTACCAAGGAAGTTAATCCTAAAGCATAGTCAGAACGAAGCGTCTCATTAGGATAAGCCGTATTCATCCAAAAGCTCCGAAAACTTAACTCAGGTTGAAAAACTGCCTTTTTCTCCTTCTCATCAGTTTGAGCATGGACAGTCTCGCCAAAAAAGCCGATTGCTAAAAGAAGAAAACTAAAAACTGCAAACCTCACTTGCTGCTCGATTTAGCGGCTTTTATGGGCTTATAGGGTCCAAACTTATGTTGCTCCTCGGTGAACTCGTCTGAAAAAGGCCCGAATGGATGGTCCATGGGCTTTTTGGAAATATCGGGCCAGTCTTTGGAAAGATCCTTCTTTGGTCGTTCCATGCTATTGACATAAGCAGCCACATCCCAAGCATCTTCGTCACTTAAGATGGGCGATTCAAAGGTGGCTCCCAAGGGCATATTGGCTTTTACATATCCTGCAAATCGGGTAAGTCGGTAGAGACCTGCTCCGTGGTTGTAACTAGCCTCACCCCAAAGCGGAGGATACACATATGCCGTCCCATCTGGCTTGGCCATACCCTTGCCATCGGCCTGGTGGCAACTAGCACATTGCGTGTCGTAAACCATCTTGCCTTTGGATGGATCTGCAGCACGATCCAAAAGTGGAACTTCATAAATCCCCGAACCAGCAGGTATTTCTCCTTTAGGGACATCCTTCCCAACCCAATTGATGTAAGCGACCATGGCTTTCATTTCCTTGGAGTCCCGCTCCAACGCCTTTCCATTGAGACTTCGCTCAAAACAATCGTTGATTCGTTTCTGAACATCCTCCTCTGTTCCAGACCGAGCTCTAAATTTTGGATAGGTAGCAGCTACAGCCCCATAGTTGTTCCCAAAAGGCGCCGTTCCCGCTTGCAAATGACAATTTTGACAGTTCATTCCATTAGACATGGCCATCACTTTGCCCTTGGGACCAAGGTACTCGGCTGTATTCGCCACCAGATCCTTGCCATAATGCAGTTCCGCTGCATTAGGTTCTTGGTCTATCGAAGCAAAATCAGGTGCTCTCCAAAGAGAAGCTGGATCCGCCAAGGCCTTCACGACAGGGATTTCTACTCCGGATTTAGGAGCTACTTGCTCTCCATTGGAAAGGCTTGGCAGCTGTACCCCTGAAACAGAAAGAAAAAATAAAAGCCCCACCACAGCCACCAAGGAAACAGCCAAACTCAGGAGAGCTTGGACAAGAGCAATTAGTTTAACGAAGGGCTGCATCATCCGAATTAGATTCTTTGAGAAAGATACAAAGTTGGGCTATAACCTCAATTACTTCCAGTGACTACGGTCACCCAAACTACTATTTTATAAAATTAAACGCTGAAAAAAATGTGGCTATTCACATTTAATCTGGGCTTCAAAAACCAATTTCCCCTCTACCCTGCCTTGGATGAATGGGGAGGTATCAGCTCCGATCAGAGTTAAACTGACCTCATCCGAAGCTTTGCACTCTGCTAAATAATTAACCGAAATGGAGGTAGGAAAAAGGCCACGATCTGCAACAATATTTTCCACCCACCGGATGTAACTGGTATGGTTGACATGGTTGTACAAGTCCAAGTCTGAATGCTGCACCTGAATGCGTTTGCTTGCTATTTCTGGACCTGAAGCCTCCAATTTGATTGGTTGCCAATCGGGGGCTGCCTGAGGATCGAAAAGGGAACTTGGTAGTACAGATTCAGGCTTAAGAATTCTTTTTTTCTCGATATGCACCAGTAGCCACGAGGACATGGCTCGAGCCACTACTTCTTCCTGCTTATTCCAAACCAAAAATTCACGAAACGCAAAGGCACCAGCCTGTCCTCTCCCACCTGTAAAAATCCGAAGTGAATCTCCCCAGCGAGGAAATTGGCTTACTTTAATTTCCAATCGTGAAAGCGCCCACATCAACTGTTGTTCCAAGAGATTCCTTCCAAATCCTTGAGAATCGGCATGTTTCCAGGCAATTTCTTGCAAGAGATCCGCCAAAGAGCATAAACTTAAGTTCCCGTTGGGATGCACCTGAAAGGCACCTACCTCGAAAAATTTTTCAAATTGAAAATTCTCAGGTAAACTCATGCTACTACTTCGTTTTCTTGCGCTTGAAAGACATTTTTGCTAAAACTAGTGAGCAATAGAATACCTAATCCGTTAATCCCAATGAGTGCGAAAGAAACTTTTAAATCAAAGAGTTCGGCAATAAAACCAATCAGCGGCGGACCTACCAAAAAGCCAAAGAAGGAAATCGTGGACACCAGAGCTAAGGCTACACTAGGTGAATACAGTTTGGACCGCCCTGCGATGCCGTAGGAAACGGGAACGATGGAGGCAACACCAGCACCTACCATTAAAAAGCCGATACCCGCCGTGAACAGATTGGGAAAGAGCACCGCCAGCAGTAGGCCAAAGAATATGAGCAGCCCACTGACTTGAAGTACGGGAACCTTGCCAAAACGATTACTTGCCTTGTCGGTCACGAATCTCCCGGAGGCCATAGCGCCCATAAAGCATACGTAGCCCAAAGACACGTATTGGGGTTCAGCTTCAACTATTTTTTTAAAATAAACACCCGACCAATCAAACATGCAGCCTTCTGCCATCATCCCCAAAAATGAAATTACTCCTATCCGAAGAAGCAGGGCATCTGGCTTTCGCAACACGAGTCCACCCTCGTCACCAGGTGCGGGCTTGTCCTTGATGACAAATTTTTGTGACAACAAAATCAATACTGCAGATAGCAAAGCCACCACAACGTAGTGCGCTGCAGGAGAAAAGTTAAGGAAAATCATGCCTGCACCTACCCCTGCACCAGTAAAGCCGGCCATGCTCCAGATGCCGTGGAAGGAGGCGAGAATGCTTTTACCAAACTGATTTTCCAAGCCCAGAGCTTGGGTATTCAATGAAATATTCATGATGTTGCCCAGCACACCAAAACTCATCAAGACTGGCGCAATTGTCCAAAGACTTGGGGCCAAACCGATCAAGGGAAGGGTGAGTGCGTAGGCAAAACTACAAATCAAGATGACACTGCGACTACCGTAACGATGTACCGACCAACCTGCGATGGGTAACCCAAGCATGGAACCTATAGGCAAACAGAGCAAAAGCGTGCCAAGTTGCCCTTCCGAGAGTTGGAACTTACTTTGAATGTCCGGGATGCGTGCAGCCCAGCTGGCAAAGCAAATGCCCATAAAGAAAAACATTGCCCCGAGTGCAATTCGACGTTTGGAAAGGTAATTCATGTATACTAGCCTGCCTTAAAAACGGAGCTAAGGTACATAGAAAGCAAAATAAAAAGAGACACAATCTCTGTGTGGCTAAAACTATTCCCCTTTATGCCGTGTTGAATCAAAAATTACAGATATGGAATTTGTCATTGTGGGGGTTATAGTGCTAACCATCATCGTTTTTATACGATTCATTATTAAAAAAGTATTCGATTAAAAAATGCCACCCTTTTGCGAAGGTGGCATTTTGGAAATTTTTAATTTAAGCTCAGGCTCCTTTAATTCGGAAAATATTTCTCAAATCTTCCATACACCCAGGTTCCTGCCAAAGCGGAAATAAGTGTGACCAAGATTACGGTATATCCACTTCCTATTTGTGCAAACAAAGGTCCTGGGCAAGCACCGGTAATCGCCCAGCCAAGGCCGAAAATAAAGCCCCCAATTAGTTGCCCCTTTTTAAAGACTTTGGTAGGAATGTTGATCGTTTCGCCATGGATGGATTTGATGTTTAAGCGCTTGATCAACTGAATCGATATAATACCAGTGACAATGGCAGAACCAATTACACCATACATGTGAAAGGATTGGAAACGAAACATTTCTTGAATGCGAAACCAGGAAATAATTTCTGCCTTGACAAAGACTATCCCGAAAATTACCCCGATGAGTACATATTTAAGCAGGGCCAATCCTTTATCCTGAGTCTGACTCGAGTTGGGAGCTACGCAATTTGGATCTACTGCTGAATCCATTTTTTTTTGATTTGTTGTCATTAGTTCCAGCCTGTTTAAAATCCTACTAGTTTCATTAAAGGCCCAAGCAATACGTGAGTCATGAAAAACCCACCGAGCATGAAGAAGATCGTAGCTACCAGAGAAGGCCATTGCAAGGCACTGATCCCCATGATGGCGTGACCAGAGGTACATCCTCCTGCATAACGCGTCCCAAATCCAACGAGGAAGCCTCCTATCACAAAGAATAAAATACCCCTACCAGTAAATAAAGAGTCCCAGTTGAAAATTTCAGCGGGCATCAAATCCGAAAAATTGGTGAGTCCCAATGCTTTCAAGTCTGTTTGCGTGGCTTCTGAAATTACAATTGTGTCTGGATTAGCCAGAAAATTCACCGCGATAAATCCCCCAATGGCTGTTCCTAACACAAAAAGTAGATTCCAGATTTCTTTCTTCCAATTGTAAGTAAAGAAAGGAATTCCTGCAGGAACGCAGGCCGCGCAGATGTGGCGCAAGGACGATGAAATTCCAAAAGCCTTGTTACCTAGGATAAGTAATGCAGGAACGGTGAGCCCAATCATGGGTCCTGCCACATACCAAGGCCATGGTTGGGAAATCCATTCAATAAATTGATTCATAAGAGGTTACTACTATTTAGTTAAAATCTTTTTGAAGCCCAACGTAAATTTAGTTGAACTTAAAGTAAGGTGCTTGGACAAACGTAAGCAGAAACAGCTAGTTTACCAGAATCCTTGATGGCCTTGAATCCTCCAGCTACGTCAATTAGATTTTCATATCCTCTAGCTTTCAAGGTGGAAACGAAGATCATGGATCGATAGCCACCTGCACAATGTACGTAGTAGGTTTTGTTCTTATCCACCTTCATCATGCTCTCATTGATGTAATCTAAAGGTGCATTTTCCGCATCAAGTACATGCTCAGAAAGAAATTCTGAATTTTTACGGACATCCAAAACGTGAATTCCCGAATCTCCATCCTTGATTTTAGCCAATTCATCTACGGTGATGGAGGTAATCGAATCTACTTCTCTACCCTCATTTTTCCAAGATTTGAACCCTCCCGCTAAGTAGCCGATAGAATAATCGTATCCCACGCGAGCCAATCGAGTGATCACTTCTTCTTCCCTACCTTCTTCTGCAACTACCAAAATCTCCTGCTTCAAATCTGGAATCATCGCTCCTACCCATACAGCAAAGCTGCCATCGATTCCAATATTAATGGAGTTCGGGATAAATCCTTTCGCAAATTCTTGCGCATTGCGTGTATCCAAAATCAAGGCAGACGTTTCATTCGCTGCAGCTTCAAATTCTGCTGGACTCAAAGGTCTAACTCCCCTTTCCAACACTTCGTCAATGCTATCGTAACCCTGAATGTTCATCATCACGTTTTGTGGGAAGTAGGCTGGTGGAGGGGTAAGGCCATGCAATACTTCTTTGATAAAGGCT
>CAJBER010000136.1 GCA_903952135.1 uncultured Algoriphagus sp.
CGGAGGTACCTACAATCAATTTAAAGTTGCCTTCAAGCGTCTGGGAGTAGAAGTACGGTTTGCAGCCGGCGATGAACCATCGGCTTTTGAATCCTTAATCGATGCGAAAACCAAAGCCATTTATCTTGAAACGATAGGGAATCCACGGTTGAATATTCCAGACTTTGAGAAATTCGCAGCCCTAGCTCGGAAACACGATCTCCCACTTGTAGTGGACAACACCTTTGGTGCTGGGGGCTACCTAGCCCAACCCATCAAGTATGGCGCCAATATTGTAGTAGAATCCGCGACCAAATGGATTGGCGGGCACGGCACAAGCATTGGTGGGGTGATTGTGGATGGAGGAAACTACAACTGGGGCAATGGTAAGTTCCCTCAGTTTACGGAACCTTCAGAAGGATACCATGGACTCAAGTTCTGGGATGTTTTTGGGGAAGGTAATCCACTGGGGCTTCCAAATGTCGCCTTCATCACCCGTGCTCGAGTGGAGGGATTGCGGGACTTCGGACCCTCGCTGAGCCCATTTAATTCATTTTTACTGCTTCAAGGACTTGAGACCCTTTCGCTCCGAGTTCATCGGCATGCAGAAAATGCCCTTACCCTTGCTACTTGGCTCGAAAACCACCCTTCGGTGGACTTTGTCTATTATCCAGGCTTAGCCTCTAGTCCCTATCACCTGCTCGCCAAAAAGTATTTACAAAATGGCTTTGGTGGCGTACTGCAATTTGGCATTAAAGGAGGCGCTGAGAATGGAAAGAAATTTATCAACTCCCTTCAATTGGTAAGTCATTTGGCCAATGTAGGAGATGCCAAAACCTTGGCCATTCATCCTGCTTCAACTACGCACGAGCAGCTTTCGGAAGCGGAGCAAAAACAATCTGGAGTACTTCCAAATTTGATTCGGATTAGTGTGGGTCTTGAGCACATCGAGGACATCAAAAATGACTTTGAGCAAGCCTTCTCCAAATTGAATTAAGGCCAAGAGAGCATTGAACTTTTTCTTGTAACTTGTACTCGTTATTCAGAAAATAGTTCAATGCTCAATAAAAAAACCCAATACGCTTTGCAGGCACTTCAATACCTCATTGAACACAAAACTGAGGGGCCTATACTCATTGCACAGATTGCGAGTGAGAAGCAAATACCCTTAAAATTTTTGGAAAATATTCTTCTTGAACTCAAGAAGATGGAGGTTTTGAGCAGCAAAAAGGGAAAAGGCGGAGGCTATTTTATCAATCAAGAGGCAATCCACACGCCACTTGCAAAGATCATTCGCAACATCGAGGGACCTATTGCCATGCTGCCCTGTGCCAGCCTGAATTTTTACGAGCGATGCGCCAATTGCGATGAGAAAAATTGCGGTCTACACGCTACCATGGTGGCGGTGCGAGATGCTACCCTGAAAGTCTTAGGTTCCAAAACCGTGAATGATCTTGCTAATCTAGTTTAGGCTGTCCCAAGTGACAGCCAATTTTTTTTTAATACTTAAGACTAGTACTCCGAAAAATAGCATCCCTCAAATCCGAAAAGTTTACCTCAAATCCTGCAAAATTAAGGTCGCCGTTTTACTGATTCAAGTTAACCTATTCTTTATTTCTGTTTATTGATTCGCAATTTGTCCGTTCAGGGCATTTACCCAATTGTAAGAATTAAAAACCGTGTTCACTTAATCTAGTTCATCAGGCTTGTCCATGAAAAAAATACTCTTCACCCTTAGTATCATCCTCTGTGGATTGACCTCCTATGGCCAATCCACCTACTGGAAGAAATCCACTCAAAATTTCAGCAACAACAAGATAGTTCAAGCTGAAACCGAGCAGTACCAAATTCTTGAGCTGGACCAAATTGCACTTCAACGAATTCTTTCCTCCGGGAAAGAGACCAAAATCAGCATGCCAAACAGCCAGGGAGGTATGGAGGATTTTTTGGTTGTTGAAAAAGTCAGCATCTCTAAAGAATTGGCCGATAAATACCCAGCAATCAAAACCTACCAAGGGTATAAGGTTTCGGATCCCCAAAGCAGAATAGCGCTCACCATGACAAGTACTAGGCTTTACCTCTACGAGTTTTCGGGAGCATCCGAGGGGATGAGAATGCTTTCGACGAACACCTATATGTTTTACAAGATCAGTGGAAACCAAAGCATGTCCGAAGGTATTTCCTGTGGTGTACCTTCCAATGACCAAATTCCATTACCTGACTTGACTAGTCCAAGTGGCAACCGATTGGATTTAACGAGTCAAACCACAAGAAATAAAGTAGAAGGCGTACGGACACTTCGATTGGCGGTGGTCTCTGCAGGAGAATATGGGGAGATTAATGGCGGTACCAAGGAGACGGTACTTGCCAACATAATTAGTATTGTCAATGGTATAAACTTGATCAGTGAACAAGATCTAGGGATTAAGTATCAGCTTATCGCCAACAACGATAAATTGATCTTTTTCAATAAAGCCACAGACCCTTACAACATCGAACAAAACGGGGTCTCTACGAATTCATCCTATTTGAACACCAGAACACAAGTAGTGATCGATTCGCTGATAGGTCAACAAAATTATGACTTAGGACATTTATTCATCGCCCGAAACGAAACCGGAAATCCAGTTCCTTATGGGATTGGCAATGCCTACGGAATTGGTAACGTCGGAACCCCTGAAAAGGGATCAGGCTGGTCTTATTTCAGCAAAAGCACGGCGAATGAACTTGGGTTTATTGGATTGGTATCACACGAATTTGGACACCACCTTGGCGCTACCCACACGTTTTCAAATCAACCAGATGGATTGGTGACCCAATCTGAATTGAGCTCAGGCAGATCCATCATGTCTTATGGTAAGATCAACCAGCCCGATTTGCATTTTTATCACTACCACTCCATTCACCAAATTATTCAGTCTTTCAAACGTTTTCAGTTTGGAATCGATTTTTCTAAAGTAGGTACGCTTGTTTCGTATGCCCAGCAGCCCCCGGCGAATATTCCCTTAAAAGCGTACCACATTCCGATTAAAACACCCTTTGTGTTGGAAACGCCAACGGGGTTAAAAAACTCAACTTATTTTTACAACTGGGAACAATTAGATTCAGATCTAGTACTTCCAGGAGGTTACTGGGGATCTAAATCTCAAAAAGCGCCTTTATTTAGTTCAACTTCTCCAAGTGCCAATTCGCAGCGTTACTTTCCAACTTACGCGCGTGTAATCGCAAACAACCTGACGAGTGATAATGCAGTTTTAACTGCAAATTCAGGGACTTCCATGCTCTTCGAGACGCTATCTGAGGTGCCTAGACAAATGACCTTTGGCTTAACTGTCCGAGATGGCTCAAAAGCGCAAGGGGTATACCTAGATTCTACCCAAGTGACTACCGTTGCAAACAGCAAGCCCTTTGCCATTTTGACTGCGCTAACTTCCCAGTTGAATGGTGGCAATCCACTTACCGTAGAATGGGAAATAAGTAACACAAACGACGATCCGATCAAGGCAACCCAGGTCAACATTTTACTTTCTGTGGATGGAGGTGTCAGATTTGATTACCTCCTCGCCGAAAAAACAGCCAATGATGGTTCGCATACAGTGCTGATCCCGAATGTCGCTACCTCAAATGCTAGACTAAAAATTGAACCCGTAGGTAACATTTTCTTTACCATCAATCCAACGGATTTTGTAATCATTCCTACCCAATTAAGTCTCTTCAGTGCGGCTACAGCGGTTGAATTGACTACCTGTAATGAATACAAGCAAACCTTCAACTTGCAGGTTCAAAGCAATCAAGCAACTTCTACGCTATCCAACATTACGTTTACAGGGGCTCCTGCGGGACTAACCATCACCCTCAGTAAAAGTCAGGTAGCTGTAAGTGAGTTGTTTACTGCCACTATTTCCAATCAGACTGCCGCAGCGGGCACCTACAACATCACCTTAAAGGCGGAGTTAAATGGGACCACTGTAGAGCGTCCCATTGTACTGACCATCTTGGGCAATACCCTTGCGCCTGTGACGCTCACAAGCCCAGCTGCAGGTGGTGCAATCAACCAAAACTCCGTTGAACTCAATTGGTCTTTAGCTGCGAATACCCAAAAGGTGCTTCTTCAAATCTCAAAAGATCAAAATTTCAGCACCTTATTGGTTGATAAAATCGTCTACGGCACCCGATATGTGTTTAGCCCACTTACAAACGGAACCACCTACTACTGGCGTGTCTATGCACAAAGTGGATGCGGGACTTCCGCAGCCGCAAGCAGTAGCTTTACCGTGAACCTGGGTTACGAAAAGGCACTCAATCACAACACCAATCTGTACAACACGTCCAATGGACTTTATCCGATTCAAGTCACAGATTCAAATGTCATCAAGGGAGTGAAACTCACTGTCTCTGTGGCCAAGGATGCGGCTTCGCAACTAGCAAGACTGAATGACATGACGATGAGCTTGATCAATCCTGCTGGCCGTGCTGTGATTGTATCCAAGCCAACTAGCACGAATACCGTGGTCAACCTAAATTCGGTATCCTATGTATTTGATGACCAAGCATCCGAGTATAGCGCGCCTGTTTTCAATGAGTCAACCCAAAAATGGCAACTCACAGCCACACCTTTTGAAGCACTAAGCCAATTTAATGGAGGAAATACCCTGGGAAATTGGATCTTCAAGGTGGAAGGAAAATCGCCTAACGTCACCATTGAAGCGGTATCTGTTGAGTTTCTTTCCGATCAGCTTTTCAAAGCCCCAAGTGCTGAAAACTTGAAGGTGTTCTTATTCCAAAACGAAACTAAAATTTCGCTACTCGGAAAAAATTATTTGGGTCAAGCCTTAGTGAACTCTAAGATAATTATCAACAAACTTCCTGAAAAAGGAACCCTGGTGGATAGTCAAAATAATTTGCTCGTAGTAAATACGGCCTATGCATTTACCGATGTTTATTTTGTTCCAAATCAAGCGTATCAAGGGGTAGATCTCTTCAACTACCAAGTGGTGGACATTGCAAATAATAATCTGGAAAGCACCACAGCACAGGTGATTCTTGACTATAAAAACACCAAGCCTGCTTTGAAAGTCTTTGATGTGTATACCTCTGTTCAGGAGGGTAAGTCCCAGACGGTAAATCTGATTTTCAAAAATGCTGAATTTTACAACAGCTATACTTATAGCCTTTCCGCTCCACAATACGGAACAACAGAAATCAACGGAAACTCGATTCTATATCAAGCGACAAGTGTGGGTGATGAAGTCATCGAGGTAACCTATACAACTGGATCTAC
The DNA here is from genome assembly GCA_903952135.1 of uncultured Algoriphagus sp. GTDB lineage: Bacteria > Bacteroidota > Bacteroidia > Cytophagales > Cyclobacteriaceae > Algoriphagus. The sequence goes on from CAJBER010000136.1 coordinate 5,261, forward strand.
TGTAGCTAAAGGCTACATCAACATCAAAAATTTTGCTGCCTACAAAGTGATTACAGAACCTCTGCAGACAGTAAAGCGAGAAGACGTTGGTTTCAGAGTGGGTCGAACAGTAGCGGTGAATGCGGATGGAAGTATTTTGGCTTCTTCACAAGAAATCTCATGGGAAGTTGGAGACGCTGGATTCAACATGAAAAACTACGAGGGGACGGCCAAAGTATTCGCTCTTCAAAATGGACAATATGTTCAATTAGGGAATGAAATTAAGGGTCAAGGCGTGAATGACCGGTTAGGCTATCGCATCAGTTTGAGTGGAGATGGAAAAATACTCGCCTTAGCGACCAACCACGTCATGGGATGTTTCAGTTGTACAGTAGCTGGCGATTACGTGATTGTGTATTCCTACGACGACGTAACCAAAACTTGGATCAGGAAGGGAGATAAAATTCCATTTGATGGACAAGGAACAGGTCCTGGAGGAGTGGATATCAAAAGCCTTGATTTGAATTTTGACGGTTCTATTTTGGCCGTTGGAAACGCAAGAGAGCCGATCAATGGATTTGCCTCTGGTGCAGCATTTATCTTCTCATTTGATGAGGTTACCAATTCTTGGGTGAAAAAAGGAGCTCCAATTAATTCAAAATCTGTTGGCTTATCTGAAAATGGAACCGATTTTGGTGCTTTTGTGCGATTGAATAAGGCTGGAAATCGACTCGTATTAAACCAGCCCTACTCGTATTTTAATCGTTCGAAAGCAGGAAATGTGTATGCTTTTGAGTTTGATCAGGGTGACTGGAAATTACTGGGACAGCCTATTTCGGGAACCCGGTTTCGCATCTCAGTTTGGAAAAACCGTGGACATGAATGACGCGGGGGATCAGATTGTGATCAGCGAGAATTACGAAGTCATCTCCAACAACGAAATCTATTTGGGTAAGGCGCATGCCTATACCTACGATGCGCCTACCAAAAAATGGAAGGCGCTTGGAAATCAAATCAAAGGGCCAAAAACAACCCTTGCAAAATCGGTTGATGAATGGGGATTCACGGATGAAAATGCGAAGGTATCAATCAACGGAGCGGGCAACCAAATTACTCTTTCGTTGAAGGCAGCTGAAAACCTAGAAAGCAACGGGAATCAAAAACACTTTATCAATGTGTACAATTACGACAAAGTGTTGGGGACCTGGGCAGCATTTGCTGAACCTTTTGCAACTGCAAATCAAACCCCAGGTGACGGACATCGTCCTACTTATGCTGAAACAGTGATCAGTTCAAACGGGGCTAAAGTGTTTTTTGGTTCTGGTGAAAAGATTGGTTATCCTGAGGATAAAACATTCATCAAGGTCTATGAAACGACCACGAATTTTGTCCCAGATACGCAAGCTCCCGTCTTAGTGCTGAAAAACCCGTACACGCTCCAGATACCAGCCTCGGGTACTGCTATACTAGCGGCCTCTAGCTTAGACAATGGCTCTACGGATAATAAAGCCATTACTGAAGTTTCCCTTTCCAAATCCACCTTTACCTGTGCGGATCTTGGAGCGAACACGATCACGTACACCGCCAAGGATGCTGCTGGAAATACCTCGACAGCTACCGTGACCATCAACGTAGTCGATGAGCTCAAACCAATCCTAAAAGCAAAAACCAGTTTCACCATCAAGCTAGATGCCGAAGGAAAAGGTAGTTTGAAGTGGGAAGATCTAGATGAGGGCAGTACGGATAATTGTACGATCAAAGACAAGCTCCTTTCCAAATCTGCCTTCACCTGCGCTGACCTTGGGGCAAACAAAATCAACTTTACAGTAAAAGATGCCTCAGGAAATACATCTACAGCAGAAGTGACGATTACTGTAGTAGACGACATTAAACCTACCCTAAAGGCAAAAACCACCTTCACACTCAAGCTGGATGCTGAAGGAAAAGGCACCCTCAAATGGGAGGATATTGATCAGGGCAGTACGGATAATTGTGCCATAAAAGACAAGCTACTTTCCAAATCAGCCTTCACCTGCGCTGACCTAGGAGATAGTAAAATCACGGTAACCGCAAAAGATGACTCAGGAAATACCTCCACTACCGAAGTGACAATCACGGTAGTTGACGACATCAAACCTACCCTGAAAACAAAAAGTACCTACACGATCAAACTGGACGTCGCAGGCAAGGCTACCCTGAAGTGGGAGGATATAGACGAGGGTAGCAGTGACAACTGCAGCGTCAAGTCACGATCGCTCTCCAAAACAGAGTTTACCCGTACCGATGGAGGAGACAGTAAGATTACGTACACCGTGACCGATGGCAGCGGAAATACCAGCAGTGTCGAGGTGACCGTTCGTGTAGACATTGTACTCGCTTCACCGGAGCGTCCTAAGGAAGCCAATTTCTTGAGAGCTTATCCTAATCCAGTGAATGATTACCTCTACTTGGAGTTTGCGGAGGGAATTAGCGCAGGTGCTATTCGAAGTAGTTCCTTGGTAGATGCTTCCGGCAGAGTTTTGGGAGAGCTCAGACTTGAAGATGGTGGCAGTGGCTTGCTTGGCTTCTCGACTCAATCGCTTACCCCCGGAATGTATTTCCTACGCCTAAGCACGCGTGACACCTTACATCTAATTAAATTCACCGTAATCCACTAAGTGATGAACAAGCTATATTCCTTCCTATTCCTCTGCTTTATTTGCCTCGCTTCTTGCGGGGAAAAGGAAACTCCAAAAACACCCGAAGAGCAGGCCCTAGAAAAGTTAAGTGGGGACCTAGGGTTCAACTATACCCTTGGTACTACGGGTTATGTAAAACGAAATCAAGTGGATGAAACACGATTTTATCCTGGACTTAGCATCCGATTACAGGGAACAACCAAGTCGTACACCACCACTGGAGCTACGGATTTATTTGAGTCCAGTGGCAACTGGGAGTTTGTAGGAACCAATTTTGATAAGATCCGACTTACGGGCAGTAAGCCGGCCTCTCAGGTAGATATTTCCTATACCAAGACTGGGAAAGACCTAATTCTGGTCTTCTCCGTACCCACCCCTCCAGGAGGAAGAGTTGCTTCTCTTACAGGTAGCTATGAAATCAAGTTGACGGGAGGGTAACTTCTTGCCAATTGGTATTGCTGTAAGTTCGATTAGGACCCGCAATTACAAGCCTCCCGCAATGCTGCGGGGAGCTTTTTCTTGGCTATCAGTGTCTTAGATATGCTACAATTTTTGGAATTTCAAGTTGAAACTCATCTTCAACTCCCCGAATGTTTTTTGTTTTTTAACAGCTTAGAAAACGGGACTAGGGAAGGAGTGGAACGGATGTACTGTTGATAGCTTTCCAAATGCCCCCATTTTTCCATCCCTGAAGCTTCCAGAATTCGTACGCCACTGATGTAAACTAGTAAGAGGTAGGTGAAGAGTGGAGAGATTAATGTGACATACTGCCAATTGGATAGGGAGGAAAAAGACATCAAAGAAATCCCGGTCCATAAGACGATTTCCCCAAAGTAGTTTGGGTGCCTAGCGTACTTCCAAAGGCCAGACGAAATAAATAGTTCCTTATTTTCAGGGTTTTTTCTGAAGTTCGACTTTTGCCAGTCGGCACTAATCTCTACACTGAAACCTAAACCAAAAACCAGCAATCCAGTGTAAAAAAATCCATTTTGAAGTACCCCATTTTGACTTGCAATGGCTGTTAAGGCGCACATGGAACACAAACAAACCCACATCCCTTGTAAAGTCCATGCCATAAAAAATCGAGTGGCAGCGGGCTTAATGTCTCTAAATCTTTTATCTTCTTTAGCTCGATGAATTCTTAAGAATAAGAAGCTGCCTAATCGGATGGCCCAAAGTGATATGCAGGAGGCCAACAGCATGCCCGCGGTATTGAGATTGAGTGAAGAATAACTAGTGAAGCTTACATAACCCACCATAAATAAGTAGGTGCAGCTTCCAGCGAGGTCATAAAATTTTTCGGTTTGAAAAAAATAAGCAGGAACAAAGCAAATCCATTGAATGAGAAAGGCAATTAACACAGCTTCCTGAATCACTGGCAGCCCAGTCAACAGTGCAATGCCATAAACCAGGATAAAGGCGATTAAGGCAAAAAATAAATTAAGTACTGCTTGCTTCATGGGAGTTCAAGATTTCTAAATGGCCATCAGACTGCTAACTCGTGCTTTTGACAACCTGGTATATGAGAAATAAAACCAGATATACCGCTAAATAGATGCGGTAGAAATTTCTTGTTTTAAGGTAAGTCGTATTCTCAGGATACATGTTGCCGAATAAAGCGAGGATCTCCTTTTTGAAAAGAGGTCTAATGTTTATTTTCCAATCCTCAGTTTGGTATACAATTTTTCGAAACTTACTACGATAATGCGTGCTTGGAATGCTCCAAATGATCAATAGGATTAATAGTAGAAATGTAACAGTCATTAGTCAACTCGGTAGGTTTTATTCAACTTCCAATCAAGGGGTTTTGCTTCCCAACTGATGGATTGTATTTTGTACCAACCCTTCTCGTTCGATGCCGCGGCTATCTTTGACCTTGTAGGTAATTTCCATTCCCCAGGTGGGTTGGATAGCTGGAATAGTCAGGTTGATCGTTTTGCCTGTAGCATCCAGCACCGCTTTGGTGACTTGAAGTGTTTGCTCGTTGTGATGTTTGGAGCCATACTTTCTGGTTCGAATTAGGTCCCAGGTCTTAACGCTGTAGCTGGAAATCTTCTGTACAGCTTTTGCATCCAGCTTGTCTGTAAAAGTCAGCTTCATCCCCGTGGTGGTGGCTGCGATTCCCACCGGAATCACCATAGGCTGATCCACCTTTCTGATTCGATACAGTCCCCCCAGTTGAGGTTGGGTAGATCCCCATGCCGATAGGCCAGCCAGGTACAATTGTCCATCTCCGGGATTAAACCTGCCACGCATCACACCGGTGGAAAATCTTGGGATGGGCAACTCAAAAATCCCTCCCTGAACTTGATCCCCAATTTTTTCAAAAGGAACCACAAACACTTTTCCATAGCCATAAGAAAGGTTTAGGAGTTTTCCATTGAGCGCGCCCCATTTCTGACTCTCCACCCATAGCAGCTCGGAGGGAGATTGATCTCGATCCCGCTCCACCCATACCAGTGGCTGCTCCATTCCTGCCTCGGTACTATCTTTTGGAGGGTTAAAGCTGAACATATTTCCATAAAATTCCCCTTTTTTCACCCAGTTGATCCGATTCATGGGATTCCAGTGGCCTTCCTGATCGGTGACGATAAAGGTGCCATCAGGATTGATACAGACCCCGTTTGCAGCCCTGAATCCTGTGGCAACGATTTCAGTTTTCTGCCCGTCTTTGCTGACTTTAATCAAGGTACCGTGCTGCGGCACTAGAGCTTCTCGAGCATGTCGAGCGCTTTTGGCATAGTAGAAATTTCCTTCCTTATCTACCTGCAGACCCATGGCAAACTCGTGAAAATGGTCAGTCACCTGATGGTCAGAGTTGAAGGCTTGATAGAAATCCGTCTCCCGATCCCCATTCAAATCATGTAATTTAACCAGCTGGTCTCGACAGGTAACGAAAATTTGTTCATTCACCACCTTGATGCCCAAGGGCTGGAAAAGCCCCGAGGCGATTCGCTGCCAGGTCAGTTTTCCAGTATTTTGGGTAAATCCTTCCACCAACCAAACATCCCCATCTGTGGAGCAGATTACCCCTTTGTTGGGATCTTTGAAAAAATCCAAGCCACTGAGCCTAAATTGATTTTTCCAGGGACTATCAAAAGGAGGGTTCATCAGGTCTACCTGAAAAGGTCCTTCCTGTGTACCCATGGTGACCTGGGAACTTAATTTTTTAGGAAACCGTGATGGTCCTCCCGTAGTCATGGCCACCAAGGATGCCGGGGGAGCTGAACTTTTGGCGTAATCTGTAAGGCCCTTCGTGCCGGCGCTTCCAATTAGAATTTTGACTTGCACAGGAGCTGAAGGCATTGTTTCCATGACCATAAAGCCGTTTTCCTTTTTCAATACCGCCCCTTTTCCAATCAGCGCTACCGCTGTTTTATCCGAAGCAATCCGCATTTTCAAAGGTTTAGCTGTAGGGCTTAGGTTTAGCGTTCTGGTAAAAACCGGTTGATTCTGCCAGCTTTCCATACCAAAAGATTCGAGCACTTTGGTACTTCCCACGGTATAGGAAAGAATTACCTGATCTTTAAATTGATAGAGTCCTTGGTACTGTGCCCAGGTGCGGGGAAGCGGGCCAAACTTCCGCTTGTCACGAGCCTGGAATCGTGGATCCTCAAATTTTCCATTGGCCGGATTTGCCCAACCTGGCCCAACGGGATTCTCAAAATGAAGATTGCCTACTGTTCTGGGAGAAATATTGTGTTTCCCGTTAAAAAGAATCGCTTCCCAATCTATAAATCCTTCTCCGGTCCAGGCTCCTGCCACCCGCATCAGGTCATGGTCAAACATCATCCATGCTTTGCCCGCTGCCACGCCACCGACACCCTGATCCACCCTCACCGCAATTCCTTTGTAGGCAAAGTTGGCATCCACTAAATTTTCGTCAGCAAGGGGAGAGGGACCTTTGGATTGCTCCCGTTCCGGGGCGTCTTTACCGACCAGTTCATAGGTATTGATCAAAAAATTGCCATAATCCATTTCTGCCCAGGGCTTAAATTCTTTCGGTGCAGGCCCTTTGTTGCTACCGGAAGGCAATCCAGCCAGGTAAGTGGAATCGATTTCAAAAAACTGTCCTGGATTTTTTTCTTTGAGGTAGGTTTCTCTCAAGTAATTGATGATGTCATATTTCTCCACAGGGGTAAGGTGTACTTGTGGAGGCATGGATCCGTAGCCTCTGGTAAGCACTTGATAGATCGAATAGGGGTCTTTCCCAAGGTTGAAGGTATCTTCCCAAAATTTGAACGCAGTGGGAATGGATCCAATTTGATCCGGATTTCCATGGCAATTGAAGCAAACATTGTTGTAAATATGTTCACCCGTACGGATGGATTCATCGTATCGGTCATCTAGCGCAGTTAGAAGCCCCTTGTGATCAAGGTCTTTTTCGTAGTCCGGCAATTCTGATTCTTGAAGAATAAAGGAGCCCGGACTAGCCAATTCGGAATCAGTTGAACTGGGTTTGCAGCTAAAATTCAGAAGTGCTGCAAGCAGAAAATAAACTCCTAGTCGAATCCTATTCATTTCCATGGGGTGGGTTTTTTGGGTGGTTGGGGTGCCGGTAAGGTGAAATCAACTTTTTGCTAATAGTCCATATTCCACCTTACCATGCCCATCTGGGGTGGTGTAAAATGGCCTTTTTTCAATTTCATAATTTTTGTCCGAAGGAATCCCTAAAGCATGGTACACCGTTTGGTGAATGCTCGCGATTTTGATCGGGTTTTCGATGGTTTTGCAGGGGCGTTCATCGGCTGTTTTTCCAAAAACATGGCCACGCTTGATGCCTCCGCCAAACATCAGGATGGAGCAACCGTCAGTGAAATGGCGGTGCATGCCATAATTTTTGAGGTCATTTATGATATCGGGAACCTCTACCTGATCTTGAACTTTTAGATCGGGCCTTCCTTCCATCAGCATATCCCTGCTGAATTCACTCGCCACAATCACGAGGGTCCGCTCAAGTTTTCCGCTTTGATCCAGATCTTTGATCAATTGTGCGATGGGACTATCGATTAGTTTTTTCATGTCTTTCAGTCGGGTGTGCCCGTTGTCATGGGTATCCCAGCCAAAGAAGGGTTCATATTCACTCGTCACGGTAATGTATCGCGCTCCTTGATCAATCAAGCGTTTGGCGAGTAGACAGCCAAGTCCAAATCGGCCAGTATTGTATTTGGCATAGCTTTCTTTGGGTTCCTGACTGAGATCAAATGCCTTTGCCTCTGGAGAATTAAGTAAGATGTACGCCTGCTCCATGGATTGCTTGAGCGATTCCTTTTGGTATTCAGAACCAAATTCTCCCACGGGACCAGCAGCAATCAGGTCATTGTAGAGCTTATTTCTACTTTCAAATCGTTTGTAGTCCATTCCAACAGGAGGTCTTACGGCTTCCAATCCCGCCGAAGGATCAGGAATCAAAAATGGACCATAGTTGGAACCTAAAAATCCAGCAGAGTGAAATGCTTTTAGCTCTTCTGCTTCGCCAACAGTAAACCGCTGTCCAATGTTGATGAAGGGAGGAATTACTGAATTTAGTGGGCCTTTTTCCTTTGCAATCCAACTTCCTAAATGGGGCACCACCACCGATTGCGGAGGTTCGTAGCAGGTATGAAAATGGTATTGGTGTCGGGTATGCAAGATATGTCCCAGATCTGCTGCCTGATAGGAGCGGATCAGCGTGCCTTTATCTAGGACCGAAGCAATATTTTCGAGTCCTTCAGAAAACTGAATTCCATCCAGTTTGGTCGGGATCGCAGGAAAGGTACTGAGCACCTCCTTCGCTTCCATTCCTTTGCGGAAAGCAGTGTATTTTTTGGGGTCAAAAGTCTCCGTATGTGCCATCCCACCTGCCATAAACAATAAGATAACGGAATCAGCGGTAGCGGGAATTTTAGTTTCACAGGAGGAAAGCAAACCGGCCAGAGGAGCACACATACCCAAAGTAGCCAGGGTGGCTGCGCTGGTTTTTTTCAGGAATTCGCGTCGGTTTTGCAGGGTTTTCATGACTCTTGAAATTTATATTTTGCGATGCAGGACAGCCTAGGAGCTCCTGTTTTCAATAGATAAGTTGGAATTCGGGCAACATAATTACAGCCCATAATAAGTCTTGAACTGCCGCTGCATTCGGTTTTGCACCGAGCACTTTCTTCGCCACTTCTAGCTCCCTGGGGTTCGGTTTTCGAAGTAATGTTTTGGCATACAATTGCTCCGCCAGGACATTCGGATCACCAAATGCACTTGCCCATTTTTCCCCTCCTTTGACGAGCGAATTATTCAATTTTTCTCCATTGCTGAGCTCCAAGGCTTGAAGCAAGTTGGCCTGAGAGTCCCTACTGACGGAGACTATTTCCCGATTTGGGCGGCCCAGGGATTTTAGGAATTCATTGTTGGCCACTAAGGAGGCTCGCGCAAACCCCAAATTAGATTTTGCTTCAGGAATCAATTGGTAAGGGCGGAATTTCACTTCCACAGAATCAAATAAGGGTGCGGAAATTTCAGAAACCGCATCGGAAAATTGTTCTGCAGTGATCCTTCTTCTGACCATTCCCTGAAACTTGAAATCCTCAGCCATGAGTTTGTCTGCCGATGAAATGGTCACCGAGGGGTTTTGATAGATTTTGGAGCTGGTAATTTGAAAAATCAGGCGCTTGATGTCGTAGCCATTTTCCACAAAATCTACGGCCAGCCAATCAATCAAATCTTGGCTCCAAGGTAGGTTGTCCATCTCGTCCACAGGTTCTACAATTCCCCTTCCCATCAGCTGCTTCCATACTTTATTGACTAGGGTCCGGTACATCCTTCCATTGGCAGGCTGAACAAGTTGATCGGCAAGCTGCCGTAATTTTTCTGCCTTGGTGGCGAGCGAATCGATATCGCCGAGTTCTTCCCAGAGGATCTTGGTTTTGGCCATATTGCCAGTAGGGATTTCACAACGATTTACTTCTAGGGTAGAATCGGCAAAAATATTCGCGAAAGCATAGGCCTGTTCGAGCTTCCAGTCATTGATAAAGCTATCATGGCAGGAAGCACACTTGAGATTTAGGCCTAGGATAACTTGCCCCACATTTTGAGCAGCCTGCAATTCCGTTCGCTGGGAAGCATTGATTGTTCCGCGCCAACGTATGCCTTCAATAAAACCTTTTGATTTTTCGGAAGGATTCAGCAGTTCTTTGACAAACTGATTGTACGGCTTGTTGTCTCGAATAGCCGAATAAAGCCAATCGGAGATGGCAAACCGTCCTCCAGTGATGTATCCCGTGCCGGTGTAGTCATTTCGTAGGTTGTCGTTCCAAAAAGTCATCCAATGCTGGGCATAATCATCGGTTCTATCTAGAAGTTTCTGGATTTCAATTTCCCTTTTCTGAGGGTTGCGATCTGCCTGGAAGGCTGCCAGTTCCTTCGGGGTAGGCAAGAGCCCAATGATGTCTAAATAAATTCTTCGGAGAAAGGTGCGGTCATCGACAGGACTGCCAAAGCTGAGTTGATTTTCTTGAAAGTATTTATTTACCAGCCGATCAATTGGATGTTCAAGCCCAGGTTGTATTGGAGGAAGTACGGGCTTTCTCGGAGCCAGGGCCGCTACGCGATAGACGGATTGTTGAGCTACTCCTTCCGGCCAAGGCGCTCCTTTTTCGATCCAAAGTGTTAGCAGTTGAATTTCTTCGTCTTTGAGTAATTTGCCCTTGGCAGGCATGACCTCTTTGTGGTTTTTGGAAAGGGAAATTCTCCGGATCAGCTCACTTTCTCCAGGGTTTCCTGGAACGATAATCTGTCCATTTTCTCCCCCAGCAAAGACAAATTCTTTTTCATCCAATCGCAATTCACCTTCAATTTTTGCTCCTGAGTGGCATTTGTAACAATTATGGGCCAGTACCGACCGCACGTTCGTGACAAGCTGAATTTCTTTTTCTACAGAAAGATCGGAGGCGAATGAAGCAAGGTCTATGGTTAAGCTTTCAGGTGCTTCCGATTCTTCATCCCAGGAGGGGATAACTTCCGTCAAAAAGTCCTCCCCGTGGGTAAGTGAGGCACCCAAATGTCCAGCGATTCCGATTCCCAATCCAGAAGCAAAAAGAAGCATCCGGTAAATCATTCGTGTGGAAGACTGGGATTGCCGGCTTGTCTTCCTTGAAAAATAAAGGAGAACCACAGCCAATCCTGAAGTGATGAACCCGATTAGTTGGTGCAGATCGAAGGTTTCTCCGCTTATGCCTTCACTACTGGCGTGGAGCCAACCAAAAAGCGCAGAGATTAGGGTGCTTATCGATCCAACCAAGACGAGCAGTTGGATGGCAGGACGGAACTTGGAATTGAAATCTTTAAGGGTAAACAGCTCGAGAAAGCCTGCAAAAATCAGCAGTGAAATCGGGAAATGAACTACCATGGGATGCAAACGGCCAAAAAATTGCCACAGCCAGAAATCTGTAGCGGTGTCGGATCCTACAGTTTCTGCTAAAGCCGAAATGACAGGCACCATTACTCCAAGAGTGGCCATTGTCCACTTCAAGAGGTAGAATAGGTTGTTTGAAGAACTGACCTTAGAATTCATCTAGTTAAAATCTAAGTTAAGATACAAAATATCGTATTTCTAGCTAATTCTAACGGTATAAAAATTCAGGTAACTCGTAGACGGACAAGAGTCTGCGGTTTGCAGGTCTCTTTCTTGAACTTCAACCCTTATTTTCTTTAGGTTCTACTACCACAACTGTGACTGAGACTTTGCAAAATCAATAGATATCAGTTAGTTTAGTTCAAATGGACTTGTATTGAATTTTACAATCCACAAACAGGCAGCTACATCCTAATTTTATGGGTAAAATCCTCCTTTCACTTCTTTTTTTTAACCTGACGTTTTCAGCTTTTTCGCAGGTAAAAAAGCCGAATATCATCTTTATACTTACGGACGATCACCGTTGGGATGCGCTGGGTTTTGCAGGAAACACCATGATTCGAACTCCAGAAATGGATCGAATGGCGAAAGAGGGGATTTACTATGAAAATGCTTTCGTCACGACACCGATTTGTGCCGCAAGCAGAGCGAGTATTCTCACTGGACTGTATGAGCGAACCCATGGCTATACTTTTGGGCAAGGGGATATTCAAGAGGCCTACGTAGCCCAATCCTACCCAGTAATGCTCAGGGATGCAGGATATACGACGGGGTTTTTTGGGAAATTTGGCATCAATTACCCTGGATTTGCGAAGCTATTTGATGCAGGGGAGGAGTATGATCGTAACAATTTGTTTACGGATCGGAGGGGGTATTTTTTCAAAAAAATAAAAGAGGACACGGTACACCTCAGCCGATATACCAGTCAACAAGCGATCGATTTTATAGCGAATACGCCTGCTGAGAAGCCTTTTATGTTATCCTTAAGTTTCTCAGCTCCACATGCGCATGATGGTGCGGAATTGCAGTATTTCTGGTCTTCAGCATACGATACCCTATACCAAAACCTGGTTGTCCCTGATCCATTGCTTTCCGAGGACAAGTATTTTCAAACGCTACCGGAATACATTCGAACTGGTGAAAATCGGACCCGATGGTTCTGGCGCTTTGATACTCCAGAAAAGTACCAGCGTAGCGTAAAAGGGTACTTTAGAATGATTTCTGAAGTAGATGCTGAAATCGGGAAGATCCGAAAAGCCTTGGAAGCAAAAGGATTTGCTGAAAATACGGTCATCATTTTGATGGGAGACAATGGGTATTTTCTGGGAGAAAGGCAGCTTGCAGGGAAATGGCTGATGTACGATAACTCCTTAAGGGTGCCGCTTATTCTGTATGATCCGCGGCAAATTGGAGGAGAAAGAAATACTGATTTTGCGCTGAATATAGACATCCCATCCACTATTCTTGATCTTGCTGGTATAACTGCCCCCAAATCCTGGCAGGGAACTAGTCTTCTATCCAACGAACTGGCCGAACGAAAAGATTTTCTATCCGAACACCTGTGGCAAGTGGATATTATTGCTCCAAGTGAAGCGATTCGAACGGAGAGATGGAAGTATTTGCGCTACATCAATGATCCACAGCAGGAAGAACTTTATGACTTGGCGCTAGACCCCTTGGAAAGCAACAATCTTGCTGCTGATCTTTTGCATCAAGAGATTCTCAAGGAACTTCGTGCAAAAATGGAGCAAAAAATTGCTACTTACCTAAAGGCTAAAATCCAATGATTTAGGATCGGATTTATCCCTTATTTAAATGATCTGGCGAATGATTCATCGCCAATCCTTTATTTAATCCTCCTATCCTTTTGATTTCCGAACTGGGAACAATTCTATTTATCCTTTGCGGTGGCCTACCTATACTTGAAGAAAATAGCATTCCAACCTTCTTTTACGCTGTCCTCAATCCAGCTTCTCAAATGACTGCACATAAATCTTAGTTGTATTGCAGCAAGTAACTCAAGCATCATTTAAATCACTTTAAAAATACATATCGAAAAATGAAAGCGAATCTCTGGTCCTCGTTAAACTCAATGAAATCCAAATTCCTTGCGATTGCTTTGGTTTCAGTTTTAGTATTTGCCTGCAATCCATCCAAAAAAGAGGAGAATTTGCAAGTGGAAAATGATTGGGAAGTACTGTTTGATGGCTCATCTACTGATGCATTTCGAGGCTATGGAATAAGTGAATTTCCTGAGGGGGTTTGGATTGTAGCAAACGGAGTATTGATGACCAACCCAGACACCGCGAACAGGGATTTGATTACCAAAAAAAGGTATAAGGATTTTGAACTGGAATATGAGTGGGCAGTAGATACGGCAGCGAATTCTGGAGTTTTCTTCCACATGCAGGAGAACCTCTCCATGGAGGCGGGTAATGGGAATAGCCTAAATTGGATGGATAATTTTGAAATTCAGATTTTGGAGGATACCTACTTTTACGATACCACAGCCATCCGATCCGCAGGTTCCTTATATGACTTAATTATTCCAAAAAATAAAAAGCTTAATCCCATAGGTGAATTCAATAAGGCCGTCCTTTCGCACAAATCAGGTCATGTAGTGCATTGGCTTAATGGAGTTAAAGTGTTGGAATTCACAATAGGCAGCCCAGCAATGGATTCCCTATTGTCTGGAAGCAAGTTTAAGGAAAACCCTAATTTTCACTCAGATAAAGAGGGGTACCTCATGTTTCAACACCATGGGCAAAAAGTATATTTTAAAAATATTCGCGTAAGAGCACTTTGATAATTATTTTAGAATTGATTTTTCACCTAAACAGAATTCAAATGAAAAAAACCTCCCTTTTCCTAGTTGCTGTAATGCTTGCTTTACCCCTTGCATTTGCATCCTCTGCCGTAAAGACAAAGACAGAACTCTCGGTTCCTAGTGCCGAACGTATTAGTTTCAAGATTAAAGGTACCGGCTCAAAAAATATTGCAGTCACCATTGGCATCGGTTCCCAGCCGGGTAGTGGAGCTTGTTGCTCCGGGGTGAGCCCATTCACCACAGCGAGTTTTGTAGGCAATGTTGGCGATGTGGTCTACGATGGGAAAACCAGAAGAGTGATCACCAAAATTTCTAGTGACATGGACGGGACTACCCTTGACCTAGCCCAGTACTATTGATTTACTTGGATCATTCCACCAATCAACTTTATTCCTTAAACAAAAAAGACCCTATCGGGTCTTTTTTGTTTAGGTTGGGGAGATTTTACTATTCAAATTATAGGTAGCAAAACCGTAATGGAATTACGCCTAGAAGCTATTAGTTTGAAAATCGTGAGGTTTCCTGAATAGGACTA
>CAJBER010000137.1 GCA_903952135.1 uncultured Algoriphagus sp.
AAGGATACACGTGGGAGTTTGGTGTTTTTCACCACAAACACTTTCAATCCATTGGCAAGCGTGAAGGTTTCCGCCTCCCCGATCTTGATTTCAGGAGCTGGGCCAGAAGCCGGCAACTTACTTCTATCTACCTGGGCAAAGGTGATTCCCGTGGCCAGTAGCATAACTAATATTCCTAATGCGAATTTTTTCATGTCTTTTCGATACGTTTAGTCAACGAATTATTCAGATACTGGCTTGGCTGATTTCGGCAAATAGTACAATACCACGCGTCCAGTCAGATCCATGTAGGTTTTGGCTACCCGCTGAATATCTTCTTTGGTTACTTTGGAATAGGCATCCATCACTTGGTTGACATAGTTGGTATTGCCAAAAATCACCTTTGCTTCTGCCAAATTCTCAGCAATACCTGCTACGGTGGAGTTCCCACTCACAATGTTGTTTTCCATGATGTTTTTCAACTTGGTAAACTCCTCATCGCTGATACCTTGATCTTGAACCTGCTTGATCAATTTGTCTACTTCGGTCTCTAGATCTTTTGGATCTACGCCCATGTTGGCGATGCCATACATCAAGAATACACCACCGTCTTCCAATTCAAGAGGAATAGCCGCTACCACTAAGGCTTTTTGCTGCTTATCTACTAGCTCCTTGGTCATCAAAGAAGATTTTCCACCAGTCAAGTAGGTAGAAAGCATGGACAAGGCGTAGCTATCTGGGTGATTTCTTGCAGGCAAGTTGTAGGCCTGAATTACTGCTGGAATCTGAATATTGTCGTAGATGATGTCACGAACCTCAGCTGTTTTCTTTGGCTCGGTGATTTTAGGACGGTAAACAGGCTTGGTACCCTTTGGGATTTCTGAGAAGTACTTTCTCACCATCGCCTCAGTTTTAGCGTAGTCTAAGTCACCGGCAATGGTCAAGGTCGCATTGTTGGGCACATAAAAATCCTTGTAGAACTGCTGGAATTCCTCAATAGTAGCCGCATTCAAGTGATCCATCGAACCAATCGGAGCCCACTGATATGGGTGCGTAGTGTACGCTCTCTTGAGTGTTTCGGGTAGGATGGTGCCGTAAGGCTGGTTTTCGTAACGCTGTCTACGCTCCTCCTTCACTACTTCACGCTGTGTTTCCACACCGGTCATGTCCACCTTGGAGTGCAGCATTCGCTCACTTTCCATGTACAAGGCCAAATCCAATTCATTGGAAGGTAGCAACTCGTAGTAGTAGGTAATGTCGTTGGAAGTGTAGGCATTGAGCGTTCCTCCGCGGCTTTGGATAATGTTCATGTATTGACCACGGTCAATATTTTCAGAACCTTCAAACATGAGGTGCTCAAAAAAGTGTGCAAATCCCGTACGCTCAGGATTCTCATTTTTGGATCCCACGTGGTAAAGCACAGAAGTGACCACGATAGGCGTGGTATTGTCCTGGTGCATGATCACATGAAGTCCGTTGTCCAAGGTAAATTCCTTGAATTCGATTTTAGTCTGAGCAGCCAGAGGAAGGATTATCCATCCCAAGAGAAGACTCAAAAGAATTGTTTTTTTCATGGTACTAAAGGTTGGTTATAAAAAGGTATTGGATTAAGTACGGGATGAACTGCAAATTAGTTTCCTTGCAAACATAAGTCCTTTTTAAAGGAGGCACTTCAAGTCGGACTATTTTTTTGATTTACAAGGTCAAGACAACTACTAACTACTAAACTTTAGTTTGAAAGGACCATTTTTAAAAACAGAAGGTGTCTGGAGTGAATCCATTGACTCCTTATTTAGTTTGTTTCTTTTTTTTCCGATAAGGAATGTAAATCTGTCCTGTTGCCACACTGATTAAAGTAAATGCCCAGATCAGTAATTCCCACCAACGGGAAGCAAAATCAAACGAGGTAAAGAACACATTAAAAATCAAGGCAAGAGTCCAAATTATTAAAATAATATATAAGACTTGGTTTCTTCTTTTCATGATGCGTAGTTTTTCTTGCGTGCAATCAAACTCTAAAACATCAGAGATTTTATTTAGTGAGTAACCTGAAGGCTCTACTTCGTGATTCTCAATTCGTTGAATTGTTCGTTCTGAAAGCCCTGTACTATCTGCCAGTTCTTTTTGTGTCATTCCTTTTGCTGAACGAGCACTTTTTATTTTATCTCCTAAATCCATGGTACAAAGGTAATCGTTAGGTGATTTTTAGTGTAAAGCCCGAGACGACATTGACACGACATTTTAGGTTAAACCAACAAAAAGCGGTTAAGAGATAATCGCTTAACCGCTTTTTTAATGAATAGCTTCTATTGTTTCAAGTTAGGGCTTTAGCTTGGTCAAAATCTCTTTGGCCTCATGCCACTTTAGTCTTGGCCCAAATTGGCTTACGATGCGTGAACTGGCCATAGAGGCTAACTTCCCACTCTCCGCATAGGAATGTCCATTGGTGATGCCATAGAGGAAGGCGCCCGCAAACATATCACCTGCGCCATTGCTGTCGATGGCTGTGGTAGGATAAGGCTCGATGTCGATGAAGGTATCTCCATCGAAGATCATGGCTCCATTTTTTCCCATCGTGATCACAAAATGCTTGGCTGCTTTTTTCATTTCTTCACGCGCTTCGGCTAAGGTGCTTTTGCCTGTATACAACATGGCTTCTTCTTCGTTTGCGAAAAGCAGATCCACACTTGGACCGATCACATCGTCAAAGTTGGCCTTAAAATACTTGACCATGGCTGGGTCAGAAAAGGTCAAGGCTACCTTGGTGCCTGCTGCCTCGGCCACCTTCTTGGCATGAAGCATGGCTTCCTTGCCATTGGGAGAGGTCACCAGGTAACCCTCGATAAACAAATAGGAAGAGTCTTGAATGGCCGCATCATGCACATCCTGGCTCGAGAAATTCTGCGTGATTCCCAAAAAGGTATTCATCGTCCGCTCCGAATCCTCGGTCACCATCACCAGGCACTTGCCCGTCACACCGGACTCGAGCTTAGCCGTAGTCAAGGCAATATCCACTCCAGAATCAATCAAATCTTGAAGGTAAAAATGCCCCAATTCGTCATTGGCTACGCGGAAGCAGTAGAAGGATTTGCCTCCAAACTGACTTACCGCCACTACGGAATTGGCCGCTGATCCACCCGCTTGCTTTTTGGCTTCAGCATGGTGGATGACCTGCATGAGGTGGTTTTGACGCTCTTCATCCACAAGGGTCATGAGACCTTTTTCTACTCCATTGTCCGCAAAAAACTGGTCGGTCACCTTAAACTCAATGTCTACTAAGGCATTTCCTATGCCAGTTACGTTGTACTTTTTCATTTTATTTTGGTTGGAATTCTTTACTAGTTGTGGGTATTCAATTCGAGGTCTTTGGATCTACCCGCTATTCCTTAGGTAAAAATGGGGTGTCTTTCAAATGGCTTTTCCCGATCGAAAAGGTAGCGATAGGTATGGTGGGTCTTGTAGATTTTGGATATCAATTGTTCACATACCCGCATCATTTTGGGATTAAAGTCCCCAATCCAGTTCATCTCGATGGTTTTGTAGGGAAAGGAGGCCTTGCCACTCATCTGGTCGTAGCTCAAGACAATGGCGCCCTCCACCCCTTTGCCCTGATGCTCTGGCACCACACCAAAGACCAGCCCGAGCATTTTATTGGGTGGAAAAAAGGTCTTGTACCAGAGAAATTTGAGTTTACCTATCAGGTCCATTTTCCCATTTACATGTTTGAAAATCTGATTGATCTCGGGGATCTGAATAAAAAACCCGACTGGCTCTCCTTTGAAAAAGGCAAAGTAAATCAATCGTGGATCTAAGATAGGTTTCATCTTGGCAAACATCATTTGCGCTTCTTTCAAGGCAATGGATTTGCCCATGTGTCGGGCCCAAGCCTTGTTGTACACGGTCATGAAATACTCGGGTGCTTTTTCCTGGAGCTCTTTGCCCTTGATGTAGCGGAAGCTGTAATCTTCATTGGCTAGGATCACTTGGGCACGCTGGATCATCTTTTGGTCAAATCCTACGTTTTGTACATCTCGCGCGTAGGTGTATTGCTTGAAGTAAAGCTGAAATCCATAGTTCTCAAAAAAGGTCTGGTAGTACCCAAAATTCCAGGGCATGTTGTAATTCGGCTCTGAAAATCCATCCACCAAGAGTCCCCACCACTTGTCGCGCTCCCCAAAGTTGATCGGTCCATCCATGGCCTCCATGCCTTCGCTTTGGAGCCAGGCTTTGGCTTGATCAAACAGCAGAAAAGCAGCGTCTTGGTTTTCGATGCATTCAAAAAAACCAACGCCGCCTGTGGGTTGCTTTTCCTTCATTTTAGGATTGACAAAGGCAGCAATCCGTCCAATGGTCTTCCCAGATTCATCCTGGAGCAACCAGCGCTTGGCCTTGGCACCATTTCTAAAAAGTTTGTTGGTCTCCGCATGGAAGAGCCCCTCAATGTCCTGATCAATGGGGCGAATCCAATTTTTCTCGTTGCGATACAACCACACAGCTAGCGCTAAAAATGCTTTTTGGTGTGCAGGGGTAACGACTTCGATCAGCTTCATTGAATGGGATTTGATGCGAAATTAGTTAAATGGGGAGAGAAAATGGAAATAATGTAGAAATACAATGGAAATACACGCCGCTACGCTCCGTGAAATATTTAATGGAAGTACGATGAAAATACGCTTCGCTTCGTGAAATAAGGTAGAAATACGAATTGAATTCCTTATTTCCCCGAGCTCGCTCGGGCTATTTCTATTTTATTTCAATTGTATTTCTATTATATTAATTTCCCAATTGAAACATTCCAGGTCCAGAAACACCCAGTACTCCATCCGGGGTTAAAACTAGGATCTGAGGTTTAATCAAACCGTTCAGAGATTGATTCGGCCGATACAATCTTGATCTATTTTGAGTAGATGCTGTTTGTGGATTTGAGATACGTTCGGAATCACTGGTATGACCCCCTTCGAATACTTGCTCACTCACGAGCTGCCCCTTAAAATCATACTGCTTCCAGGTACCTCGCTTCTCTCCGGCGGCGTAAGTGCCCGAACTAGCGACCAAACTGGTTTGCGGAAAATAGGTAAACCAGGTGCCCGTACGCAAGCCATTGATATACCTCCCCTTCTCGAGACGGTTACCTTCCCCATCATACATCTCCCTCCTTCCATCTCCATTGGCCAGGCTTCCCGCATCCAAAATCTCTCCCGATCGAGTCGTGAATGGACTGAATCCCCTTAAAACTCCTTCCTCAAAGATTTCTTCTTGATGCACAAATTCCTCTTTACCTAGCACTTGCCAGGCACCATTTTTAGCGCCATTTTCATAATTGCCCTTTTGGTAAAATTCGGGTACCAAAGGATAAATCTCCTTCCATTCTCCTACCCGGTCTCCTTGCTGGTAGATCCCTTTCGAAAGCAAGCGACCTTGATCATCGTAGTCTTCCCAAATCCCTTCCAAGATCCCCTTCGCAAAATTTGCTACGATAGCCAACTTCCCATCCGCATGAAATTGCGTAAACTCACCCTGCTCTTGACCGTCTACAAAAACTACTCGCTGCTTTGGCCTTCCGTCTGGGAAAAAAGATTCGTATATCCCATTGATTTCGCCCAGTTCGAAGGGAATACGCTCGGAAACTTGCCCTGAAGCATAATAGGCAATGGAAAATCCATTCAATGCATTGTTTTGGTAACTGTATTCAGATTTTAGGCTGCCATCGGATCGGTAGACAAACCAGTCACCTGATTTTTCGCCTTGGAAATAGGAACCTGAAAGAAGGACTTCACCCTCCTTACTAAATTCAAAAAAATCTCCATGAAGCATCCCTTTTTGATAGTTGACCACTTTCTTGGCAGTGCCCTCCGGGAAAAATTCCTCAAAGACCCCATCCAAAAGGTTGTCTTTAAACTCCAATTGGTACAGGGGCATGTCTAAATTAAAATTTTCCTTCACTTCCTGTTCTTGCACCGCGGCTACAGCAGGACCAGGATTCTCAGCCAATAACTTTCGGGAATAGATTCTCCAAACACCTTCCTTGCTTTCACCCTCCATCTTTCCCGTTCCCACCAAATTCGAATTCCCGAAGTAGAAAAACCCTTGCGCTTGCGCAGCCTGAGCGCTTAGAAAAAGAAGAAGGACTAACGTTTGAAAGGTTTTCATAAGTGAGGGGATGGAAAATCCAAAATCACAGGTAGTACGTATAGAACAAATAAAACGCTATGAAGTTTTTCAGTTCTTTTTATAATCAGCATAAAAAAAGGAGCTTTGCTCCTTTTCTATTTTAGTCCACCACTGTGGCATATAAATCAAACTCGGTGGCATCGTACACCTTGACATTTACAAAATCACCTACGCGGCAAAACTGGGTGGCTGCATCGATAAGCACCTCGTTGTCTACCTCCACGGAATCAAACTCGGTTCGACCCACAAAATGTCCTCCCTCCTTCTTATCAATCAACACCTTAAAGGTCTTGCCGATTTTTTCTTGGTTGAGGTCGTAACTGATCTGCTCTTGTACCTCCATCAAGTGATTGGCGCGCGCTTGCTTTTCTTCTTGGGAGAGTTTGTCTTCCATCCCAAAGGCATGCGTATTTTCCTCGTGGGAGTAGGTAAAGACACCCAAGCGCTCAAACTTCATGCGCTCCACAAAATCGACCATCTCTTGGAATTCCTTTTCTCCTTCACCAGGATGCCCGGCAATGAGGGTCGTACGAATCGCAATCTCAGGGATCAGGTCACGGATGCTGTGGATCAATTCCTCCTGCTTCTCGCGGGTAGTTCCTCGGCGCATGGCCTTGAGCACATCCGTCGAACCGTGTTGGAGGGGAATGTCTAGGTACTTGCAAATATTGGGACGCTCCTTCATGACGTCGATGACGTCCATCGGAAAGCCGGTAGGATAGGCATAGTGGAGTCGAATCCAATCGATCCCTTCCACATCGGACAAGTTGCGGAGGAGATCAGCAAGGTTTCGCTTTTTGTACAAGTCCAAGCCATAGTAAGTCGAATCTTGTGCGATGAGCAACAGTTCCTTGGTACCATTGGCAGCCTGATGACGGGCTTCTTTGACGAGTTCTTCGATGGGTCTGGAAATATGGCCTCCACGCATCAGCGGGATGGCACAGAAGGAACAAGGGCGATCACAGCCCTCGGATATCTTCATGTAGGCATAGTGACTGGCGTGGGTCAGCAAGCGCTCCCCTACCAATTCATGCTTGTAATCGGCTTTGAATTTTTTCAAAATGGCAGGCAGATCGCGTGTTCCGAAGAATGCATCAACTTGTGGAATCTCCTGTTCCAAGTCATCCTTGTACCGCTGCGAAAGGCAGCCCGTCACGTAGACCTTGTCTACCAGGCCCTTTTCCTTCGCATCTACATATTGCAAAATCGTATCGATGGATTCTTGCTTGGCATTGTCAATAAATCCGCAGGTGTTGATGATGATGATGTTGTTGTCCTGACGATCAGACTCGTGGCTGGCATCGATGCCATTGCCCTTGAGTTGGGTGAGGAGCACCTCAGAATCCACCAGGTTTTTGGAGCAGCCCATCGTGATGATGTTGACTTTATCCTTTTTTAATGTTCTTGCTTTCACAGAATTTACATCGATTTGGGAGGACGAAGGTAGGTAAAAAGGCTTGAAAAAGAATAGTTAGCTGCCTTGGCTCTTGTTTGGACGCTGTCTTTTCCCCGCTTGCTCATCCCTTCTTAACACATTGGTAAAACAACCTTAACGTGGAGATTGGAAGTAGGGGTCTAGTATTACCTAATTTCGTCACATACAGCAAAATTTTTTAACTCCTTGCATTTATTTTTAGCCCCCGATGCGAGTCGGGGCGCATTGCAGGAGAGTAAATTACCTCCCACCCCTGTTTATTTTTAGCCATTCCTCCCCCAAAACTTTTGGGGTTTATTTGTCTTGGTGTACCTTAGTTTCGAAAATTACCCTCTATGGAATTCACCGCCCCAAACGCCCAAAAATTAACTTTTGATCGAAAAAATTATTCAGACGAGACCCTGCTGAAACTCTACGAATCCTTGCTAGTACCGCGAAGAATTGAAGAAAAAATGCTGATTCTGCTTCGTCAGGGACGGATCTCCAAGTGGTTTAGTGGATGGGGGCAGGAAGCCATTTCGATTGGTGCGGTAAATGCCCTTGCTTCGGATGAGTTTATCCTTCCCATGCACCGCAACTTAGGAATCTTCACGGGCAAAAATATGCCTCTCGAGCGCCTATTTGCACAGTTTCAGGGCAAAGAGTTGGGCTTTACAAAGGGCAGAGATCGCTCTTTCCACTTTGGAAGCATCGAACACCATGTAGTGGGTATGATTTCCCATTTAGGCCCCCAGCTCGCCTTGGCGGATGGGATTGGGTTAGCACACAAACTTGCAAATGAGAAAAAAGTGACTCTGGTCTTTTCTGGAGATGGCGCGAGCTCAGAAGGAGACTTTCACGAGGGATTGAATGTGGCCGCAGTCTGGAAACTACCAGTGATCTTTGTGGTCGAACACAATGGCTACGGCCTTTCCACTCCCAGCGAGGAGCAGTTTGCCTTTCAATACTTCACTGAAAAGGGCCCAGGATATGGCATGGAGGCAGTACGGATTCAAGGCAACAATGTCCTAGAAGTATACGATACCATTTTACGCCTTGCAGAAGACCTGAGAGAAAATCCAAGACCTGTGCTCGTCGAAGCAATCACCTTCCGAATGCGCGGCCACGAGGAGGCATCTGGCACCAAGTATGTTCCCAAATTCATGATGGAAGAATGGGGGCAACTGGATCCCGTAGACCGCTACGAGGATTACCTCATTTCCATTGGCGTGTTGAATGAAGAACTCAAAGAAACACTCAATACAAAAGTTAAAACCCAAATTAACGATGCCTTAGAAATTGCCTTTGCGGAAGAAGCAGTGAATGCGCAGTTGGAAAAAGAATTGGGCGATGTGTATGCCCCCTGGACACAACAGGTGCAAGCCCCAGGGTCCACACAAACGGAAAAGCGCTTCATTGATGCGATCAGCGATGGCCTTCGTCAATCAATGGAAAAATACCCCAACTTGGTGCTGATGGGACAGGATATTGGGGATTATGGAGGAGTATTTAAAATTACGGATGGGTTTAAATCCCAATTTGGAGGGGATCGAGTGCGCAACACGCCCCTATGCGAAAGTGCCATTATTGGCGCAGGACTTGGGCTATCCATCAAAGGCTACAAAGCCATGGTCGAAATGCAGTTTGCCGATTTTGTGAGCGTGGGCTTCAATCAAATCGTAAACAACCTGGCCAAAATCCATTACCGCTGGGGACAAAATGCGGATGTAGTGATTCGAATGCCTACTGGAGCCGGTACGGCTGCTGGCCCATTTCACTCGCAATCCAACGAAGCCTGGTTTTTTCATACCCCTGGTTTAAAGATCGTATATCCTTCCAATCCTCAGGATGCCAAAGGCCTCCTCAATGCGGCTTTGGAAGACCCGAATCCCTACCTCTACTTTGAGCACAAACTCCTCTACCGATCCATCTCGGGGCTAGTACCTGATAGCTACTACACCGTAGAAATCGGAAAAGCGGCTCTAGCAGCTACTGGAACTCAAGTTTCGATCATCACCTACGGTATGGGCGTGCATTGGGCAACCAAGGCCGTGGAAGAACTCGGTATCTCTGCCGACATTTTGGACCTCCGTACCTTGCTCCCTTGGGATCAGGAAGCGGTAGCAGCAACGGTGAAAAAGACAGGAAAAGTAATCTTCCTACACGAGGACACACTCACTGGCGGGATTGGTGCTGAAATCTGCGCTTGGATTTCGGAGCACTGCTTCTCATGGCTGGATGCTCCCGTGATGCGGGAAGGAAGTTTGGATACACCAGTGCCTTTTGCTCCCAACTTGGAAAAACAATTCTTGCCTACGGATAGATTCAAGGTGAAACTTCAAGAACTGCTTGCTTTTTAAGCGCAAACCAGAAATTCAACCCCCATGGTTCAACTCAGACAAATTGCAAAAGAAGAGCTCTCCAAAGTACACCACATCGCGCACCAAACTTGGCCCTCGACCTTTGGAGCTATTTTGAGTGTGGAGCAGATTGCCTACATGCTCAATTGGATGTACGACCTGGAACTACTCGAATCGCAAGTGGAGAAGGGGCATACTTTTTTGATTGCTGAGGAGCAGGGAGCTGCAATTGGATTTGCTGGATTCGAACTCTTCTACAAAGAAGGCGCGAAGGCCAAACTTCATAAATTGTACCTACTCCCTAGCAGCCATGGAAAAGGTACTGGAAAAGCCCTACTTCAAGAGGTGGCGAGCCGAGCACGAGCAGCAGGTCAACAAATTCTGACCCTGAATGTGAATAAGGACAACCAAAAAGCAATTGATTTTTATAGGAGCCAAGGATTTGTAGAAACCTACAAGGAGGTCATCGACATCGGCAATGGATACGTGATGGATGATGCGGTGATGGAATTAGCTCTTTAATTCTTTTTTTCGAGCACCGTATCCCAAAGAATCAGTCCATTGGCAGGTGCCGTGGGCACGGGAGTCCAGTCCCCTTCTGGGTTTTCCAAGCGCTCCTGGATTTGCGCAGCATTCCAGTTCCAAATCGCATAGACCATCTTGCGCACCTGATGGTGCAAAAACCCCTGCCCAACTACCTCTATTACCCCAACTTGTGCTGGAGCAAAGGGAGAAGTCAAGTCATTTGACACAAACACAGAGACTGCCTCCACGCTCCTTTCGTAGGAAGATTTGGTAGACGCCGCTTGGCAAAAAGCCTTAAAGTTGTGAACTCCCACAAACAAGTTTCCCAAGGCCTGCATTTGATCTAGGGAGTTGAAAAAGGGAACTGCGGAGACGAACGAGGAAGCAAAGGGATGAAAGTCCTGGGGAGAGGCGAAGAAATAGCGGTAGGTTTTTTGTCGGACCGATTGAATCAAATTAAAGTCCCGAGCAATGGTCTCAACCCCTTCTAGGCGAATATCTCCTCCAAGGTGAATATTGATCGTTTCCAAAAGAACTTCAAATTCAATTTCCTCCTCCACAAAAAGCTGCACATAGCCCTTTCTACAGCTTACGCCAGAGTCCGTCCGGCTAGACCCAATCAAGGTAAAGGGACGCTCCTCCAAGACAAATCGGAGCACCCGCTCCAACTTCCCCTCTACCGTAGGCTGTTCGGGTTGCTTCGCCCATCCTTTGAAGCGAGCCCCAAAGTAGGAAATGGAAAAAAGGTAGGAGAA
>CAJBER010000138.1 GCA_903952135.1 uncultured Algoriphagus sp.
AAAAAAGTGCCTTTCATGCTGATAGTGGGGGAGAAAGAGCAAGAAGAAGGAAAGGTAGCTGTTCGAAAACATGGACATGGAGACCTGGGAGTTTTCAGTCCAGCCGAGTTTATTAGTTATTTTCAAGGAATTATTTCTGAATCATTGGCCAAAGAATAGGCTAGAAATGGGATTCCATTTTTTGAATTCGAAATAATTCCGATATTTGCAGGCCATTTTATTTAAAACAAACGTAGCTAACTTGAATCAAAGACCACAGCAGCCAAGAGGTAGACAGGAAGAACCTTACAAGATCAATCAAAAGATCAGAGTCCGTGAGGTTCGTGTAGTGGGTGATTTTGTGGAGGGCGGTAATGCCGTACTTCTGACAGAAAAAGCCATTCAACTCGCTCAGGAGAATGATTTAGACTTGGTCGAAATCTCCCCAAATGCGGATCCTCCGGTATGTAAGATCATTGATTATGCGAAGTTTAAGTACGAGCAAAAGAAGAAGCAGAAGGAGATCAAAGCCAATGCGGCGAAAGTTGTTTTAAAAGAAATTCGGTTTGGACCCAACACGGATGACCACGATTTCAATTTTAAATTGAAGCACGCTGTCAGTTTCCTTAAAGAAGGAGCCAAGGTAAAAGCATACGTACACTTTGTAGGACGAAGCATTGTTTTCAAGGAGCGCGGAGAAATGTTGCTTTTAAAATTTGCTCAGGCTTTGGAAGATGTAGGTGTGGTGGAGCAGATGCCAAGATTGGAGGGCAAGCGAATGAATATTTTCATTGCCCCTAAGCCGGGAAAAAAGTGATTTCAACCAAAATAAATACAGCAAAATGCCAAAAGTAAAAACCAAATCCAGTGCAAAAAAGCGGTTTACCCTCACCGGTACCGGCAAAATCAAAAGGAAGCACGCTTTCAAAAGCCATATCCTAACGAAGAAATCTACCAAGCGTAAGCACAACCTAACCAAAGCTGGTTTGGTACATGAGTCTGACGAGGGTAGAGTACGAGACATGTTGAGAATCTGATTTTCAGAATTGTCTTAGATTAAACAGGTTTATTTATTCACCAGATGCGTTGGTCACTAAGCTCCTAAAAAGGGACACCACGAGTCAAAAAACAAAACACTATGCCTAGATCGGTAAACGCGGTAGCGTCAAGAGCAAGAAGAAAAAAGGTTTTAAAGGCCACAAGAGGTTACTTCGGAAGAGGTAAGAACGTGTGGACTGTAGCCAAAAACAAGTATGAGAAAGGTCTTCAGTATGCGTACAGAGATCGTAAAGCGAAGAAGAGAGAATTCAGAGCTTTGTGGATTCAGCGTATCAATGCAGGAGCAAGAGCTTATGGAGTATCCTATTCTCAGTTGATGGGATTGTTAAAGAAAGCAGAAATCGAACTAAATAGAAAGGTTTTGGCTGACTTGGCAATGAATCATCCAGAAGCATTCAAAGCTGTAGTTGAAAGAGTAAAATAAGGCCGGCACTGCCTTATTTTGCGAAAGCCTCCCGAATAGGGAGGCTTTTTTTATGTTCCAATCTGCCTGGCGGCTTCCTTATTCTTTTCTCAGCATTTTTCGAATAAACTCACGGCCCACACCTGTTTTCAATTCTTTTTCTCGTTTTAGTGCGCTTGATTTAGATCCATAACTTTCTGTATACACCAGATTCCAAGGCCTATACCGCTTTGTCCAATCCTTGGTTCCTAATACATTATGAGAAAATAGTCTTGATTCCAGATTTGAGGTGTAGCCAACATAAAATTTGTCAGCAGATGGGCTGTATAGCACGTAAACGAAAAACATAGTTTAAAAAACAAAGTGAAAAAATAAGGATCCCCATTTGGGAAGCCTTTGTATCGAGAGGGAGATTTGAACCTGCCTGCGGCAGGCAGGCTCCAGACCTCAGGGTTATGAAGATTTTTTGAGAAAATGAAAGCGATGATTTGTAATGGGTTATGTTTTCACAAAACCGAAATCAACCGATTTGAGGG